>CAZXHR010000250.1:0-4833 GCA_964640465.1 uncultured Opitutaceae bacterium
CGGGGGCGACGGCGCCGGTGACGTTGGGCTGGTGGTCGGTGAAGGACTTGCCGGCGCCGGCGCCGACGGGCTCGGTAACCTCGGCGAAGACGACGGGCTTGTCCTTCACGCGGCCGGCGACGGCGGCGAGCGCGGGTGTCGAGAGGGACATGACGAGGTCGGCGTCGGTGGCGGCGGCGTTGGACGCGACCTGCTGCATGATGGACATGTCGCCGTTGGCGTGGGTGATGGAGAGACGGAGGTTCTTGCCGTCGACGAAGCCCTGCGACGCGAGCGCCTTGCGGACGCCGACGATGGCCTCGTCGAAGAGCTTGTGGGGCGTCATGTAGACGAGATCGACCTTGTAGGTGCGGCCCGGCTCGGGCTTCGGCTGCGCCGTGGGCGCGGGAGAAGCGGCGGTGGCGGGGGAGGCCTTGGCGGCGGCGCGGGCGAGGAGCTCGGGCGAGGTGGACCAGGCGGAGGCAAAGGCGGCGAGGACATCGGGGTTGATGGTGAGGCGCTCGGGGACGACGTTCTCGACGCCGATGGTGCGCGGGTCGGTGCCGCGGAGGAGCTTGGCGGAGAGGGAGGCGATGGTGCGCCCGACATCGGGATACGAGGCGCCGAGGCAGACGAGGGCGCCGCGGGCGGTGTCGGTGGGGTCGTTGGTGAAGACGGGGACGCCGGCGGCCTTGGCGATGGAGACGATGGAGCCGGTGGAGGCATTGACGACGGTGTCGCCGCCGATCCAGACGGCGTCGACATCGCGGCCGAGGACGGAGCGGATGGCCTCGGGAACCTCGGAGGTGTTGCCGGCGTTGGCCTCGGCGAGCTCGATGCCGAGCTCGGCGCAGACGGCGCGGGCCTTGAGGACGCAGGCCTCGGAGTTGTGCTCGGTGGGGTTCCAGACGACGCCGACGCGGCGCAGCTTCGGGTTCATCTGGCGGGCGATGCGGAAGAGGTTGGCGACGGGCTGGAAGGTGCCGATGCCGACGAGGTGGGCGGGGTGCTGGTCGGGCGCGGGGCCGGTGATGGCGACGCCGGAGCCGTAGGGATCGGTGACGGCGCCGAAGACGTGCGGGGTTTTGCCGTCGCGGTTGGCGGCGGCCATCGCCTGTAGGGCCGGGGTGCTGACGGTGACGATCTGGTCGTAGCCACCGGAGGCGAGGTCCTTGGCGATGGCGGTGGCGGTGGCGTAGTCGCCGGAGGCGTTGAAGCGGGCGAGCTGGATGGTCTTGCCCTCGACGAAGCCGGCGGCGGCGAGGCCGTCGACGACACCCTTGGCGGTGTCGTCGATGAGGGCGGTGGAGACGAACTGGAAGAGGGCGACGCGCGGGATGCGGGCGGGCGAGGGGGCGGCTTTCTGGCGGCGGCCGATATCGGAGCTGAGCAGGATGCCGGAGGCGGCGGCGATGAGCGCGAGGCCCAGCCAGAGGTGTTTGAGGCAGCGGAGCATGGTCTAGGAAGCGGTGGGCGCGGCGAGGCGCGCGGTGAGGGTGAGGATGTTGCGGTCGCCCTGGCGGCGGTAGGCCATGCCGGCCATGGTGCGCCGGATGAAATGGATACCGAGGCCGCCGATCTTGCGCTGATCGAGGCCGGCCGCGGTGTCGGCCTGGACGTGGAGGGTGGGATCGAAGGGGCGTCCGTCGTCCTCGATCTCGAGGCGGAGGAGCTCGCCCTCGTTCCAGAGGCGGAAGCGGACGGTGTGCTCGGCGGAGTCGGCGAAGGCGTAGGAGACGACGTTCACGAACCACTCCTCGAGGGCGAGGTTGAGGTTGATGACGAGCGGGGCGGGCCAGGCGGAGGCCTCGCCGAGGGACTCGATCCAGGCGACGAGGCGGGAGAGGTCGTCCTTGTGGTTGCGCAGATCGAGGGCGGCGTCGGGCGCGCGGGCGGGCTCGGCGGGCTTGGCGTCCGGATAATTGGCGACACGCATGGCGAGCATGGTGATGTCGTCGGACTGCTCGGTGCCGGCGGCGTGGGCGTGGACGGCGGCGACGATTGACTCGACGAGCGGGCGCATGTGCTGGGCTCGCTCGCGGCCGGCGAGGTCGACGAGGCGGGACTCGTCGAACATGACGTTGGCGGGGTTCATGGCCTCGGTGACGCCGTCGGTGTAGAGGAGGAGGGCGTCGCCGTCGGCCAGGCGGACGGCTTGGTTGAGGTAGCGGCTGCCGGGGAGTGCGGCGAGGGCGGGGCCGGGCTTGGAGCGGAGGATGTCGACGGCGCCGGTGGAGCGGAGGACGAGCGGCGGGTTGTGGCCGGCGTTGGCGTAGGAGAGGTCGCCGGTGCGCAGGTTCAGGATACCGCAGAAGGCGGTGATGAACATGCAGGTGTCGTTGTTCTCGGAGAGCTCGTTGTTGACCATGACCAGGGCGCGGGCGGGGTCGCGGACGGCCTGGATGGTGGACTTGAGGAGGGTCTTGCCGACGGCCATGAGGAGGGAGGCCGGGACGCCCTTGCCGGAGACGTCGCCGATGGCGACGTAGAGGTGGTCGGCGTCGAGGAGGGCGAAGTCGTAGAGGTCGCCGCCGACCTCCTTGGCGGGCTCGAGGCAGGCGTAGAGGTCGAGGTCGCGGCGCTGGGGGAAGGGTGGGAAGAGCTTGGGGACGATGCCGAGCTGGATCTGGTGGGCGATGGCGAGCTCGCTGGCGATCTTCTCCTTGGCGGCGGTGGTGGAGGTGAGCTGGCCGATGTAGTCGCGCAGGTCGGTGCGCATCTTGGCGAAGCTCTCGGTGAGGCGGCCGACCTCGTCGCGGCGGCGGACGGGCGGGAGCGGGGTGTCGAAGTTGCCGGCGGCGAGCTGGCGGGCGGCGACGGCGAGGCGGCGCAGCGGAAGGGCGAGGGAGTAGGCGGTGGAGATGGCGGCGAGGGCGAGGAGGAGCAGGCCGCCGGCGCCGACGAGGAGGTTGACGCGGGTCTGGTGGTTGAGGGCGGCGAGCATCCGGTCCTCGGGTACAATGATGCCGGCGACCCAGCCGACGGAGGCGACAGGGCGGTGGTTGATGTAGGCGCGGCGGCCGTCGAGCGGGCGGCGGTAGAAGCGCTGGCCGGGCTCGGTGCGGAGCATGCTCCAGCCGAGGTCCTTGAGCTCGGCGGTGGCCTGGGGGGTGGACAGGGTCTCGGCGAGGCTGAAGACGGTCTCGCGCATCTCGACGCGGCGGTCGGGGTGCGAGATGAAGAAGCCCTGTTTGGAGAGGAGTACGGCGGAGGAGCCTTCGTCGAGCGAGAGGGTGCCGAGGAGCTTGCGAATCCAGTCGAGGGGGAGATCGCCGGTGAGGACGGCGACGACACGGCCGTTGCGCAGGACGGGCGCGGAGTAGGTGACCATGCGCGTCTGCGACGTGGAGTCGTAGTAGGGTTCGCTCCAGACGGGGCGGCGGAGGTTGTAGGGCAGGTAGAACCAGTCCTCGAGGTAGTCGAGGTTGGGTTGGGGACGGTCGGCGACGCGCACGGTGGCGCCGTCGCGGAAACCGTAGAGGATGCGGAAATCGGCACCGCGCTGTGTCTTCGGGAGGGCGACGGCCATGCCGAAGAGCTGGGGATGGGCGCGGAGGGTTTCCTCGATGAGCCGGGAGACGGAGGCTTTGTCGCCGGGGATCAACGACCAGGCGGTGGCGGCGGACTGGACGGCGGTCTCGGCGCGGCCGAGCTGGGTCTCGATGTGGTTGACGGCGGCGAGGGTGAGGGCGTCGGCGCGGTTCTCCTGCTGTTCGAGGAGGAGGCGGCGCTGGGCGAAATGGCTAACGGCGAGGACGGCGAGGAGCACGAGGCCGGCGACACCGAGGATGACGGCCGCGAGGCGGCCGACGAGGGAGCGGTCACGGGGCGACATCGCGGGCCTCCGGGGTGACGAGTTCGTTGTAGGTGGGGGCGATACCGGAGCCGCGGCCGAGCTCGAGGAGCGCGGCGGTCTTGTCGAAGGCGGCGGGCGAGAGGCGGCCGAACTGCCAGGGGTCGCCGGCCTCGGGGAAGATGGAGCGGAGGATCTCGGTGAGCATCCAGCGCATGTGGGGGCGGTTGGTGGGGAGGTTGTCGCGCTCGATGTAGCGCATGACGACGTCGAGCGTCTCGTCGGGGTGGGCGCTGGCGTAGCGCCAGCCCTCGAGGGAGGCGCGGGCGAAGGCGCGGCAACGGTCCGGCTGCTCTCGCCAGAGGCGCTCGGTGGCGTAGAGACCGTCCTCGGGCATGACGACGCCGTGTTCCCAGAGGTTGAAGACGGTGATGTCGTCGGGGCGGACGCCGTTTTGCATGAGGCGGTGGTACTCGTTGTAGCGCATCACGGCGCAGGCCTCGACACCGTGGTGGAGGAAGAGCGAGGGCGAGTAGTACTGGGGAAGGATCTCGGGCTGGATGCCCTGTTTGCCGAAGAAGGCCAGATAGGGCAGGCGGAGGTCTGCCTCCCAGATGCTGATCCGGCAGCCGGCGAGATCGATCGGGGTGGCGATGCCGTCGGCGGGGGCGCCGGCGGGGTGTTTCCAGGCGACGATGGAGAAGTTGCTGCGGTTGACGATCTGGCCGAGGAGGACGAGGGGGGTGCCGGAGCCGCGTTTCTCCATGGCGGTGGGGAGCATCGCGACGCAGAAGTCGGCGCGGCCGGCGGCGAGCTCGTCGCAAGGGGAGACGTCGGGACCGCCGCGGCGGATCTCCAAGTCGAGGCCCTCGCGGCGATAGAAACCCTTTTCGAGGGCCATGTAGTAGCCGGCGAACTGGGCCTGGTGGTGCCAGAGCAAAACGAGGGAGGCGCGGGCCGGAGTGTCGGTCGCGGGTGTGCCGGTGGCGGAGGGGGCGGCGGCCGGCGCGGGCGCGGCGGCGCGGGCGGAGAAGGCGAACGCGAGCAGCAACGACCAGACC
>CAZXHR010000251.1:0-4816 GCA_964640465.1 uncultured Opitutaceae bacterium
CCGACCTCCTCGAGGACCGGCTCGAGATCCGCAAGCAGGCCCCGCACGTCGCCGACTACTACCGACGCCGCTACGCGCACGTGCTCGTCGACGAGTACCAGGACACCAACATCATCCAGTCCCAGATCGTCGACCTGATGAGCGGCAATCACCAGATCATGGCCGTGGGCGACGATGCCCAGAGCATCTACTCCTGGCGCGGCGCCAACGTGGAGAACATCCTCACCTTCCCCGACCGCCACCCCAACACCGCGATCCACCGCATCGAGACGAACTACCGGTCCTCCCCCGAGATCCTCGCGCTGGCCAACGGCGTCATCCAGGCCCAGCCCCGCGGTCGCGGTTTCGACAAGGAGCTGCGCGCCGCCCGCGGGCCACCCCTCAAGCCCTACCTCGTCCCCGCGATGGACACGCGCGAACAGGCCAACTTCATCGTCCAACGCCTGCGCGGCATCCGCGATTCCGGCTACCGCCTGAGCGACGTCGCCATTCTCTACCGCGCCCACTTCCAGGCCCTCGACATCCAGCTCGAGCTCACCCGCCTCAACGTCCCCTACCAGATCACCAGCGGCGTCCGCTTCTTCGAGCAGGCCCATATCCGCGACTACGTCGCCCTGCTGCGTTTCCTCTACAACCCGGCCGACTCGATGGCGTTCCAGCGCTTCGCCGTGCTGTTGCCGAAAGTCGGCGACAAGGGCGCGCAAAAACTCCTCGCCCTCGCCACCGAAGCCGCCAAGACGCGCAACGTGAAGATCGTCGAGGCCCTCAGCCACCCCGATGTCGTCGCCAAGGTCCCCAAGGACGCCAAGGAAGACTGGCCCAAGCTCGTTCTCTCCCTCCAGGACATGTACGAGACGATGCTCAAGAAGAAGCCGTGCGACGTCGTCGAGGTCGGACTCGATGGCTGGTACGGCGACTACCTCAAGGGCGCATTCTCGAACTACTCCTCGCGCATGGACGACCTGAAGAGCCTCATCGGCTTCGCCGCCCGCTTCGACGACATGCAGGAGCTCCTCGCCCAGATCGTCCTGCTCACCTCCGAGACCAGCGACAAGAAGGTCGAGCCCGACGAGGACACGATCCGCCTGACCACCGTCCACCAGGCCAAGGGGCTCGAATACGGCATCGTCTTCCTCATCGGGCTGGCCGACGGCATGTTCCCCCTGCGCCGCGCCCTCGAGAACGGCGACCTAGAGGAAGAACGCCGGCTGTTCTACGTCGCGGTAACGCGGGCGAAGGACGAGCTCTACCTCTGCTACCCGCGCATGTCCTCCGGCAAGGGCGGCCCGATCACCTCGCTCCAGCCCAGCACCTTCATCGCCGAGCTCGACGACTCGCTCTACGAGGAGGTCCGCCTCCGCCGCAGCTGGCAAAGCAGCTGGTAGACTGTAGGCCAGGTCGTCGACCTGGCATTCTGGATCGGAACATCAGCCGCAAAGAACACAAAGTATCCGATCTCTGCGCTCTTTGCGTTCCTTGCGGTTAACCTCCTCTCCGTTTCCTCCTCCGCCTTCCTTCCCTTCGTTATCTTCTGTCGTCTGGCCTCCGTCTTCCGCCCTCTGTGCGCGCCTCCGCCTCTGTGACCTCTGTGTCCCGCCGGAACTTCCTTTCCCGCCTCATTCTCTCCGCCTGACCCATGCTGCTCTTCCTCGATCTTCTCGGCACCCTCGCCTTCGCGTTCACCGGCGCCTTCCGCGCCGTGAAGCACGAGCTCGACTGGCTCGGCGTGATCGTCCTCGCCGCCATGACTGGCGTAGGCGGTGGCATGGTCCGCGACCTTCTCCTCGGAGCCACACCGCCCGTCGCGCTGCGCCAACCCATGTACCTCGGAGTCTGCCTGCTTGGCGCCGTGCTCACCATCGTCGCCAAGAAACACATCGCCCCGCTCTGGAACTGGGTCCTGGTCGCCGACGCCCTCGGTCTGGGCTTTTTCGCCGCCATCGGCGCCGCCCACGCCCAACAGGCTGGCTGCAATCCCATGACCATCGTCCTCCTCGCCGGCCTCACCGCCGTGGGCGGCGGCGTCATCCGCGACGTACTCGTGTGCGAGATCCCTCTCGTCCTCAAGAGCGACTTCTATGCGACTGCCGCGCTGATCGGCGGCGTGGCGTTCTGGTTGCTCTCCTATTCCGAACTCTCACAGACCTCGCGCCTGCTCCTCACGACCGGCCTAACCTTCGGTCTGCGTCTTTTCGCCATGCGACGCGGTCTGGAGCTTCCGAAGATGCGCCGCCTTCCCTCATCGCCGTCGACAATTGCCAAGCAGCGCTAGTGACAGGAGTTCGATTACTCCCGTTCACCAAGCACGGCCCGCAGCCGCGCCTCGACAGTCGACCGTTCCTCCGCCGCTTCAAACACGGCATCGAGCGAAGACATCTCCTGTTCGATGCAGAACCCGAGCAAAAGGTTGTAGCGCTGATAGGGAGCGGCAGCCGG
The DNA here is from genome assembly GCA_964640465.1 of uncultured Opitutaceae bacterium. GTDB lineage: Bacteria > Verrucomicrobiota > Verrucomicrobiia > Opitutales > Opitutaceae > CAJCBL01. The sequence goes on from CAZXHR010000251.1 coordinate 2,437, forward strand.
CCAGTTCATCTCCGGCGCATCACGAAGAAACAGGTTCCCCATCCCGGGCCGCGCCCAAACGCTGCCCCGGCCCACGTAGTCGGCATAGCCTTCGCTCAGCCAGTCCGGTAGACGGAAGAACCGCCACGCGCCGAGCCGCTCGCATGCTAGGCTGTGCGCGATCTCATGCGCAATGAAGTAGGCCAGCGTGCGCTCGTCGCGCACCACCTGTCCGGCCGGCGAGACGAGCCGGTTCTCCGCGATCCTCGCGCCGCTGAGAAAGACGTTGGTCGAGAGCGGCGTATAGTTGACACCGCCCGCCCGAAGGGCGCCGATGCAGAAGATCCGGCGGCGCCACGGCGAGTTGCAGACGAAGACAACATCGCGACGCCCGCTACGATACCACGGCGCAGTCCGCAGCTTGTCGCGCACCTCCGCCAACACCGGCCTCGCCTCCTCCGCCGCGAACGGACGATCCGAGTACAACGCCAGATCCCCCTCGTCGTGCGAGTACGCGAAGAAAGCCGCGGGATGCCGCAGCAGGAGCAATGCGGCGGCGGCCAGCACCGCCAACGTCAGGCCGAGCACTACGAGCAACCGGAGCAGTCTCCGCTTCATGGCTAGAGCAAGCGACCCGCCGATCACTCCGGCAACAAAGTCGGGACGAGCGGAGCCAACGATCCATCAGCGGTCACACGACTTCCCTGCCCGCCGCAGAAAACAGAAGGCGCCCGTTGCTCACGAGCGCCCTCGGTTCATCACCCACTGCTCTCTCGCGACAAGACGCCGCGCCTCACTTCGCGTAGATCGGCAGCTGGCGGCCGTCGCGGAGGAAGACCGGCATGCGCTCGAGCGGCGCATCGGCCGTTATCCACTGGCCGCCGGTGTGGACCTGCCCGGTGGCAGCATCGGTCCAGCCGGCGCCCTTCGGCAAGTACACCTTGCGCGTGCGCGCGCCTTCCTCGAGCACCGGCGCGACGAGCACATCGGGGCCGAAGAGGTGGACGGTCTCCACCTTCCACGCCTCGGGATCGTCGGGGAACTCGTAGAAGAGCGGGCGGATGACCGGCGTGCCCTTCTCGTGCGCCTCCTGCATGAGCCCGCGGATGTACGGGCGCAGGCGTTCGCGGCGGTGGATGCACTCGGCGAGGATCGGATAGTTGGATTCGCCGAAGCACCAGATCTCGTTGTCGGCGCCGCTGCCGAACTGCTTGATGCCCTTCCGGAAATCCTCGGCCGGCCCCTTGTAGGGCACTCGGTCGCCGTGGAGGCGGAAGATCGGACAGAACACGCCCCACTGCATCCAACGCACGAGCAGTTCGCGGAACTTCGGGTCGGTCGGGTCGCCGCCAATGAAGCCGCCGATGTCGGTCGTCCACCACGGGATGCCGGCGATGGCCATCGAGAGGCCGGCGGTAACCTGCTCGCGAAACGCACGGAAGCTGGAGTGGATGTCGCCCGACCAGCAGAGCACACCGTAGCGCTGGCTGCCGGCCCAGGCGGTGCGCACGAGGTTGAGGATGTTCTTTTCGCCGAGCCCCTTCAGGCCATCGAAGAACGTCCGCGCGTACATCATCGGGTAGAGGTTGGTCACCTGCAGCGCCGGGCCGAGGTGATAGCGGTAGATGTCGAAGTCGTAGATGCCGAACTCCGGCTCCGCTTCGTCGAGCCAGAAGAGCTTGATGCCCTGGTCCCAGTAGTGTGCCTTGATCTTGGAAAACAGATACTCGCGCGCGCCGGGGTTGGTCGGGTCGAAGAAGACCGTCTCGCCCATCCAGTTCATGTTGATGCGCAGGCCGCGGTCGACGCCGATCAGGTAGCCCTTCTCAAGCATCTCGTCGAACCACGGGCTGCGGGTGTCGACCGTGGGCCAGATCGAGACCATGAGCTCGGTGCCCATCGCCTTGAGCTCCTTCACCATCGCGGGCACGTCGGGCCAGTCGATCGGGTCGAACTTCCATTCGCCCTGCACGGTCCAGTGGAAAAAGTCGGCCACAATGATGTCGACCGGCAGGCCGCGGCGGTGGTATTCGCGCGCCACGCCGAGCAGCTCGGCCTGCGTCTTGTACCGCATCTTGCACTGGGTGAAACCAATCCCGCACTCGGGGATCATCGGCACGGTGCCGGTGACGGCGGCGTACTGCTCGACGATCTGCGACGGGCGATCGCCGGCGGTGATCCAGTAGTCGAGCTCCAGCGTGTCCTGAACTTCCCACTCGGTGATGTTCTTGGCGAAGCTCACGCGGCCCACGGCCGGGTTGTTCCAGAGGAAGCCGAAGCCGCGGTTCGAGAGCGCGAACGGCACCGAGCTCTGCGTATTGCGGTGCGCGAGCTCGAGGACAGTGCCCTTCTTGTCGAGGTAGCCGTCCTGGTACTGGCCGAGGCCGTAGAAGCGCTCGCC
>CAZXHR010000252.1:0-4783 GCA_964640465.1 uncultured Opitutaceae bacterium
AGTTCGGTCATCTGCTGCGGGGCCAGTTCACGGGCCAGCGGCAGCAGGGCCTGGAGCAGCGACTGGTTCATGGCGCTGCCGCTCACGGCGATGTTGAAGTCATCTTCCTTGTCCTTGCCGGTGAGCTGCTCCAGGAGTTCGACGAACTCGAGGAAGTTGGAGCCCTTGGGCAGGACCTGGACCGCGTAGTCCTTGTTGAGGCCGGCCTTGCTCGCGGCCAGGTTGAGGGCGTCGGTGAGGCCGCCGAGTTTGTCGACGAGGCCGAGTTCGAGGGCCTGCTGGCCGGTGTAGACGCGGCCGCCGGCGATGGACTCGAGGTCCTTCTTGATGCGGTCGCCGCGGGAAGCCGTGACGCGACCCTTGAACTGCTCGTAGGTCGTGTTCATGTAGTTGGTCATCCACGCGCGCTCGTCGTCGTTCCAGCGGCGGCTGGCGCTCATGAGGCCGGCGTGCTTGCCGCGGGTGAACTCCGTGGTCGTGATGCCGAGCTTGTCGGTGAGCAGCCCGCTCCAGACGATCTTGCCGCCGACGACACCGATGGAGCCGGTGATGGTGGAGGCTTCGGCGAAGACGGTGTCACCGGGGACGGCCACGTAGTAGCCGCCGCTGCCGGCCACGCCGCCCATGCTGACGATGAGGGGCTTTTCGTCGGCGCAGCGCTTGGCGGCGTTCCAGATGATGTCGCTGGCGAGGGCGGAGCCGCCAGGGGAGTTCACGCGGAGGACGACGGCGCGGATGTTCTCATCGATGCGGGCCTTCTCGAGCGCAGCGCGGATGGTCGTGCTGCCGGCCTGGCTGCCGCCGAAGCCGCCCTTCTCGCTCTTGCCGGTGACGATGGCACCATCGACGTAGATGAGGCCGACGCCCGGCGTGGTCTCCTTGTCCATCGGGCCCTTCATGAGCTCGGAAATAATGGTGAAGAAGGCGAACGGGTTGTCAGGATCGAGCTCGGGGCGGTCGTGGCCCTTCTCGTACTTGGTGAGGACGTCGACTTCCTTGCCGAACTCCTTGAGGACGCGCTTGCGGAAGGAGCCGAACGAACTGATCTCGTCGATGAGTTTGCCGTCCAGGGCCTGCTGGGCGCTGAGCGGGGCCTCGTCGACGAGCTTCTTGACCTGGTCGGCGGTGAGGTGGCGGCCTTCGGCAATCAGGTCGATCCAGCGCTCGAAGATGCCATCGAGCAGCCAGTTAATGTTCTCGGCGGCTTCGGGGCTGGGCTCGGTGCGGGTGAACGGCTCAAGGGCGCTCTTGTAGGCGCCGCAGTGCATCATGTCCGCCTCGAGGCCGAGCTTGTCGAGCAGGCCCTTGAAGTACGTCATCTGGCCGTGCAGGCCGACGATCTCGAGCACGCTGTTCTCGGCCAGCGTGATGTGGTCGGCGGCGGCGGCGAGGGCGTAGGTCACGTTGCTGCCTTCGTCGAGGTAGGCGTAGACGGGCTTGCCGTTATCGCGGAAGGTGCGGATGGCGCGGGTCAGCTCCTCGACCTGGGCGAGGCTGGCTTGGGGTTGCTCGATCACGAGCACGAGGCCGGCGACACTTGAGTCGCCGGCGGCGCTGCGGATGGAGGTGACCCAGTTGCGCAGGGAGGCGGTCTTCTCGGCGTTGAAGAGGGCCATGAGACCGGCGGCATCGTTGGGGGCTTCCATGACCGGGCCGTCGAGGCGCAGGCGGAGGATCTTCTTGGCGGCCAAGGCATCCTGGGGCAGCAATAGGCCGCCGACGAAAGCCAGGAGCACTCCGCATAGCGCGGTACGCAGGGATCGGTTCATCGCAGGTCCTCCGGGAGTCGCGGGGCGACTCCGCACACGGGCGGATGGCGTGACGTCCATCCGGTCCAGCCACGGTTGTATCTGCGGGAATTATAAAACCCGCGCGGCACCGTGACCGAGCGTAGTGTTGTCGGAATGTGTACGGAGTTGTGCGCAAAAAGGGCGCCGGCGGGCTACTGCCAGCGAACGGTGACCTGCCAGCCGATCTCGCGGTAGAACGTCCGGATCAGGAGCTCAGCCTGTTCCTTGGCCTGGGTGACGAATTCCGGGGCGGCGACGGCCTGCTCGACGCTGTGCTGCGCGGCGCGCATGCAGTCTTCGAGCAGTTCCCGGCGCGGGTCGGCGAAGGGGTTGAGTGCGGCAAGGCCGAGCTTCTCCATTTCGTAGATGCGGGTGCGGGCGTGATCGACGCGCGGGCGTTCCGGCTGCGGTAACGGGAGCGAGACGACGGCGGTCTTCTGGGTTTCGTCCCGGTCGGAGAGCTGGATGCGGTCGAGGTCGATGGCCATGTCGGCGTCGCCCTTGACCAGCACGATGGCGCGGCCGCCGTTGTTGTTGCCCTGGATCACGTCGGCGACCTGGACGCGGAGGACGGCGAGCTTGGCGATGCGGCGCACGTCCTCGATGCGCGGGCCAGCGGAGAGGACGCTCTTGGAGGTGGACAGTTGACCCCATTGGTAGCCGGCCCAGATGAGCGCGGCGAGGCCGGCGGCCAGCAGAGGCCAAGCGAGGAAGGCGGGCAGCGCAAGGCTGCCGACGGTCTTGCGGGCTTCCGTACCCGGTGCAGCGCTCATGTTCGGACCATCCGTGGTTGGCGCGGGCTGCGCTATTGCTGGTTCGGGCTAGCCGGCGTGCTCGGCGGGTCGGTACTCAGCGAGCGCCATTCCGGCTGGCCGCCGGTGAAGGCGCAGGCGTGAATCTTGGCCGCCGCGAGCAGCGCCAAAGCTAGAGCGGCCGCCACGAGCGTAGCGCGGAACGGCCGGAGTCGTTTGAGCAGCGCGCGCCACCAGAACATGATACGGACTGTACCGCGGCGGGTTGCCGGCGGCTATGCGGGGTGACAGGTTGCGACAGGGCGGGTCAGCCGGCGGTGGGGGAGCGGTAGAGGGCGACGAAGAGGGGGCAGCGCTGCAGCAGCTCTTCGCGGGTGCCGACGTCGACGATTTGGCCGGCGTCCATGACGACGATGCGTTCGGCCATGTCCATGACGGTGTGGCGGTGGGCGATGAGGAAGGTGGTTTTGCCCTGGCGGAGGGTGTGCAGGGCGTCGTGGATCTTGCGCTCGCTCTCGGCGTCGATCTCGCTGGTAGCCTCATCGAAGATGACGATGGAGGCGGGTTTGAGGAAGGCGCGGGCGATGGCGATGCGCTGGCGCTGGCCGCCGGACATGGTGCTGCCGAATTCGCCGACGACGGTTTCGTACTGATTGGGCCACTGCTCGATGAACTCGGCGGCGTAGGCCTGGCGGGCGGCCTCCTGGATCTGCTGTTGCGTGGCCTGGGGGTTGCCGTAGGCGATGTTCTCGACGACCGAGCGGGCGAAGATGACGGGGCGCTGCGAGACGATCGCGATCTGCAGGCGGAGCTGGCGCAGGCTCAACTCGCGCACGTCGATGCCGTCGACCAGCACGCGGCCGGCTTGAGGCTCGAGCAGGCGCGGGAGGGTCTTGACGAGGGTGGACTTGCCGCTGCCGTTGGGGCCGACGATGGCGATGCACTCGCCGGGGCGGACGTCGAGGGAGACTTCGCGCAGGGCGGCGGGCTCCTGGGTCGGCGTATAGCGGAAGAGGATCTTCTCGAAGGTGCCGTCGCGGGGGCCGGTGCCGGCAAGCACGCGGGCGCGGGGGGGGGCCGGGCCGACGGGCTGGTCGAGGAAGTCCCAGACGCGGGTAGAGGCGGCGCCGGCGCGCTGGACCATGTTGTAGACGTTGGCGACCTTGCGGACCGGGTCGAGCAGTGCCGCGAGGAGGGCGACCATGGTCATGAAGTGCTCGGGCTTGATCTCGCCATGGAAGGTGCGCGAGGCGAGCCAGACGATGCCGGCACAGGTGATGAGGATGCCGAGCACCTCGATCAGAGGCGAGCTGAAGGCCTCGATCCAGGCGAGCTTGAGCATCTGCTTGAGCATGCGGCGTTCGACGCCCCACATGCGGCGGCGCTCGTAGCCTTCCTTGCCGTGGCCTTTGACGACCTCGACGCCCTGCAGCGTCTCCTCGAGGCCCTGCAGCATCTGGCCGTAGCCCTGCAGGATGCGGACGGTGGCTTTGCGGACCTTACGGCCGAAGAACCACAGCAGACCGACGGCGAGGGGGGCGATGGCGAGGACGACGAGGGTGAGGCGGATGTCGAGCCAGATGGCGACGACGAGGACGCAGACGGCTTTGAGGGGTTCGCGGGCGACCTTGCCGAAGAGGGTGGTGACGCCGAGGAAGACCTCGCGGACGTCGGACATGAACTGATTGACGCGGCTGGAGACGTCGCCGGAGACCTCGGTCATGGGGACGCGGAGGGCTTTGCGGTACATGCGGCGGCGCAGGTCCATCATCATGCGGTTGGAAGCGTCGAGGATGAGGTACTGCGACAGGCAGCGGAAGACGTTGCCGAGGATGTTGACGCCGACGAGAACGCCGAGGAGGACGAGGAGGTCGCGCAGTTTGTCCGCGGGGGTGGGGGTGGCGGCGGCGGGAAAGTAGTCGGCGGCCCAGCGGAGGAAGTCGGCGTAGCGCAGGCGGAGGGTGGCCATGGCGCCGGTGACTTCGGCGGCGTGGGCGACGTTCGTAGCGGCGGACTCGAGCATGGCCGCGTTGAGGCTCTGCTCGCGAACGACGACCTGAAGGACAGGGTAGAGGCCGGCGAGGGACGCGGCGTAGCTAAGGGCGACGCCGAGGCCGAGGACCATACCCCAGATCATTTTGCGGCGATGGGGGCGGACGAGTTTGAGGGTGCGCCAGAAAGCGCGGCGGGACTCGCGTTTGTTGGGTTTGACGGCACCCGTGCGCTGGGCGAGGAGCCCTG
>CAZXHR010000253.1:0-4760 GCA_964640465.1 uncultured Opitutaceae bacterium
TCCATCCCCCGCCAAAACTCCGTGCGCCGCTTGACCTCACTATTGCCTGTCTACGTCGACCAGCTTCACCGAAGCCAGCTACTGCGCACAGCTACAGTCTCAGCGCCTGCGCCAGATTGAGCGTCTGCCCGCGCGTGGTCGGCAGGTCGCGAACCAGCTTGTCGCCGTAGCGCGCGGTGAGCGGCTGGCCGAGGAGCGAAACGATCTCGGCGCGCACGAGCTTGCCGTCGCGCCACCAGAGCGAGACCTCGAAACCGCCGCGGGCGCGCAGGCCGGTCACATGGCCGGTACGCCACTCGGCGGGCAGCGCCGGCAGGAGGTCGACGATGCCGGCGTCGTGGCTCTGGAGCAGCATCTCGGCGATGCCGGCGGTAGCGCCGAAGTTGCCGTCGATCTGGAACGGCGGGTGGTTGTCGAAGAGGTTCGGCAGCGTCGAGTGCGCGAGCAGCGCCTGCAGGTCGGCGCGGGCCTTCCCGCTGTCGCCGAGCCGCGCCCACATGTTGACGATCCACGCGCGGCTCCAGCCGGTGTGCCCGCCGCCGTGCGCGAGGCGAAACTCGAGTGTCTTGCGCGCCGCGGCGAAGAAATCCTGTCCGCTCGCCACCGCGTTGGAGCGCGTGAACTGCGCGCTCGGGTGCAGCCCGTAGAGGTGCGAGATGTGGCGGTGCCCGGGGTAGAATTCGCCGAACTCCTGCGCCCACTCCATCACGCGGCCGTCGGACCCGATCTGCGGCAGCGCTAGCTTCTCGCGCGCCGCCTCGGCAGCGGCCACCGTCTCGTCGGCGATGCCGAGCGCGCGGGCGGCGGCGAGGAAGTTCGTGAACGTTTCCCAGACGATCTGCTGATCCATCGAGTTGCCCATCGAAACGCTGTGGTGCGAGCCGTCGGGCGCGATGAACTCGTTCTCCGGCGACGCACTCGGGCCGGAGACGAGCCGCCCGGTCTTCGGGTCGGGCACGAGCCAGTCGAGGAAGAACAGCGATGCGTCGCGCAGTACGGGATAGGCGCGGCGGGCGAGGAAGTCGCGGTCGTTGGTGTAGAGATAGTGTTCCCAGAAATGCCGCGTGCTCCACGCGAAGCCCATCGGCCACATCGCCCACACGGGCTGGCCGTCGGTCGAGGCGCCGAGCCAGGCGTCGGTCGTGTAGTGCGCCACCCCGCCACGCGCGCCGTAGATTTCCTTGGCCGCAAGCCGGCCGCCGTTGGCGGCGAGATTCTCGATCAACGCGAAGAACGGCTCGTGGCACTCGGCGAGGCCGGTGACCTCCGCCGGCCAGTAGTTCATCTGGATGTTGATGTTGATGTGGTAGTCGGCGCTCCACGGCGCGTACATCAGGTTGTTCCAGAGCCCCTGCAGGTTCGCCGCCAAGTCGCCCGGGCGCGACGAACCGATCAACAGGTAGCGGCCGTACTGGAAATACAGCGCCAGCAGTCCCAGATCCTCGGCGCCGGCCTGCACGCGGCGGAGGCGCTCGTCGGTGGGCAGCGCGGCGAGCGGATCGTCACCGAAGGACAACGCCGCGCGGCGGAACAGCCGCCGGTGGTCGGCGCGGGCGCGCTCGGCAAGCGCCGCGAACGGCTGCCCGACCACCGCCGCGAGATCGGTCTGCGCGGCGGCGAGGCTGCTGCGCGCGAGCGGCACGGCGGGCATCGGCGCGTTGTAGTCGGAGCGCACGGCGAAGAGCAGCGTGGCGGCGTCGGCGCCGCGGAGCGCGAGCGTGTTGCCCTCGACGGCGAGCGTGCCGCCCTCGGGCACAAGGCGAAGCACGCCGGCGAACTTCACGCCGTCGCCCCGATGGTCGGCGAGCGCCTGACCGACCATCTCCAGCGAGCCGTCGGGCCGCGCGGTCACGGCCACGTCGTCGCGCTTGAGCGCGGCGGTGAACGCGATCCGGCCGGGCTGGTCGGCCGTGATCCGCACGACGAGCAACTGGTCGGACGCGCTGGCCAGCACCTCGCGGCGGAAGGTCACGCCGCCGAGCGTGAACTCCGTCGTGGCGGTCGCGGCGTCGAGGTCGAGCGCGCGACGGTACGCGGTCGGCTCGCCGGCGGGGAGCGTGAAGGCGAGTTTCAGTTCACCCAAAGTCTGGTGACTGCGCCCGACCTGCGGCTGCGGCCCGATCACCTCGTCCTGCACAAGCTTCTCGGCCTCGGCGAACTTCCCGGCGAAGAGCAGTGCGCGAATCTTCGGGAGCTGCTTGCCGGCGGCGGTGCGATTGAGCGCCTCGGGGCGGCCGCACCAGATCGTGTCCTCGTTGAGCTGGATCGTCTCCGCGGCCACGCCGCCGAAGACCATCGCGCCGAGCCGGCCGTTGCCGACCGGCAGCGCCTCGGTCCACTCCTTCGCGGGCTGCTGGTACCAGAGCTCCAGCCCGCGGAAATCGGCCGCGATATCCGCGTTCGTCACAGCCGCCGAATCCGAAGCCGCACCGCCGGCGCTCAGCGCGGCGACACACAAACCCAACGTGGCAAGAAAGCGCAGGGGGGATGAAAACATCGCCCGAAGCTTTGTCGCGCCAAGGAGTGGAGCCAGAGGAAAGCGCAGCTCGCTGAAACGAGCAAAAAGTGGGTGCCAGTAGCCGTCCAAGCCACTGGCACCCGAGAAATACATGGCCGAATCAACGACCATGCATCCGATGGCGGGGATCAAGAAATGCGTCCCCGCCCGATGCAAACGGACGCTGGTCCATGCCGACATAATACTTTGGAACTATCGGACTCCCGCCGCAGAACGCGTTCGCCCTCCGGCGGGGAGAAACCGGTTCCGAGGTTTGCCGACCGCTGGAGGACGGCGCTCTGTCACCGACGTTTCCTCACCCGAAGCCGGCGGATCATTGGCGCGGCGGTAAGCTCACACCGGCGGCGGTCTGCTCGACGGGCTTCATGGTGCCGTCCGCGTTGTACTCGAGGTGCTCGACGGCGACGCTGCGGCGGCCGAGCCCGCCCTTCTCGCCATTCAGCTCGAGGTCGGCGGTGTGGTAGAAGAGGTACCAGCGGCCCTTGAACTCCACGATGCCGGGGTGGATCGTGTAGCTGTTCTTCGTCTGGTCGGTGAGGATGCCGCGGTAGGTCCACGGGCCGCCGATCCTCGGCGCGGTCGCGTAGCAGATTTTCTCCCACTTCCCCTGGTGCGCGAAGGCTGCGTAGGTGAGGTAGTAGAGGTCGCCGCGTTTGTGCAGCCACGGGCCCTCGGTGTAGTACGGCAGCTCGATGCGCCGGATCTCGCCGTCAATCTCGATCATGTTCGGCTTGAGCTTGGCGAAGTAGAGGTAGGGATTGCCCCACGCGAGATAGGCGGAGCCGTCGTCGTCGATGAAGACGGTGGGATCGATGTCGTTCCAGGGTTTGTCGCTGGGCGTGGTGTCGTCGCGGACGAGTGCGGTGCCGCGAGCATCCGTGAACGGCCCGAGCGGGCTGTCGCCCACGGCGACGCCGATCGCCTTGCCGACGCAGGGTTCGCCGTGCTGCACGGTGGTGTAGTAGTAGAACTTCCCGTTCTTCTCCACGACCTGCGAGGCCCAGGCCTCGCCGGTGGCCCATTTGAAGTCCGTCGGCTTGAGCACCGAGCCGTGCGGCGTCCAGTGCTTCATGTCCTTCGTGGAGTAGCAGAGCCACTCGGTGATGTTGAACATCTGGTTTCCGTGGGCCTCGTCGTGGCCGACGTAGAGGTAGAGCGTGTCGCCCACCACTAGCGGGGCCGGATCGGCCGTGAAGGCGTCGCGAAAGAGCGGGTTCGAACCGGGGGTCGGCGCCGGTTCGGTGCGCAGGAGGCGCACATCGAAAAGACCGCCGGCGAGAACCTTCTTCGCCACAAAACGGATCGTGATGCGGCCGTCGGAAGCGGACGCGAGGGCGGCGGCGGGAATCGGGTACTGCTTGTCGACGAACTCGCCGATGCGTTCGGCCACGAGGTCCTGGGTCGCGACGAGCACGCCGTTGGCGAAGATGTCGAACTGACGGCCAGAGTCGGAGCCCGAGTACGTGACCGAGAGAGCCACGTTCTTCTCGCCCCGCGTGTTGAGCGTGTACTCGATCATCTTGCCGTGGCGCCAGTGGCGGCCGTTGTGGAGACCGCTCTCGGTCTCCTCGCCGCGGTAGGCGTGTTCGACCTCCGGCTGCTGCTCGCCGGGCGAGACGCGGTCGAGCGTGGCGGCTTCGCGGGCGGCCAGGGCGCGCTCGGCGGCGGCGAGCTGCTCTTTGCGCGCGGCGAGCGACTCACGCGTGGTGGTCTCCCAGTACATCTGGTAGCGCGAGTCGTGCAGCCGGAAGAACGGCACCAGCGGCACGCCCTGCGGCGCGGCGGGCTCGACGATGTCGACGAGCCGGAAATGCAGCGGACCGGCCGCCGGATCGGCGACGACTTTGGAGGGAATCGTTGCGGCATCGGCGAGCAGCGACGGCGCTTGATCGAGCGGCAGCACCGGGCCGGCAGCGACATGCGCCATGCGGGAATCGTCGGCGCGCAGGCCGGTCATGTCCCAGGTGCCCGAGGGGGCTGCGAGGACGAGCGGGCCGCGGAGGATCGCATACCAGGGCGAGCCGTCGGGCAACTGCTCGACGGTGGTGCGCATCGGCAGGGCGATCTCGACGCAGTCGCCGTTTTTCCATTCACGGCGCAGGGGCACGTAGGAGGACGGCTTCGCGTCCACCGCGACCGCTTCGCCGTTGATCTTGACCGAGAACGCCCCCAGCCCCCCCCCGCCCGGCCCGCGCATGGGCCAGGGGTCGGGACGCGGGGCGGCGCGGCGGAGCGAGCCCCC
>CAZXHR010000254.1:0-4616 GCA_964640465.1 uncultured Opitutaceae bacterium
GGCGCGGCGGTGCTGTGCCCGGTGTTGAATCACGGGGGGACTACATAAGCTGGATGACGAAGTCATTCAGCCTCCGCGTGGCGGAGTTTCACTCCGGGCGTCGCTGGACCGCGCAGCGGTTCAGCGCTCGGCGGCGGGCTCAAGCTCAACGGCTGAACGACTTCGTCGTTCAGCTACGATGGACGGCTCCGCGTAGCTGGATCGCGCAGCGATTCAGCCGTTCGAGTGCAGCGATTCAGCCCTCCGCGTTTTGCGGCGCATCGTCTTCGGATTCCACGGGCGCTGGCTCGATCAACGAATTCCAGTGCCGCCAGAACCGTTCCCAGAAGTCTGCGGTGCGCGGATCGAGTTCGGGGTGCCCGACCACAATTGCTCCGGAGTAGGGATAGCTGCGCCAATCGTCCGTAAGTTTGGCGCGGACCGGATTTTCGAGGATATACGTGGCGACGGCCGCGAATGCGCCGTGTTTGCGCTCCTCCTCGCGCAGCACGTGATCGTAGCCCTGAAGCTGGAGTTCGCATCCCCTGGCGCGAAGCAGGAGATTCCAGTGTCGGCGGAAGAAGGCTGCGGCCTTCCGCTGGTCGGCGCTTGGGGAGGCTCCGAGCCAGAGAAAATGGCCGTGGTCGGGCATCAGGCAGTAGACGGGGCAGGCGAGGTGGTAGCGGGCGAGCGTGTGCAGCAGCAGTTCGCGCATGGCGGCGTGGTGCGCCGTGTCGAGCCAGCCGGTTCTTCGCTCGGCTATGGTCATGCTCCAATGCACGGCGGCTGTGCCGCGGTAGCTCGCGTCGGCCAGGCGACGGAGGTAGTCGTGCGGCATGGCGGGGACGCAATGATCAGCCTCGCGAGGCGGCAAGTAGCAAGTAGCTGAACCGCAGACCGGTCCAGCCGGCTGAACGACTTCGTCGTCCAGCTACGACGAAGTAGCTCCTCGTAGCTGGTTCGCGCAGCGATTCAGCTATCGGCGGGCGGGCTCGTGCGCAGCGGCTGAACGGCTTCGCCGTCCAGCTACCCAGAGCAACAATCCCGCTCATGCAACACCTCGGCGTCGCGGCCACTTTGCCGTTGCGCGGGCGGGGGGCTTGAGGACGCTTGCTGGCTTCCCACCTATGGAAACCGCGCAGTTGATCGAGTCCTTCAACCAGGCCGGCCAAGGCCACGTCTTCCGCTTCTGGAACGAACTCTCCGCCGCTGAACAGGCGCAGCTCGCCGCCCAGGCGGCCGAGATCGATCTCGCCGAGATCGCCCGCCTCAACGACACGCTGGTTCGCAGCAACACCGGCGCCGCCGTCGACCTCACCGACCTCGAGCCGGCGCCGTACGTCCCACTGCCTGCGAATGGTGGCGACGCCGCCGAGTGGGCCGAGGCCCGCCGGATCGGCGAGGACGCGCTCCGCGCCGGCCGAGTGGCGGCGTTCGTCGTCGCCGGAGGGCAGGGGACGCGCCTCGGCTACGACGGGCCGAAGGGCACGTTCAAGGTCACGCCGGTTCTGCAGAAATCCCTCTTCCAAGTCTTCGCCGAGAAGATCCTCGCCGCCGGCCGCCGCTACGGGAAGCCGTTGCACTGGTTCATCATGACCAGCCACGCGAACCATGCGGCCACCGAGGCGTTCTTCGTCGAGAACGGCTTCTTCGGCCTCGGCGCCGACCGCGTGCACTTCTTCCGCCAGGGCCGCATGCCGGCCGTCGACTTCGAGGGGAAGATCATCCTCGAAACGAAGTCCTCCATCGCGATGAGCCCCGACGGCCACGGCGGCTCGCTGCGCGCCCTCGACCGTAGCGGCGCGCTGGAGATCATGCGCCGCGAGGGCATCGACGTCCTCAGCTACTTCCAGGTCGACAACCCGCTCGTGCGCTGCGTCGACCCGACGTTCATCGGCTTCCACCTCCGCGCCGGCGCCGAGATGTCGAGCAAGATGATCCCGAAGGCGTATCCCGAGGAGAAGGTCGGCCACTTCTGCCGCCAGCGCGGCAAGCTCCTCGTCGTCGAGTACTCCGATCTGCCGATGGAGCGCCAGCGCGAGGTCGATCCCGCCAACGGCCGTCTGCGCTTCATCGCCGGCTCCGTCGCCATCCACATTTTCAGCCGCGCGTTCATCGAGCGCATGGCCAAGGGCGACGAGGCGCTGCCGTTCCACCGCGCCAACAAGAAGATCCCGTGCATCGCCGCCGACGGCACGCCCGTGAAACCCGAGAAGGCCAACGGCGTGAAGTTCGAGATGTTCGTCTTCGACGCGCTGCCGTTTGCCAAGAATGCCGTCACCATCGAGGCGCCGCGCGCCGACGATTTCAGCCCGGTCAAGAACGCCGATGGCGTCGACTCGCCCAAGACCTGCCGCGACGACCAGCTCCGGCAGTTCGCCCGCTGGCTGCGCGCCGCCGGCGCCGAGCTCCCGGTCGACGCCACCGGCCTGCCGCCCTTCGCCGTCGAGGTGTCGCCGCTGTTCGGCGACGACGAGCCGAGCTTCCGCGCCGCCTGGGCCGCCCTGAAGGCGAAGCCCGCCGTTGCCGCCGGGCTCGTCCTCGGCGATCCCTCCGTTTCCCCCCGAACCACGAAAACGCAGATCACCATGAGCACGATCGACCAAATCGCCGCGGCCGAACAGGCCGGCCTGATCCTTCCCAGCACCGCGCAGAACCTCCGCACCTGGCTGGGCGGCACCTTCCTGCCCGACTGGGGCCGCGCCGCCATCGAGGAGCTCGTCGCCAAGGAGCAGTGGTCCGAGCTCAACGACCGTTTCTACCGCACGCTCGAGTTCGGCACCGGCGGTATGCGCGGTCGCACCATCGGCAAGGCCACCGCCGCCGCCGAGATCGGCACTCCGAGCGAGCAGGGCACGCCGGCGCATCCGGCCGTCGGTTGCAACGTGCTCAACGACTTCACCGTCGTGCGCGCCACCATCGGGCTCTTCCGCTACACCCGCGCCGCCCTCTGCGCCGCCGGCAGCTACGACATCCCGCGCTTCGTGATCGCGCACGATGTCCGCCATTTCTCCCGCCACTTCTGCGAGCTCGCTGCCTCCACCTGGGCGAAGCTCGGCGGCCAAGCCTTCATCTTCGACGGCCCGCGCTCGACCCCGCAGCTGAGCTTCTCGGTGCGTTACCTGAAGGCGTCCTGCGGCGTCGTCATCACCGCCAGCCACAACCCGCCCCACGACAACGGCTACAAGGTCTACTTCTCCGACGGCGGCCAGGTCGTCTCGCCGCACGACACGGGCATCATTGCCGAGGTCGAGAAGGTCGCCTGGGACGAGGTCGCGAAGTTCTTCGAGAAGTCGTTCGACGGCGTCGTGACCCTCGCGGCCACCGCCGACCAGGCCTACCTCGACTCGATCGCCAGCGCGCTCACCGATCCGAAGGTCTTCAAGGGCTCCAAGCTCAAGGTCGTCTTCACGAACGTCCACGGCACCGGCGCCGTCGCCGCGCTGCCGCTGCTCAAGCGTTTCGGCGTGAAGGTCACGCCGGTCGAGGCGCAGCTCGGCTTCGACCCGCGTTTCCCGACCGTGAAGTCGCCGAATCCCGAGAACGCGCCCACGCTCGCGATGGGCGTCGAGCTCGCGAAGAAGATCAAGGCCGACGTCGTCCTCGCCACCGACCCCGACGCCGACCGCATGGGCGTCGCCGTCCGCAACGACAAGGGCGAGATGGAGCTGATCACCGGCAACCAGATCGGCGCGCTCCTGGCCGAGTCGCGCATCTCCGCCCTGAAGAAGAGCGGCGTGCTCCCGAAGAAGGGCACGAAGAGCGCCGCGCTCATCAAGACCTTCGTCACCTCGCAGCTCCAGGACGCCATCGGCGCCGCGCACGGCATCAAGGTCATCAACACGCTCACCGGCTTCAAGTGGATCGGCAACAAGCTCGCCGACTACGAGGCCGAGCTGAAGGCGAAGATGATGTCCGAGCTTGGCATCGCCCTCGACTACGACGCCACCGACGCCGCCACCCGCGCCGAGCTGCTCCTCAAGTACAGCACGCTCTACGTCTTCGGCGGCGAGGAAAGCTACGGCTACCTCGCGACCGACACCGTGCGCGACAAGGACGCCAACTCCGCCTGCCTCGTCTTCTGCGAGCTCGCCGCCAACGCCAAGAAGGCCGGCAAGAGCATCGCTTCCTACCTCGACGGCCTGTACCTCAAGTACGGCTACTACACCGAGGCCGTCGGCAACATCTACTACGAGGGCGCCGCCGGCGCCGCGAAGATCGCCAAGATCCTCGCCTCGTACCGCAAGTCGCCCCCGAAGGCCTTCGGCAAGCTCAAGGTCACGAAGTTCCGCGACTTCGGCCGCGAGAAGATCAAGGACGCCGACGGCAAGCCGATCCCGGCGCAGGACCTCTACATCGTCGAGCTGGCCAACGGCTTCAACTACGCCGTGCGCGGCTCCGGCACCGAGCCGAAGATCAAGTTCTACCTCTTCGGCAAGGCGAAGGTGAAGAGCGCCAAGGCGCTGCCCGAGACGAAGGCTGCGACCAAGGCCGCCCTCGAGGAGCTCCGCCAGCAGATCGAGGCCGACGCCGCCCAGCGCGCTGAGCGCTGAGGTGTACCGTTTGTGGCGCCGGTCGCGAGACCGGCGCCCCAAGGCTCAACACGGCGCCAATTCTCACCGTAGCTGGCCGACGCC
>CAZXHR010000255.1:0-207 GCA_964640465.1 uncultured Opitutaceae bacterium
GTGGAAGAGGGTGGCCGGGTGGAGCTTCGTGCCGGCGGGGAGGTCGACGACGAGCTTCATGCCGACGGCCCACTCGTGCGCGTGGTGGCCCTCGGGCATGCCGAACTCGCGGTCGAGCTGCTGGCCGAGCGCGCCGACAGGGCCGTCGCCGATGACCGTCAGGGCGGCGCGGATATCCATGCCCGGTGTGAAGCCGGCGGTGGGCGT
>CAZXHR010000255.1:217-4595 GCA_964640465.1 uncultured Opitutaceae bacterium
GCCACACCTGCACGGTGCCGGCGCCGGTAGCCTGCTGGCCAACCCACTGCATGAACTGACCCCTCGAGAGGATCATGCCGTCGTGTTTCTCGAGGAACGGCGGAATCCACGGCAGCTCAATGGCCCACGTCTTCCCCTTGAAGAGCTTCAACACCACGTCGGACGCGCGCAGCGCGAGCGAGCGGCGGCTGGCGCCGATCGGATCGAGCAGGTAGGCGACATGCTCGGTCTTCACCGGCGCGGCCATCGGGATCTGCGCGGGGTCGAGTTGCGGGAAACTGGCCTTGATGCTGCGGCCCGGCGTGACGACGCCCGAGACGCCGAAGCCGACATCGTCGGCCCGCTCGTAGCAGATGACTTGGGGCGGCATGCCCGGCATGGCTGCGCTTTCGACGACGGGCGAGCCATCCTCCTTCACGAGGCCTTTGGAGAGCGTGGTGAGGAAACCGCCCATCGCCGGCCCGAAGCCGACGCAGACGATGTCGACATCCATGCGCGGACGCTCGACGGCGGGAACGGAATCGGTAGAGGAAGATGCGGGTGAATCCACGGCGGACACGGATGTTGAGAGAGACGGGGAACCGCTAATTCACGCTCATGGACGCTAATCCGCAGGCGGGGAAAGCGGGGTGGGTTTTGGAGCCGTCAACGCCAGCAGAGCGGCGGATCGAGTCAAGGATTCGGGCGAGGCTCACCAGCGCGTGTCGACGACGCCGGAGTCGGTGATGTTGGCGTCGCGGGTGATGAGCGCGAGCCGGTGGATCTTCGCGAGCGTGCGGCGAGGTCGACCGGCCAGATCCCCACCGTCGCGGTCTCGTCTCCACTCGGGGGCCGTGGGCTGCGGGCGCGGGCGTTGCGGGTGGGCGGCGCCGCGGGGTTCATCGATGGTCGCAGAGTTCGGGGGCCATCTCCAGGAGGGTGGAGAGGTTGATCGAGCCGCGCTGTTTGGTCGTGGTGGGCTGTTTGGTACGACTGACGAGGTAGCAACGGTCCGCGCCGATCATCTCGGCTTTCTTGGTGAGGCTCTCGAGGTCGGCCGGGGAGGGGGAGGCGGTTAGTTTGATCTCCAGCGCACACAGGCGGCTTTCGTTGGTGAGGACGAGATCGATCTCGTACTGGTCACTCGTGCGGAAGTGGAAGGCCTGGGGGGGCTTCCCGAGGGCGGCGAGGCGGTTGAGAAGTTGCTCGATCACCCAGCCTTCCCAGCTGGCGCCCACCCACGGTCGGGTGAGCAGGTCGGTGGAGGTGTCGACGTCGAGCAGGGCGTGGAGCAGGCCGCTGTCGCGCCAGTAGAGCTTGGGGGCTCGTACCAGTCGTTTGCGGATATTGGCCGACCACGCGGGCAGGCGGCGCACGAGGAAGGCCTGTTCGAGGAAGTCGACGTATTCGTTCACCGTGTGGTAACTGAGTCCGAGACTCTTGCCGA
This sequence comes from uncultured Opitutaceae bacterium, assembly GCA_964640465.1. Classification (GTDB taxonomy): domain Bacteria; phylum Verrucomicrobiota; class Verrucomicrobiia; order Opitutales; family Opitutaceae; genus CAJCBL01. The sequence goes on from CAZXHR010000255.1 coordinate 1,644, forward strand.
GTTGCGAGGCATTCCACGTCTGGCCATGCACGGCGGCGAGCATGCGGAAAAGGCGTTGGGTGACGGCGGCGCGGGCCGGAAGTCCCCAGTGGGGGAGGTCGCGCTGGGCCAGGAGATCGAGGTAGAACTGCTGCCAGTTGGGGAACCGCGCGGGCTCGATGAGTCCTCCATCGGGATAGCCGCCGAAGCGCCAGAGGTCGTCCCAGCGCTCCGCCGGAAGCTCGGAGGCGCACAAGGGTGCCAGTTCGCACAGGGCGATGCGGCCCGCGAGGCTTTCTCCCACGGAACGGATCAGTGCCGGTGAGACGGAGCCGAGGAGGAGGAATCGGCCATGGCGTTTGCGATCCTCATCGATGGCGGGTCGCAGGCGGGAGAAGACAGCTGGCATCTCCTGGGCTTCGTCCAGCACGACCAACTGGCGCGAGGCCACCACGGCGTCCCACTCCACGTCGAGGCGTAGGCGGTCGGACTCTTTCTCCAGATCAAAGTACCGGCCACCGAGCGCGCGGGCGAGGGTGGTCTTGCCCGCCTGGCGCGGGCCGATCAGCGCGACGGCAGGCCAAACGCGCAGCAGTTCCTGGATGCGGGAGGAGAGGAGGCGCGGAAACATGCAGAATTGCATAATAGAAGATCGTTTCTGTTTTGCAAGATGCCGATCCGGCCCGGAAGACGCGCGGGCGTCCCGGCGGGCGGGGGCGGGCTTCGCGGATCGACGGAGGGCGAAAAGAAAGGCGGCGCTCGGGGGGAGCGCCGCCTGGGGGAACGGATGCGTGGGAGCCGCGTGGCCTTACGCCGGGTAGTCGAGGGCTTCGGGGATCATGACCTGCGCGAGGGCGTCGGCGGCGCGATCCTTGGCGAGACGGCTGCCGGCGAGGCCGGCGTCGACCTGGGCGCGGAGCTTGGCGAACGTCTCGACCGCGGTCGGCTGGGCGGCAAAGCCGTAGACCAGTTCGGCGCAGATGCGCGCGGCTTGGCCGGCGGCGGTGGCGGCCTGCACGGCGGCGAGGTCGGTGAAGAAGTTCACGTAGCCGGCGAGGCCTTCGGCGACGGTGGCCGACTGCGGGCCCTTGGCCTCGAGCTCGAGCACGTCCAGGATCTGCTGACGCGATGCGAGGAGGAAGCAGAGCGCGTCGCAGAGCGGGAAGACGACGCCGTGGCGGTTGCCGGAGAAGAGCTTCGCGCTGGAGGCGTCCTTGGCGGTCTGGAGGTGTTCGAGGGCGCAGAGCCAGAGATCCATGCCGTTGGCGACCGTGGCGGCGCCGATCTCGGGATGGCTGGCGGCGATGGCGCGCAGCTCCTTGATCCAAGTGCGATAGCAGGCGAGGAAGACCTCGCTGGTCATCGTCATGGAAATCTGGCGGCGCTGGACGGCCTCCGGACCTTCGTAGGTGGCCTCGAGCTGGGCGTCCATCCACTTGTGGCCGAGGAAGCCGGGGCAGTCCTCGGTGATGCCGTAGCCGCCCATGAGGGCGACGGCCTCGCGCATCATCGTGGCGCCGTAGCCGGTGTTCCAGAGTTTGGTGGCGGGGCAGAGGACGTTGGCCTGGGCGTCGAGCACGAGGTACTGGATGAGCGGGTCGGTCTTGAGGGCCTCGAAACGGATGGCGTCGCGCTCGCCCTCGGGCTTGGCGGCGAGCTCGACAAACTCGAGGGCGGGCTTGGTGAGGGCGCGGAACGCCTTCATCTGCTGCATGCCGGTGCCGATGCCTTGCTCGGCGAACTTGGCGTCCTTGATCTTCTCGAGCGGGTCGAGTTCGTCGAAGAGGCGCGCGGTGGCCATGCCGAGGGCGATGCCGGCCTCGCCGGTGGCCCAGATGTCGACGAGGCGCTGGAGGCAATCCTCCTTCTGCTGGAGGCCGAGCTCGAAGCGCGGGGTGCCGGGGTTGACGCTGGCGGCGCCGCGGAAACGGGTGCGCTGGTAGCGGATGACCGGCTCGACGGCGGAGAGGAGCTTGGTGGAGGTCATCACGCCGACGGGCACGCGTGTGCGGCGGAAGACTGCCTCGATGATCTCGCCGTGCGAATACTTCGGGATAATCACGCCGTCCTTCACGGTGTAGCCGCCGATGATGCGCGAGGCGGGCACGGTGACGTTGAAGACCGGGTCGTTGGTCGAGGAGAGCTGGTGCACCATCTTGTGCGTGGGCGCGCCGCGGTCGAAGATGCCGGGGTCGGTGTTCTCGATGACGACCATGCAGCTGGTCTTGATGCGCGGGTCGGCGGAATCGACGGCGACGGTGGCGAAGTTGGCGAAGCCCATGTTGGTGATGAACCGGGCGCGCTTGTCGATGTGGAGCATGGGCTCCTGGCCTTCCTTCCACTCGGCGATCTTCACCTTGCCGCAGAGCAGGCCGGTCTCGACGCCGACGTACGGCAGCGGCTCGGTGAGGGCGAACGCGCCGCGCCAGATCTGGCGGTCCTCGCCGGGCTGGGGCGGGACGCATTTGCTCATGTAGTGGTCGCGCTGCTCCTTGGTGCCGCGCTCGTGGATGGGCGAGAGGGCGAGGTTGCCCGCGAGCGAGCCGGTGGCGGCGCCGGCGTCGACCCAGGCGAGTTCGTAGCAGATGAGCGAGAGGACGAGATTCTTCGGGCCCTCGATGAAGCCGCCCTGGTGCGGGTCCATGAACGCCGTGGTGATGCCGGCGGCGTCGTAGGCGGCGAGGAGTTCGTTCTTCTCGGGCGTCCACTCGTGGGTGTTGCGCGCGCCCTGGGCGACGAGCTTGGCGACGATGCTGCGCGCGACGCTGCGGGTCGACTGCACGAGCATCTGGATGTCGAAGCGGTCGCTGAAGCGCCACATGATCTGGCGCACGTCGTCACCGGGCAGGGTCTGGAGGGTGGGGCGGGATTGGGCGGCGTTGTTGGAGTCCATGAAAGGTCAGGGATCGGGTTTAGGGCTGGGCGCGGTGTCGGGGGTGCGCGGGAAAGGTGACGTTTAAGCCAGAGGCGGGG
>CAZXHR010000256.1:0-4499 GCA_964640465.1 uncultured Opitutaceae bacterium
CCTTCTTGTCGAGGTAGCCGTCCTGGTACTGGCCGAGGCCGTAGAAGCGCTCGCCGTCCTTCGACTCGAAGCGCGCGGTGATCTTCCAGTCGCCTCCGGGGATCGGGTAGATGTCGCGCCCGGCGAGATTGAGCGTGCCAGTGTAGCGCGTGATGTCGGCACGGTTGCGCCAGTACTCCTCGAGGAGGAGTTCGCCCTTCTCGTTCCAGAAACTCAGCCAACCCTCGCGGTTCACCTTGGCCGTAATCTTGCCGTTGGTGATCGAGGCGGCGACCGCCTTGCCGGTCTTCGGGTCGGTCTCGATTCGCACCTCAGCACGCGCGGCGGCGAGGCGGGGATTCTCGGCACGAGCGACGAGAGCCCAGTCGTTGCCGGTGAGCTCGGGGCGCCGCGTGGCGCGCACGCGCAGGGAGTTCTCACCCCACGCTTCGATGATGAGCCGCTCGGTGTCGTGGGAGCGGAAGAGACGTCCGTCGTCGTTGCGAATGATGGCCATGTGATCGGGGGGAATGCACCATTCAGGCCACGGCGCGCACAGGGGGCAAGTGGGGACCCAGCCCCGAACCCACAGGCCGGCGGCGGACAATGCATCGCCTGCCGCCGGCTGTGGTACGTGGAGACGCAGCGTCTATTCGAACTCGCGCTCGAAACGCTCGCGCGCCTTCACGCCGTTCAGCAGCTTTTTCCAGCGGTCGCGCTCCTGTCGTGCGAGTTTCGGGTCGGCGCGCCGCGCGGCATACGCCTGCTCACGCTGAAGCTTCGCGTAACTCTGCCAGCGCGCTTCGTCGAGCGTGCCGTCCTCGAGCGCGGCCTGCACGGCGCAGCCGGGCTCGCCGCCGTGTGTGCAGTCGTGGAAACGACAACGCTCGGCGAGCGCGGCGATGTCGCCGAACGTCTCGTCGACCGCCGTCTCGTCCACATCCCAGAACTGCAGCTCTCGCATTCCAGGGGTGTCGAGCACCAGTGCTCCAGATGCGAGCGGGATGAGCTCGCGGCGAGTCGTGGTGTGCCGGCCCTTGTTGACCGCCATGCTAAGCGCGCCGGTGTCCTGCCGGGCAGTGCCGAGCAGGCGGTTGATCAGCGTCGACTTGCCGACGCCTGAAGAGCCGAGCAGCGCAACCGTGCTACCGGGCACGAGCCAGTCCGCGAGCGCATCGATTCCATCGCCGCGTGCAGCGCTGAGCGCGACGACGGGCACGCCCCGAGCCAGTGCCGAGATCTCGGTTACGGCGCCGACGGGATCGGCGTGCAGGTCCGATTTGTTGAGGAGTACGACCGGCTGGGCACCGCTCGCGCGGGCCACGGCAAGGTAGCGTTCGATCCGGCGCGGGCTGTAGTTCTGGTCGAGACCGGTGACGAGGAACACCGTGTCGACGTTGGCGGCGAGGATCTGCTCGTCGTCGCGATCGCCTGCGGCGCGCCGCGAGAAACACGTCTGGCGCGGCAGCACGGCATGGATGTCAGCACCATCGGCCGGATCGGGCACAGCGCCCAAGGCAGGCGTGCGCAGTCGGATCGCGACCCAGTCGCCGACCGCGGGCAGCTCGCCGCGTGAACGAGCGGCATGCAAGAGCCGGCCGGTGCATTCGGCGGCGATCCCGCCCATCGGCGAGAGAAGTTCGTAGGCATGCTTGTGCTCGAGCGCCACGCGCGCGGGCAGCATGCTGTCGTTGGTGAATTGCCGGAATGCGGCGGCAAAGCCGGCGTTCCAGCCGAGAGAATCGAGAGTCATGTTCGGAGAACCGAAAAGTTGCGGGAGTATGCTGAACGGGAAAAAGCGCGGACACCGGGGCCAAAGCCGCCGTTGCGCGGACACAAAAAAGCCGCCTCGCAGGCGGCCGGAATACCGTTCGAAACGAACGCGCGCGTCAGCAGAACGCGGTCTGGCCAACCAGCGAGAGCGAAGAGAACATGACAATCTCCGGCATAGAATCGGTTGTGGTTGGCGTTGAGTGAATGCCTCTCGCGAGGCGGACGAGGGCAAGTGAGCCGGATTCACCCGGCGGCGTCAATACGCGAGTCTTTGTCGCCCAGTTCCGCACCCAATATATGCCGTTCGCGGGCCGCGCTGTCTGGCTGTCCCGTTCGTCACAAGCACATGGCACCGTTTACGGTGCTCAGAGCAGCTTGAGCAGCGCGGAGATATCCTCGTCGGCCCAACCGAGCCTCTCCGCCTCGCGCAGGCGGTCTCGCACGAGCGTCGTCTCCGGCAGCGCGGCGGCACCGGCGGTCTCGACGGCGAGCCGCAGGTCCTTGCAAAGGTGTTTCACCGAGAACTGCGGCGCGAAATCGGCGGTGCGGAGCTTCTGCCCCTTGAGCTTGGTCAATCCGGAGTTGGCCACGTTACACTCGAGCACCTCGAAAAACACGTCGTCCGCGATGCCGGCGCGGCGGGCGAAGGTCAGCCCTTCGCACAACGCCTGCAGCACGCCGGCGATCTGGAGGTTCATCGACAACTTGAGCGCCGAGGCCTGGGCGTTGGTGCCGATGCGGAACCGTTTATCGGAGACATGCGCGAGCGTCGGCTCGACCTCGGACAACACGGCCGAATCGCCACCGAGGAAGAAGATGGTTTTGCGCTGCTCAGCCGCGGGCTTGCTCCCGGTGAATGGAGCCTCGACGTAGCGCGCCCCGCGGGCCTCGACCATCTTCCGGAAGCACTCGCTGCTCTCGGGATGGATCGTGCTCGACTGCACGACGATCTTTCCTGGCCCGAGGGCGGGCGCGATGGCGACGATCACGCCCTCCACCGCCGGCGGATCGGCGACGACAATCTGCAGCACATCGCCCGCACGTGCGGCAGCGACGATGTCGGGCTGCCAACCGGGATTGTCCGGCTTCGGTGTGCGGTTCCACGCGGCGGCCAGGAGGCCGTCCGCAGCATAGTGGCGCGACCAGATCGCACCGATGATGCCAAGACCGAAGACGGAGACTTTCATGGGGAAACGGGGGATTGATTGAGGAGAACGGTGGAAGGGAACGGTGCAAGGCACCGGCAACTCAATCAAGTGCGCGCCTTCGCCCGGTGCCGCTGCGGCGCCTCGGGGTGTTTGGCGAGAAGCCGCTCATACCCGCCATAGGGCAGCAGTTCGTCGATCTCAAACTCGATCAGCTTCGCACGCGCCAGCGGCATCGCGGCGAGCACCCGCCTAGCCGCTGCAGCGCTCGCGGCCTCGAGGACGAGCACCGCCTCGCCGCCAGCGGTGTAGTAGATCTCGCGCAGTGTACCGGTACGCTGGAGCTGCCATGCCCGCTCCGCTTCGAGGCGGAGCAGTTCAGGGGTGAAGGCCGGCTCGTCAGCGGCGAGCGTGCGGGACTTGGCGAGGATCTTCATGGCGACGGGGAGCTTAATGGCTGCGCGCGGAATGGCGAAGCGGTTACACGATTGCCGTTCAGGCGAACAACGCGAGCAACCGTCGGAACAGGTCGTCGACCTTCTCCTGGTTGGCATGGACGAGTTCGAGAAAGGCCTCGGGGGAGAGCGTGGAGCCATTGAGGCCGTTGGCAAAGTTGTCGACGATGCAGAGCAAGTTGTAGTTGAGCCCGATCTCGCGGCAGAGATCCGCTTCGGCAGCGGCGGTCATGCCGACGACATCCCCACCCCACTGGCGCAACACCCGCACCTCGGCGCGGGTCTCGAAGCGCGGGCCAGGCGTCTGAACGTAGACCTTGCCTTGGGGCAGCGGATACGGAAGGGCGGCCGCTATGCGGGGAACGAGGTTGTTGGCGATCTCCGGCCCTTGGGCGCGCAGCTCGGTATCGGAGAAAGTGACCGGGCGGAAGCTGATGTAGTCGGCACACGAAAGGATCGTGCCGGGGGGCAGCTCAGTCTGGAGCGAACCCACCGAGCACAACGCGACTACATCGCGGTAGCCGAGGTCGGCCAGCGCCTGGATGTTGGCGCGGTGGTTGATCGCATGCGGCGGCAGGTAGCTCGGGCCGTGGCGGTTCAGGAGAACGAAGTCCCCGCGGCTGCGCACGATGGCTTTGCCGTGAGCCGTCGCCACTTCTCGGACGGTCCAGTCGTCGAAGAGCGCCGATTTCGCGATGCTGGTGCCGCTGAGGAAGGCGATTTTCATGGGGCCGACGATGCGCCGGCCCCGGGGATCGGCAATGCCGGAGATGACGGGTTCGGTCTTCGGCCAAAAATCGGTCTATCCAGCCTCTTGCCAAACGCCGGCGAATCCTAAGAGTCGTCGCCTTTACTTTCCTGAGATGAGTGTTGCTCGTGCAGTTCGCAAACCATCCGTCGCCTCTCGGCCAACCGCCAAAGCGGCCGCGCGTCCCACCGCGCCCGCCGTCGTCGTAGCCCCGCCGTCGCCTCCCGCCCCGGCAGCAGCCACGCCCGCCGAGATCGAATTCTGGGATTTCCGCTATCGGACCAACCGCACCCCTTGGGACGCCGGTCGCGCGCCGGTCGCCCTCCTCCAGTGGCTTGAGCGTAATCCGCCGCGGCCTCGCCACATCCTCATCCCCGGCTGCGGCCGCGGCCAGCAGAT
>CAZXHR010000257.1:0-4486 GCA_964640465.1 uncultured Opitutaceae bacterium
GGGCGGGGAGGGCGGCGGCGGCGGCGTTGAGCGCGGCGCGCTCGGCCTCGGCCTTCGGGCGGTCGGGAAACTCCTTCATGACGCCCTCGAGCAACCAGAAACCGATGACGTTGGTGAGCGGGCGGTAGCGGCCGTCGCCGATGCGCTCGTTGGCGACGCGAGCCTTGAGGGCGGCGGGGCCGAGGACGGGCGTGTCGCTCTCGAAGCCGACGAGCGACCAGGTGCCGGAGCTGAGGAAGAGGTCGCCACCGGCGGGGTCGGCGGGCATGGCATCGTAGGCGGCGGCGGTGTCGTGGCCGGGGACGACGATGGTCTGCGCGCCGGCGAGCTCGGGCAGCGCGGTGACCTTGCCGAGGCGGGTGCCGGAGAGGACGGGCTTGGTGAACCACTTCTCCGGGATGCCGAAGTGGCGCATCGCGGTGCGGGACCAGCCGGTGGAGTTCACGTCGAGCAACTGCGTGGTGCTGGCGATGGTGAACTCGTTCTCCATGCGGCCGGAGAGCAGGTAGTTGAAATAGTCGGGCAGGAAGAGGCAGCGGGTGGCCAGCTTCGCGACGGCGGGGCAGCTTGCGACGGTCTCGGCGAGCTGGAGACTGGAGTTGTAGAAGACGTTGGGGATGCCGGTGGCGGCGTAGATCTTCGCGAGGTCGGCCTTGGACTTGGCGAGGCGTTTGAGGCCGGACTGGGTGCGGGCGTCGCGGTAGGCGTGGGTGGGGAAGACGAGGCGGCCGGAGTCGTCGAGCAGGACATAGTCGACGCCCCAGGTGTCGACGCCGACGGAGGCGATGCCGGGGAACTGCGCGGCGGCCTTGCGCAGGCCGGTCTGGATCTCGCTCCAAAGTCCGGCGACATTCCAGTAGTCGTGCCCGCCGAGGGACTGGAAGGCGTTGGGGAAGCGGTGGACCTCGGTGAGCGCGAGCGTGTCGTCGGCCCAGGTGCCGACGATCACACGGCCGCTGGTGGCGCCGAGGTCGACGGCGGCGCAGTGGATGCTACGGGAGGAGGAACGGCGGGGCGTCATGAAGAACGGGGCGAGTGGTGCTGGCGCGCCGGGACGGCGCGTGTACGAAGGGGGAAAAGGTGCTTGGGACGCTGCGGGCGGGAAACGAGAATTCATCCGGACTGTTCGGATGGAGGGAGCTGATGCAAACGGTGGCGATGGATTGCGGGGCAACGCGATCGACGGGAGCGGAGGCGGGGAGCGGCTGCGGCTATTGTTCTCCGCGGCGGAAACGCGCCGGCGGCACGCCGCTCCAGCGGCGGAAGGCGGTCGAGAAGGAGTAGACCGAGCCGTAGCCGACGCGCAGGGCGATCTCCTCCAGCTTCTCCGGGGTGGCGCGCAACATCGTGCTGGCGCGGCGGAGGCGCAGGTGCGTGAGGTGGTCCAGCGGGCTGCGACCGTAGTGGCGGTGGCAGAGGCGGCGCAGGTGCTCGGTGCTCACGCAGGCGAGCTTCGCCAGCGCCGGCACGGTCCAGTCGCGCGCCAAGTCCTCCTCGACCGCGCTCCAGAGGCGCCACAGGCGCTGGTCGATGCGATCGATGCCGACGAGACGGCGGGCGTGGGTGTCGAGCAGCGCGACCAGCGCCGCCATCGCCGCCGGTTGGGCGGCGCCGGCGGCCTCGCGCACGAGCATCTGGATTGTGGCGACGAAGTCCCGGCCGTCGGCGTCGACCAACTCGGGCTGGCGGAGCGGGATGGACGGCTTGGCGACGGTGTCGTCGTAGAACACCCAGGCGATGCTCCATGGACCGGCCCCGTCGATCTCGAAGGCGTGGTGCGCGCCCACCGGCGCGAGCAGCGCGCGGCCCGGCTGCCACTCGACGGCCTTGCCGCCGACCAACGTGCGGCCGCTGCCGTCGACGGAGACGACGATGTGGCTGTGCACGGAGCGGAGCCGGACCATGCGGTAGGGGGCGCGCAGGGTGCTGAGGCCGACCCAGATGAATGGTGCGTTTCGCAAAACCGGGAAGTGCTCGCTGTCGAGCATGCGTTCCTGGCAGCGGCGGCCGATCAGGTGCGTTTCGCGAAAAAAGTCGGGGGATGCGAGCATTGGCCTCGGGATGCCTTTGTGGTTAAATAGTCCCGCACGTCCGCCGCAACCGCCAACCTCCAACCGCCATGCTCGGTATTTCCCTTCTCCAATCGCGCTCGGTGCGCCGGCTCCTCCGCCGCTGCTGTTCCTGATCCCCGCCACCACCATGCTGCCCCAAGTTGTCCAGATCCGCGACGCGGCCGCCCCCTCGGCGGATTCGGTCATCCATGCCGCCGCCCAGTTGCCCGAGTCGCGCCTCGACGCGGCGCCGGTCGGCGCTGTCTCCCTCGGCGCCGGGCTGTTCCGCGAGCGCCGCGAGCTGACGAAAGGCTACGTGCTGCGGCTCAAGACCGAGGATCTGCTTCAGAGCCACCTGCTCGAGGCCGGCGTGCGCACGGAGAAGGCGTGCGAGCAGATGCACCTCGGCTGGGAGTCGCCGCAGTGCCAGTTGCGCGGACACTTCGCCGGACACTGGCTCTCGGCGGCGGCGCATTTCGCGGCGATCGACCGCGACCCGTTGATGACGTCGCGCGCCGCGGAAGCCGTGCAGGCGTTGAAGCGGTGTCAGACGCTCAACGGCGGCCGGTGGGTCGGCTCCATCCCCGAGAAGTATTTCGACATCCTCGAGGCGGGCCGCCCGATCTGGTCACCCCAATACACGCTGCACAAGACGATGATGGGCCTCTTCGACGCCTACGCCTACCTCGGCGACAAGGAGGCGCTCGCGGTGGCCGAGGGCTCGGCCGACTGGTTCCTCGCGTGGACGGAAAAGGTCGCGCGCGACGGCCACGCCGAGGCGATCTACGGCGGCGAGTGCGCCGGCATGCTGGAGCTGTGGTCCGAGCTCTACGGCGCGACCAAGGACGCTCGCTTCCTCACGCTCGCCTCGCGCTACGCGATGCCCGACCTCTTCCGCTCGCTGCTGGCCGGCGGCGACCCGCTCGGCAACGCCCACGCCAACGCCAGCATCCCGTGGATCCAGGGCGCGGCGCGGTTGTACGAAGTGACCGGTGACGCGCGCTACCGCGAGGTCGTCGAGCGCTTCTGGGCGAAGGCGGTGACGGAGCGCGGGATGTTCGCCACCACCGGGAACAACGCCGGCGAATACTGGGTGCTGGCGGGGCAGTTCGGGCGTTTCCTCGGCGCCCGCACGCAGGAGCACTGCACCGTCTACAACATGATCCGCGTCGCCCAGTACCTCCTCCGCTGGACCGGCGACGGCCGCTACGCCGACTACATCGAGCGCGCGCTCTACAACGGCATCCTCGCCCAGCAGAACCCGTACACCGGCGCCGTGTGCTACTTCCTGCCGCTCCAGCCGGGCGCGAAGAAAGTCTGGGGCAGCGAGACGCGCGATTTCTGGTGCTGCCACGGCACGCTCGTGCAGGCGCAGGCGATGTACGAGGACCTGATCTACTACCGGGCTGGCGACGGCGTGACCGTCGCGCAGTTCATCCCATCGCAGGTGACCTTCGGCGCGGCGGGGGAGCAGATCCGCATCGTCCAGAAAACCGACACGAGCGACGGCACGGCGAACTTCAGCCGGCCGGACGCCGCCAGCGCGTTCGCGGTCGAGCTGGACATCGTCTCCGAAAAGACCGCGCCGTGGACGTTGCGAATCCGCCAGCCTGCCTGGGCGGTCGGCACCGGCACCGTGCTCGTGGACGGAAAGCCGGTTGCGGCGGCGGTTGCGAAAAACGGATTCATCGAGCTCTCGCAGGTTTGGAAGTCGTCCACCGTGCGCGTGACTTTCGCCAAGCGCCTCGTGCGCGAGCCGTTGCCGGGCGATACGAGCCGCTTCGCGTTGCTCGATGGTCCAGTCGTGCTCGCGGCGGTGACCGGCGAGGCGCCGGAGCTCTTGCCGGGTGCCGAGATCGTGCCGCAGTACGAACACCACTATGTCGACGGCCGCGAGTGGCAGTCGGGGCACTACTGGGCGCGCACGCGCTCGGGTACGGTGCGCCTCAAGCCGCTCCACGAGGTTGCCGACGAAGCGTACAGCGTCTATTTCACCGAGGGGCGGTGAGGGGGCGTGTGTGAGCTGGAGCGACATTCGGTCCGTGAGGTGCGTCGAGCCGACACGACCGTATCTCTGGTGCGATCGCGGGCGGGCGAGGCCAGCCCGAGTCGGCGATCCTTGGTTACGCAGCATCGCATCACCGTGCATCGACAGAGCTTCGGACTGTGGCGCAGGCCTCCGTGCCTGCGGAGTCGGTAACGCCGGCACGGAGGCCGGCGCCACGGGGTGCGATTGTCTTCTCGGCGCCTCGTCCCTTCGGCTGTGCGGTTGTGACGAAGGCTCTGCTGCGGAGGCGCCGTTTCCAACGGGCCAACAAAGCGCCGCTTGGTGGGGATCGGCGCGAAGGGAATCGAAACTCTCACGAGTTTCGCTACACGGATCGGAGGTAGGAGCCTGCTTGCAGGCGATCTCGAGCCAAGATCGCCTGCAAGCA
>CAZXHR010000258.1:0-4408 GCA_964640465.1 uncultured Opitutaceae bacterium
GACGGACAGTCTCATGCGCGCGGGTTGGGTCAGAGTGGTCGGGGCGGCGAGATTTGAACTCGCGACCTCCTGGTCCCAAACCAGGCGCTCTACCAGGCTAAGCTACACCCCGGACCGATCACGGGAGCGAAGCCTCGACTGATGGCGTCCGGTGTCAATGTTTCCCTTGCTCAGAGGGTTTTCGGGGGCGATTCCCTCGACCGGGTGCGTAAGCAGCGCGCAGTAAACTGCTTGCTTTAGCCCGGTGGCAAGCTATGCGTCAGTACCTACTTTTTATTCCATGGATACTATTTCTCGCGAGAACAACCCCAGCATCCTGCCTATCGTTGGCGTCGGCCTCGGTGTGGTTGCGTGCATTCTGGCCGCTGTGGCGATCGCCAAGGCCAGCCCGGTGAAGAAGCTGTCCGCAGACGTCGAGAGCCTGAACAACCAGGTGCAGAGCGTTTCTGGCGACATCAGCGCTGCCAAGTCCGAGGCCAGCCGCGCCAGCAGCATGGTGAACAATCTCGCGACGAAGTCCCAGGACGCCTTCAACCAGGTGACCGCCGCTCTTGAGACGATGCGTGGCGACATCAACAAGCTCGCCGCCCTCAAGACCGCTCCGGCCCCGAAGGGCAAGGACGGCGCCGCTGCCAAGGATGGAGCTGCCGAGAAGGCGGGCCCCGGTGGCGATTACACGGTCAAGGCCGGCGACTATCCCGCCAAGATCGCTCGTGCTCACGGTGTTTCGACCGAGGCACTCATGGCCGCCAATCCTGGCCTCGATGCGAACAAGCTGAAGGTCGGCCAGAAGATCAACCTGCCGAAATAATTGATCGACCCACTTTCGCCTCCCGTGGCCTCCGCCCGGGAGGTTTTTTTATGAGCGAATCCGAGAAATCCCTGTCGCCGCAGCGCCTGAGCATGTGGGAACGTCTCGCCGATGCAGCCGTCGACCACTTCCGGGTCTTCCGCGTGCGGCGCACGCGCTACCGGCATCCGCGAGACCGGCGCGAGGGTGAGTTCGTCGTCATCGAGGCGAACGATTGGGTCAACGTTCTGGCGCTTACCGACGACGGCCGGATGCTCATGGTCCGACAATTCCGCTTTGGTATCCACGACTTCACACTTGAGATCCCCGGCGGCGTGATCGAGACCGGTGAGGATCCGGTTGCCGCTGGCGTGCGCGAGTTGCGTGAGGAGACGGGCTACGCCGGACGTTCGGCGCGGCTGCTGGCGCAGGTGCGGCCAAACCCGGCGATCCAGGCCAACGTCTGCCACATCGTGCTCGTCGAGGGCTGTGTGCGTGTGGGCGAGATGCAGCTCGACGCCAACGAGGAGATCGAGCTGAGCCTGCTCCCGATCGACGAGGTGCTGGCGCGCGCCGAGCGCGGCGAGATCAAGCATTCGCTGGTTGTCGACGCGCTGTTCTATCTGCGCGCTTGGCGCGAGGGGCGGATGCGCGGCTGAATGCCCGTGAGTGGGCGGGTTGCCGATCTTCCGACTATGTCAGCCAATAGCTGACGTGCGGTTCGCGCACTCGTGGTTACTTCGCTGTCCCATCCGGCGTGGGAAGCCCGGGCGGCAGGGTAGTTTGACACGGCCGGAGCGGGGTCTTTGTTGGGATTTGCAGCCATGAATGCCGCCGCTCACCAGTCGCGTTTTGCCAATCCGGCCGCCGCTCTCGGTGCCGCCGTGAACGGCTTCGTGCCGGACGCGCTCGAGGGCGAGATCCGCGCGATCTACCGGCGTAGTCCGCTCTACACGAAGCGCCACCCGCTCGCCGGCGGACGGCTGGAGTGGGACGGCTACGCGGCGATCCCGCTGCTGACCAAGCGCGAGATCGTGGAGCGCGGGCACTGCGCGTTCTTCGACGACTGTGCCGAAGTCGACGCCCGGGTGCAGCGCAAGGAGTGGGAGTACGAATCGACCTCCGGCACGACGCAGGGACCGATGACCGTCATCATGGAGCGGAGTTGGTGGCCGGCGCAGACGGCCCGCGCCTACGCGGCGCATCCGTTGCTCGCGCCGTACTCCACGCGGGCGGCGCGGCGGGCGATCCTCGCTCCGGTGGGCTGCTCCAGCAATCTCTGCCCGTACGAGGATTTCGAATTCCCGCAGCGCTTCATCGAGAACACCGTCTATCTCAATCTGCACAGCGATCCGTTCGTGTTCCTCGAGAGCGAGTGGGACCGCATCGTGCTGGAGCTCCAGGCCACGCAGCCGGAGATCATCGAGGGCGAGCCGATCTACCTCTCGCTGCTCGCTCGCGCGGTGCTCAAGCGCCGGGTGAGCGTGCCGAGCGTGAAGGTCGTCATCCTCACCTACGGCAAGGCCAGCCGCGAACACGGCCGGCGTATCGCTGAGGCGTTTCCCGCGCCGCAGGTCGACCTCTACGGCTCGACGGAGGCCGGCTACATCTTCGTGGGCGACGCCTTCGCCGACAACTCGCGGCCGATCGATGCCAACGTGTTCATCGAGCTGGCGCCGTTCCGCGACCTGCCGGAGACGTTCCAGATCGTGGTGACGACTCGCGGGCGCGAGGCGATGCCGCTGCTGCGCTACCTCACCGGCGACATCGTGCAGCGTTTCCCGAGCGGCTTCCGCCTGGCCGGGCGCGAGCGCGACCTGCATTTCCGGCGCGACGGTTCGCTCGTCTCGCCGGCCGACATCGACCGTGCGCTGCCCGCGAGTTTTGCCTGCTGGCACTACTGCCTGAGCCAGACCGGCGAGACGGCCTGGAAACTCGACTATGTGGGCGAGCACAGCGCCGGGCCGGAGGTGGCGGAGGCGGTGGCCGCCGTGCTCGGCGATGGGGCCCGCGTGACCATGGCGCGGCGCAGGCTCATCGCGCCGGCGGCGAGCGGGAAGTTCGCGTTGCTCAAACCTCAGCCCGCTCCTGCGAGGGTTTGAGCGCGGCAGGCCGCGGAGGCCGGATGTCGCGGCATGAAAAGAATTCACGGCGAGGTGATTTCAGCCGCCGTGTTGGACGGCGTCCCGTCGTGCGTTTTTCGCTAATAAGGAATTGCCCGACCTCGGGGCGGGCCTAGCGTCGGCGTTTCCGTTTCCTGCTCCCACGCTTTCAAACGCACATCCGCAATGAGCCTCGTTCGTAATATCTTCTGCTCCTCTCTGGGGAAGAAATACATCATGGCGCTGACCGGCCTGGCCTTGATCGGCTTCCTGACCGGTCACCTCGTCGGCAACCTCCAGGTCTTTTCCCACCCGGACAAGATCAACGGTTACGCCTACTTCCTGCAGCACCTCGGGCCCGCCCTCTGGGCGGTGCGCGGCGGCCTGCTCGCGATTGTCGCCCTGCACATCTGGGCGATGACGGCGCTGACCCTGGAGAATGCCCAGGCCCGCCCGGTGAAGTACGGGATGAAGCAGTTCATCGAGGCCTCGTGGGCTTCGCGCTCGATGCGCTGGACTGGCTTCATCATCGCTGCGTTCATCGTCTACCACCTCCTGCAGTTCACGATTGGCACGAAGAGCGGGTTCTTCACCGGCGAGAGCTTCAAGGCCAACATCGCCGAGTACACGATGCAGGGCGACTTCCACCTCTTCGGCCTGCCGATCCTCGCGGCCGGCGCCAAGGTGCACGACGTTCACACGATGATGGTCCTGGGCTTCCAGAACGCCTTCGTCTCCCTCTTCTACATCGTCGCGGTGACGCTGCTCGGCATCCACATCTGGCACGGCTTCGAGAGCGCCTTCCAGTCGCTCGGCCTGCGGACCAGCCGCTGGGGCAACTTCCTGCGCGGGGCCACCCGGCTCTTCGCGATCGGCTACATCCTCGGCAGCATCGCGATCCCCGCGGCCGTCCTCGCCGGCGTGGTGAAGGTCGGCGGCTGCTGCCCGTCGCAGACCGCCACTGTCGAACCCAGCAACAAATAACCCATTTGCCGGCCGCCCAAAGAAACACGACGCCAAGATTCCCGCCGGCCCGCTCGCGCAGAAGTGGAAGAACCACATCGCCCAGGGCAAGCTCGTCGCCCCGAACAACCGCCGCAAGTATACCGTCATCGTTGTCGGTGCCGGTCTCGCCGGTTCCTCCGCCGCGGCCTCGCTGGCCGAGCTCGGCTACAACGAGCAGTGCTTCGTCTACCACGACAGCCCGCGCCGCGCCCACTCCATTGCCGCCCAAGGTGGCATCAACGCCGCCAAGAACTACCAGAACGACGGCGACAGCATCTACCGCCTCTTCATCGACACCCTCAAGGGCGGCGACTTCCGCGCCCGTGAGGCCAACGTCTATCGCCTCGCCGAGGTCAGCTCCAACATCATCGACCAGTGCGTCGCGCAGGGCGTGCCCTTCGCCCGTGAGTACGGCGGTCTCCTCGCCAACCGCTCCTTCGGCGGCGCGCAGGTCTCCCGCACCTTCTACGCCCGCGGCCAGACCGGCCAGCAGCTCCTGCTCGGCGCCTAC
>CAZXHR010000259.1:0-4398 GCA_964640465.1 uncultured Opitutaceae bacterium
GGGGACGTTTCCGCCTGAGGCGGGGGGCGGCGGGCCATCAAAAAACCGCTGCGGGAAGAAGGCGGTATGCAGATGCGCCGGAAGGGGCGGATACGTGGCGAGGCGTTGGGGGGGGGCGGAACCGAAAACCGGAGCAGGAGAAAGTCCAGACCGGCACACATCGTGTGCGACAAGCGTTCAGGTGAAGGAACTGGCACTATCGCAACGCGAGAGCGGGCGTCGCTGTGGAGGCAGACTTGCCTGAATACTGCAAGACGCCACGATCAAGGCATGGAGCCCCCCCGAACTTGGCTGTCGTGCCGGCGCTGGATGCTTCCGGTGGTTCTGTGCCTGGTGACCCCGAGCCTCGCGTGGGCGAATGCCGGCACGGCGCTCATTTGGGCGGAGGCCTTTCATCTCCTCTTTGGAAATGCGATCATCGGCTTTGCGGAGGGGCTGGTGCTCGCAGCCCTTTTCAAGATCCGGCGGGGAAGAGCGGTTGGCTGGATGATTGTGGCGAACTACGCCTCTGCTTGGGCTGGCGGTACGCTGTTGCTCCAGCGACTGGCTTCGCAGGTCCCAGTCCATATCGAGAATTTGCGACTGTGGTTCTGGGCGTTCGTCGTACTGGCCTTTGCGACGACGCTGGCGATCGAGCTGCCGTTCGTACGCTTGGCGCTTGGCCGAAGGCCGAATGGCTGGCGAGTGGCGATCCGAGGGACTCTGATCGTGAATGCGATCAGTTACCCGGTGCTGTTTGGCTGCTATTGGTTGGCGAGCGGCACGAGTTTGCTGACCAGCGTGAGCGTGGTGCGAGCGGTAGAGCTGCATCCTTCAACGGACTATGTGCTCTACTATCTGACGCGGGATGGCGATGTGATGCGGAGCGATCTCACCGGGGGCGGGCGTGAGAAAGTGGCGGAGCTTGGAACGGTTGAACACAACGACAGACTCTATGTGAGGCCGGACGCCGCCGGAGGCTTCGATCTTTTCGCCGTACAGATCTCAGAGAATAGAAATAAGCAGCGGACGGTGCCTGTGCTGCAGAACTTTGCTGAGGATGCCGCCATCGATGAACGGATGCGCAGACTCGAAGCGCAAGAAGCCAACATGTCGTGGTACAATTTCGGCAAAGTTCCCAAGCTTGGTGTCGTTAGTCCGTGGGCCATGAGAGTCGGCTTTTGGGCCGTCGAGGGCATCTCGGGTTATCGGGAAGACTCAGGCGAGCGGTTCTGGTATTCGCTGGAGACACCGTTTGTTCAGTGGCGAGTGCGCAACGCCACGCATCTCAAGGGAGATCTGGTGCTTCTCCAGCTTGGCGACGATCAGATCTGCCTCCTCGACCCCTTTGAAAAACGGATTGCGCCGGTGACTCGCGGACAAGGTCCTGTGGTGGCGCTCGGTGCGCCGGTGAAGCCATCTCCTGCCGAAGTGGTTTCTGAGGGCGGGCGCTGAGATCGGGCGGATCGCGAGGTTGCCGACGGGTGCAGTCGCGAGGTCCGCCGAAACTTCGAGGTGGTAGCTGCAAACCAAAGGGACGACATCGAAACGCTTACGCGTTTCGCTACGGGGCGGCAGCACGCGCTACTCGCGCTGCTTGGTGTCGATGACGAGCGTGACGGGGCCGTCGTTGACGAGGGAGACCTGCATCATTGCACCGAAACGGCCGGTGGCGACGGGGCGGTCCAGCGCGGCGGATGCCTGCTCGACGAACTGCTCGTAGAGCGGGATCGCGAGGTCGGGCTTGGCGGCGTCGTTGAACGACGGGCGTGTGCCTTTCTTCGTGCTGGCGAAGAGGGTGAACTGGCTGACGACGAGGAGGCCGCCGCCGATGTCGGCCACGGAACGGTTCATCTGGCCGGCGTCGTCCTCGAAGATGCGCAGACGAACGAGTTTCTCGGCGAGCCACTGGCCGTCGGCCTCGGTGTCGGCGGGATGGATGCCGAGGAGCACGAGCAGCCCGGGGCCGATGGCGCCGGTTGTTTCACCAGCGACGGTGACGGAGGCGGAGGAGACGCGTTGGACGACGGCGCGCATGGGTGGATTGCGAATGCGGAGCGGAGAAACTCGGAATGAAAGAGGTGGCGGAGTTTGACTCGTTGATAGGGCGGGCGGGTGAATGTGGAAATCAGGAAAAGGGGAGCTGACATGAGTGGCTGGAGGCTGGTGCCGGGGGCTCGCGCGAGGGTAGGCTGCGCACTTCACGATGGCGAATGCCTGTAGCTGGCTGCAGTGAGGCCGACCATAGGGCGATGGAGGACGGCGCTCCGGGGCCACCACCGCCGGCTACGGCGACACGAGCGCTATCGCCTGGTGACACAACACCCTTGCTCGCATCGGAACCGTCGCTACGCTGCCGAACTGTCATCCCGCCGCGATGCGTGCGGGTACGGCGCGCGATAGTTCCCCGGCAATGCTCCATTGCCCCTTCAACCAATCAATCAACCCTCCACAGACCGTGAAACGTGGTTTGGGGAGAGCTTACTGTTCCAATAGGATGAAACTCCGCTGGCTCATGCTGATTGTTTCTGCCGTCGTCGCGACGGCGAGGGCCTATGCGGGCATCGAGTACATCCTCGCGCATGAGCAGCCGGAAACGTGGCCGATGCCTAGTTTCCTGATCAATAGCCCAGCAGAAGATGGAGTATCTCCCTTCGCGAAGCAGCGCGTACGTTTCTTCTTTGATCCGTCGAAGATTGGTGGGCCGAAGTTTGGCCAGATTACTTCTGTTGAGTTGGTGCTTTTCCGGCCGGTTGATGAGAAAGAAAGGAAGAAGTCAGAGATCCTTTCCCCTCCCGGCTTTCCAAAACCGGAGCCGAAGTTCAGCGCGCCGGACAAGCACCGCATTTGGATCGGCGGCGTGGAGTCGCGAGAATCATTGGAGATGATGCCTCGGGAGATCTCCCGGGATTCTAGTTACGACGAGTTTCTGCGACTGGCCGTACAGGTTCGCTTCGAGTTGAATGAGGAAAAGCATCCGACACAGAAGCGGATCGTGTACCTTATCTCGGAATTCGATATTCGGGCCAACAATGGACCAGTAGAAACGGCGGCAACGCCCCTCACCAAGTAGTCCAAGTCGGGGAGCAGTCGCCCTAATCACTACCGCGGTGACTGCAGGTGGATGACGAAGCGACTGAGGCGAACGGAGCCTCGTCTCAGGCCGAGGTGGCGACTCGCTTGGGGGCAAGCGCGTCGGCCCGCAGGCGGGGCGCGGAGTCGGGGGATGAGCGGCTGCGCCGTTGAGAGCGCAGCCGTTCTGTCTGAGTAGAAAGCCGTGAGGCTTTCGATCGTGCGAGGGGAGTCGAAGGCCTTGGCGGCCTTCGCTACGCGGCGAACGAGATGACGAGCCTTACTTTGCTTCGATGGCGCTGGTGGCGGCGGCGAGGCCGTCGGCTTCGGCGGTGAGGCGGAGGGTGCCGGTGGTAGCGGGCGCCTGCACGATGACCTGCGCGAGGCCGTTGAAGAGGCTGCGCTGGACCTGCGGGGCGGGCGTTGTCACGCGGAGGGCGCCGAGGCGGGTGAGCTGCGGGATCCGGCGGCGCTGCCAGTCCTCGAACGGCGTCACCAGCATGCGGATGTGGTTGGTGCCGGAAGCGAGCTGCGCGGCGGTGAGCGGGAGAGCCGGGCCGGCGGCGGTGGTGTCGAGGTCGCGGGCGAGCTCGGTGCCGTTGAGCCAGACCGTGGTCTTGGTGCCGAACTGCGGCAGGAAGAGCTCGAGGGTGGCGTCGGCGGGCAACGTGCCGACGGTGAGATCGGCGGCGAGTTCGTAGGATTCGCCGGACTTGGGCAGCGGAGCTTTCCAGTCGCCGATGAGCTGGGTCGACTGCAGCTCGGCCTCGGTTGCGGGGGCGGCGGTGGCGGAGGCGACGATACGGCCGCGCCAGTTCTCGACGGCGGCGGTGGCGATGGTCGGCAGGAAGCGGTCGGGCTCGTGGCTGCTCGGGTCGCCGTTGCCCACGCCGAGGATCGTGCCGCCGGCGATGGCGAAGCGCACGGGTAGGATGGCGGTGGGGACGAAGCGGCCCTGGGCGTCGCGTGCCTCGACGGTGAAGACGGTGGCGTCGGTACCGTCGGCGGCGAGGGTGGTGCGGTCGGGCGTGAGGACGAGCTGGGTGGCCGGGCCGGTGGTCTCGACGCGCGTGGTCTCGACGAGCTTGCCGGCGCGGTAGCCGCGGGCCTCGAGCACGCCGGGCTCGTAGGGGACGGGCCACTCCACGCGGTCGTACTGCGGCACGGTCTGGCGGCCGAGCGAGCGGCCGTTGAGGAGCAGCTCGACCTCCTCGTGGTTGGTGTACGCGCCGACGACGATGGTCTGGCCCTCGCGGCCGGCCCAGTTCCAGTGCGGGTAGAGGTGGAGGACGGGCTGCGCGGTCCACATCGCCTTCAGGTAGTGGAACGAGTCCTTCGGGAAACCGC
>CAZXHR010000260.1:0-4374 GCA_964640465.1 uncultured Opitutaceae bacterium
GCCGGCCACGCTCGGGACGACGGTGCCGAGGTCGAGCTCCAGCTCCTGCGAATAGTCGATCTGTCCCTTCTGCGGGATGCCCCACAGGCCCTGCGCCTTGTAGTAGGCTTCGTAGAGCTCGACGTGCTGGTCATCGCGGCCGGTCGCGCGGAGGAACGCCGCGCACTCGGCGTCGACCGGGAAGAAACCCATCGTGGCTCCATATTCCGGAGCCATGTTGGCGATCGTCGCGCGGTCCACGACCGGCAGCGCCGTGGCGCCGGGGCCGTAGAACTCGACGAACTTGCCCACGACCTTCGCCTTGCGGAGGAGCTGCGTGAGCGTAAGCGCGACGTCGGTCGCCGTGACGCCCTCGCGCACGGAGCCGGTTAGGTGCACGCCGACGACATCCGGCGTGAGGAAATAGACGGGCTGGCCGAGCATGCCGGCCTCGGCCTCGATGCCGCCCACGCCCCAGCCGACGATGCCCAGACCGTTGATCATCGTCGTGTGCGAGTCGGTGCCGACAAGCGTGTCGGGATAATAGACACCGGCGGCGTCCTTGAGCACGCCCTTGGCGAGGTACTCGAGGTTGACCTGGTGGATAATGCCGATGCCGGGCGGCACGACCTTGAAGGTCTCGAACGCCTGCATGCCCCACTTCAGGAACTGGTAGCGCTCGCGGTTGCGCTGGAACTCCAGCGCGAGGTTCTTCGCCTGCGCATCCGCGCTACCGGCGAAATCGACCTGCACCGAGTGGTCGACCACGAGGTCCACCTGCACGAGCGGCTCGATCAGCTTCGGATCGCGGCCGAGCTTGGCCACCGCCGAGCGCATCGCCGCGAGGTCGACAAGCAGCGGCACGCCGGTGAAGTCCTGCAACACGATGCGCGCGACGACGAAGGGGATCTCCTCCGTGCGCGCCGCCTTCGCCTGCCAGCCGGCCAACGCCCGCACCGCCGACTCCGCCACGCGCTTGCCATCGCAGTTGCGCAACAGCGACTCCAGCACCAGCCGGATGGAGACGGGCAGGCGCGAGACCTTGAAACCGGATTTCTCGAGGGCGGGCAGCGAGTAGAACCGGTGCGTAGCGCCGCCGGCGGTAAAGGTCTGTAGCGTGTGGAGAGGATTGGGCAGGTCGCTCATGGGACGAAGACGAGGGATCGCGGAAGAGATGAAAACAACGCGGTTACGAATGCGGCCGGCTGCGTTTGCACGCCGGCCGCACGAAAGGTTGCCGGAAGCGACTACTTCGCCAACGCGGCTTTCACCGCGGCGAAGTTGGGCAACACGGTCGGGTTGGCCGTCTGCTCGGCGTACTTGATAACGCCATCCTTGCCGATCACGAACGCCGCGCGGGCCGAGGTGTCGCCCACGCCGGCGAGGTTCGGGAAGAGCACGTCGTAGGCCTTCGTCACCGTCTTGTTCAGGTCGGAGACGATGGTGAGCTTGATGAAGTTCTTCTGCGCCCACGCCTCCTGCGCGAACGGGCTGTCGACGCTGATCGCGATCACTTCGGCGCCGAGCTTCTCGTAGTCGCCAAGCCCGCTGCTTTGGTCGCACATCTCCTGGGTGCACACACCGGTGAACGCCAAGGGGAAGAAGAGCAGCACGGTCTGCTTCTTGCCGAAGTTGTCGCTCAGCTTCACGTCCTTGAGCCCTTCGGCCGTCTTGGTCTTGAGGGTGAAATCAGGTGCCTTGGTTCCGACTTTGAGTGCCATGATTGGTAGGTGTTCGGATTCGATTTCTGGTGTGGATTCCCCGAGGCTACGCCCCGGGAAAATGGAGCCGGCACCGTAGGCGCCACCGCAAACGCGACACAAACCAAAATTCCCCTTGTCCGCATCCCGCCCAAACGCGACCATCCGCGCCCTTTTCCTATGAACATCCTCGAAGACCTGCGCGCGCGTGGACTGGTGGCGGACTGCACCGACTGGGACGGCCTCTCGGCCCGTCTCTCCCAGAAGCCCATCGCGCTGTATTGCGGCTTCGATCCCACCGGCGACAGCCTCCACGTCGGCCACCTCATGGGGCAGATCACCATGCGCCGGTTCCAACTCGCCGGCCACCACCCCATCGTCCTCGCCGGCGGCGCTACCGGCATGATCGGCGACCCCTCTGGCAAGTCCGCCGAGCGCAACCTCCTCACCCGCGAGCAGCTCGCCCACAACGTCTCCAGCATCAAGCGCCAGCTCGCCCGCCTGCTCGACTTCGACTGCGCCGGCAACCCCGCCCGCCTCGTCGACAACGCCGACTGGACGATGCCCATCTCCTTCCTCGATTTCCTCCGCGATGTCGGAAAGCACTTCTCGGTGAACATGATGGTCGCCAAGGACAGCGTCCGCTCCCGCATGGAGGGCGACAACGGCATCTCGTACACGGAGTTCAGCTACATGCTGCTCCAGGCGCACGACTTCTACCACCTGCGCCGCACCTGCGACTGCGAGCTCCAGATCGGCGGCTCCGACCAGTGGGGCAACCTCACCGCCGGCACCGACCTCATCCGCAAGAAGCTCGGCGTGCCCGCCTGGGGCCTCACCTTCCCGCTCATCACCAAGAGCGACGGCACCAAGTTCGGCAAGACCGAGGGCGGCGCCGTCTGGCTCGACCCGCAGAAGACCAGCCCGTATCGCTTCTACCAGTTCTTCGTGAACACCGAGGACGCCATGGTCGTCCAGTACCTCAAGAAGTTCACGCTCCTCCCGCTCGACCAGATCGCCGCCATCGAGACCGAGTTCGTCGCCAACCCCGGCGCCCGCACCGCCCAGAAGGCGCTCGCCCGCGAGGTCACCACCCTCGTCCACGGCAAGTCCGCGGCCGACGACGCCATCCGCGCCAGCGAGATCATGTTCGGCGGCGGGCTAGACGGCATCTCCGAGTCGCTCTTCTCCGACGTCGTCTCCGAGCTCCCCACCAAGCCCGTCGAGAAGTCCAAGCTCGAAGGCTCCGGCCTGGTGCTCACCGAGGCGCTCGTCCTCGCCGGCCTCGCGCAGTCGAAGGGCCAGGCCCGCAAGGATGTCGAGGCCGGCGGTGTGTACATCAACAACGCCCGCGCCACCGACGTCGCCCGCGGCGTGACCGTCAACGACCTGCTCTTCGGCAAGCACGTCCTCCTGCGCAAAGGCAAGCGCACCTACGCCGTCCTCAGCGCCCGCTGAGCCTTCTCCCGGCACGCCCCAACCACCTCGCCCGCGCCCTCCTCGCCAGCGGCGTGAAGGCCACTCACCTTCCGCGTAAAAAAACGACGTGCTGGATGAAGGCCTGATGCCTCCCCGTAGCTGGATGACGAAGTCATTCAGCCTGTAGCCGGGGGCGTCGACCCCGGCCGAACCGCCGCAGCCGATCCAAACGCAAACCTCCGGACTGGTCACAGAGCCACAGAAGCGGAGCAGTTCGCAGAGATCGAATCGCCGAGGTCGGAGACCGACAGTAACCGTGAGTCAAGCCGCAGCATGGTAGTGCACCTCAAAAGGCCGATTGGATCTGAGTACCGCGACGATGCGGCGGAGCTGTTTGCGCATGAGGTCGACGATGGCCTGCTTGTGCGACTTTCCGTGCTGGCGCAGTTGGTCGTAGTAGGCGGCGTTCTCGGGGTCGTGCACGATCGAGCAGAAGGCGCATTGGAGCAGGGCGGTCCGAGCCGCGCCGATGCCTCGTTTGGAGATCTTCACCTTGCCGTTCCATTTGCCCGATTGGCGCAGGCGCGGATCGCAGCCGAAGAGCGCCTGCAAGCGGGCAGTGACGGATTTGGCGTTGCCCCAGTTGGCGCAGTCCTCGGGCAGATAGACGGAGAGCACGGCGGCCGTGCGTGCGCCCACGCCAGGGATAGAGGTGAGCAGTTGGATGCGCTGGGCGGGCAGCTGTGGGGAGATCTGCTGATCGCAGCTTTCGAGCTGTTCGGTCAAGACGCGGACAGCGGCCAGCAGTGCGCGCAAGGCCGGGACGCAGGCCAGCGCGAGGCGTTCGTCGGCCAAGGTCTGCTTGCTGGCCCGATCCAACGCGGCGGCGTCGTCGCCGGCCAGTTCGCGTCGCCGTTTGGCGGGCACGGCGCGCCAGGTGCCTGCGGTGGCGGCGCGTTGCAGGATGGAGGCCCCGCGCTCACTACAGGGATCGATGGCGGCGAGAAGCAGCGCAGGAAAGACCAGCTCGAGCTGGCTGCCCAGGGCCTTCTTGAGGTTGGTGAGCTGGGCGCGCAGCGTGACGCGGGCCGAGCTGAGCTGTTTCAACCCCTGCCGGGCGGGGTCGGGCCGGTAACGGAACCGGGCCAGCGAATCGAGGTAGAGCCGGCCGATCTCGCAGAGCCGGTCGACATCAACGCGGTCGGTCTTGTGCGAACGCAGTGTGGGATCTGCTCCGCGCCGAGCCGGCGTTGGACCCACGCACGGACAAGCGGCG
>CAZXHR010000261.1:0-3290 GCA_964640465.1 uncultured Opitutaceae bacterium
CCGGCCGCGCCAACGAGGGCCTGCGCGCCGATTGGCAGCGCCAGCTCCGCCTCGTGCGCGAGCAGTGCGGCTTCCGCTACCTCCGTTTCCACGGACTGTTCTGCGACGACATGGGCGTCTACCAGGAGGACAAGCAGGGCCGCCCTGTCTACAACTGGCAGTACGTCGACGAGCTCTTCGACTTCCTCCAGAGCATCGGCATGAAGCCGTTCCTCGAGCTGGGCTTCATGCCCTCCGCGCTGGCCAGCGGTCCGCAGACGATCTTCTGGTGGCGCGGCAATGTCACCCCGCCGAAGGACTACGCGAAGTGGGAGGCGTTCGTCGCCGCCTTCACCCGCCACATCACCGAACGCTACGGCGCCGCCGAGGTGCGCACCTGGTATTTCGAGGTCTGGAACGAACCCAACCTCACCGGCTTCTGGATGGGCACCACCGGCGGCAAGACCGACGCCGAGTTCGCCCCCATCGCCCGCGCCGAATACTACAAGCTCTACGAGACCACCGCGCGCGCCGTGAAATCCGTCGACACCGCCTACCGCGTCGGCGGCCCCGCCACCGCCGGCAGCGGCTGGATCGACGAGACGCTCGCCTTCTGCGCCGAGCGGAAGGCTCCGCTGGACTTCGTCAGCACCCACGAGTACGCGACGATGAGTGGTTACCTCGACGAGACCGGCAACGCCGGCACCGTCCTCTCCCCCGACCGCGACGCCATCACCAGCTCCGTGCGCCGCGTGCGCGGGCAGATCGACCGCTCGCCCTTCGCCGCCGCCGAGCTGCACTACACCGAGTGGAGCGCCTCCTACACGCCCTCCGACCCCGTCCACGACAGCTACCACTCCGCCGCCTTCATCCTCGACAAGATGAAGAACATCGGCGCCTCCGCCGTCTCGATGTCGTACTGGACATTCACAGACATCTTCGAGGAGGCCGGCCCGCGCATGACGCCCTTCCACGGCGGCTTCGGCCTGCTCAACTACCAGGACCTGCCCAAGCCCGCGTTCTTCGCCTACCGTTTCCTCAACCGCCTGGGCGGCATCGAGCTCCAGTGCTCCGATCCCGCCGCCTTCGTCTGCCGCGACACGAGCGGTGCCGTGCAGGCGCTCTTCTGGGACTTCACCATCACCCATCCCGGCCCCTCGGTGATCAACCAGGAGTACTACGTGCGCGACAACCCCGCCGCCGCCAAGGGCCAGGCCACGCTCAAGCTCTCCGGGCTGAAACCCGGCACGTACCGGCTCCGCGCTACGAAGGTCGGCTACCGCGCCAACGACGTGCAGGCCGCCTACCGCGATCTCAGCTCGCCTGCACAGCTCACGAAGGCCCAGGTCGCCCAGCTCCGTCAGGCCGCCGCCGGCACACCCGAGATCGACCTCGCGGTGAAGGTCACGAAGGCCGGCACCTTCGAGCGCGCCTTCCCGCAGCGCGAGAACGACGTGTGGTTCGTCGAGCTCGTTCCGGCGCGCTGAGCCGCTCGGCTCGCCGAGCCGCGTCTCCATCGGCCCGAGTAGCTCACGTGGAACCGACAGAAGGCAACGAAGAGAACGAAGTGCGAATAGGTTTGGTAACCCAATCAGGGGCTATGGTCTTCGCTTGGTGGGTGAACGGAGTTCCACGGGCTCGCGGGCATCGATCCCCTTCCGTGCGGAACGCCTTTGTTTCCTTCGTTACCTTCTGTCGTCTGCCGTAATTGGGATCGTGTGGCGGCGCTCGCACAGCCGCGACCCTCGCAGCACAGGAGTGGCAAGGCTCGTTCCCGTAGGGGCGCCGACTTGCAGCGACCTTCCGTTTCTCGCCGCGCGATGGTTTCGCGGCCATCCGCCGCGCCGCGTCACGCTCCCGCGCGCAGCCGTTGCCAGTTCTTGCCCAGCACGGCCGCCAGCTCCGGCTGCGTGAGCCCGCTGGCGTGGATCTCGCCGAGGAACCGCGCGAAATCCGGCTCCGCCTGATGCTTCGGATACAGCCGCAGCGGATAATCCGAGCCGTACACGATCCGGTCGGCACCCACCGCCCGCGCCACCAGCGGGAACACCGCCGGCCGGTACAGCAGCGGCGAGGCCGCGGTGTCGTAGAACACGTTGCGCAGCGGCTTCGCCACCGCCTGGTTCAGCTCGAAGAACGGAAGCATCCCGCCCCAGTGCGCGAGGATGAACCGCACCTCCGGATGCCGCTGCGCCAGCGCGAGCAGCTCTAGAAAAGGCGTCTCCACCCGCCCGGGGTACGCGCGGCCGGCCGGCTCCGTCACATGCAGGTTCACCGGCCAGAACCACTGCGCGGCCAGCTCCAACGCGGTTGCCAGCGCCGGCTCGTCGTAGCCGTGGCCTTGCGCCGGCGGGCACAGTTCGCCCAGCCCGGAAAGTCCCTCGTCGCGGCAGCGCTTCAGCTCCGCCGCCACCGCCTCGGCCCCGGCCGCCGCGTGCAGCGTGGCGAAGGCCTCCAGCCGGTCCGGGTGACGCCGCACGCACGCCGCGTGGAAACGGTTCATCTCCGCGCACGTCGCCGGGTTCTCCCAATACCAGCCGACCAGCACGGCGCGGTCGACGCCGGCCGCATCCATGTCGCGCAGCAGCCGCTCGACATTCGCCCAGCCCTGAAGGCTCGGCGCGCCGTCGGCCCGCGGCCCGACCATCCCCGCCCACTTCGCCTCGCCCCGCGCCGCCGCCCACCCCGCCGGGTCGGCGATGGCGGCGTCGGGATACAGATGCACGTGGCAATCGATGATCATGCGCGTGGAGAAGAGCGTGCCATAGCATTGCCCGGCAGCAAGCCCGGGGCAGGCCACAGCCGGCGAGCTGCGGCTGTCTACAAGCCACGCCGACGACGGTCACCGCCGTCCCCTGACCCATCAGCGCGATTCATACGCAGCGCCAATCGCCGGGTTGCCGTCCGCAAAATTCGCGTTTTCGAGGAAAAAGCGCTTGTTGGCCGCCCCCCGGCTGGCATACACGTCGACGTTCGCGAACTTCTTCCCTCTATGATCGTTACGACCGCCAAACTGTTCAAGGTCGCCTATGGCAAGTTCGCCATCGGCGCGTACAACATCAATAACGCCGAACAGTGCATGGGCCTCTTCAAGGGCTGCATGGACTCCAAGGCTCCGTTCATCATCCAGATCTCGAAGGGCGCCCGGAACTACACCGACAAGCGCATGCTCGAGGCCATCATCCGCGCCTCCGAGCAGATCTTCCCGGAGGCCATCTTCGCCGTCCACCTCGACCACGGTGACGAGGAGACCTGCTACGATTGCATCAACTCCGGCTTCTACAGCTCGGTGATGATCGACGCCTCCAGCC
>CAZXHR010000261.1:3300-4332 GCA_964640465.1 uncultured Opitutaceae bacterium
CCCACAAGACGGGCATCTCCGTCCAGGCCGAGATCGGCACCCTCGGGGGCGTCGAAGAGGACGTCCAAGTCGAGGACGGTCACGCCAACCTCACCAAGCCCGAGGAGGCCGAGGCCTTCGTCAAGGCCACCGGTTGCGACTCCCTCGCCGCCGCCATCGGCACCAGCCACGGCGCCTACAAGTTCAAGGGCCACCAGTCCCTCCACTTCGACATCATCAAGAAGATCAACGATCGTATCAAGATTCCGATCGTCATGCACGGTTCCTCCTCCGTCCCGCAGGAGGAAGTCCGCCGCATCAACGCCGCCGGCGGCAAGCTCGGCGACGCCGTGGGTGTGGACGAGAACGAGTATCTCCCGGCCGCCAAGCTCGGCGTGGTGAAGATCAACATCGACACCGACGGCCGCTTGGTCTGGACCCGCGTCCACCGCGAGTTCTTCCGCGACAAGCCCGCCGAGTTCGACTTCCGCCCTGTCGGCAAGACCTTCATGGCCGAGTACGCCAAGTTCATCGCTCACAAGAACGAAAAGCTCGGCTCCGCCAACAAGCTCGACGAAGTCCGCGCCTACCTGGCCGCCCACTAAGTCGATACCGTTCCCACGACGCCGCCCCACTTACGAGGGCGGCGTCTCTTTGTCCCTCTCTCCAACCTCAGTTCCATTCTCTATGTCCACCACCATCACCAACGTCATCGCTCGCGAGATCATCGACTCCCGCGGCAACCCGACCGTTGAGGTCGACGTCAAGCTCGCCTGCGGCGCCCTCGGCCGCGCCGCCGTCCCGTCCGGCGCCAGCACCGGCGAGAACGAGGCCATCGAACTGCGCGACTCCGCCGCGCCCGCCAAGTCCCTCCCGAAGGGCATCGACGGCAAAAAGCGCTACCTGGGCAAGGGCGTCCAGGCCGCCGTCAACAACGTCAAGACCATCATCGCCCCCGCCGTCGTCGGCATGGACGCATGCAACCAGATCGGCGTCGACCATCTGATGCTCAAGCTCGACGGCACCAAGACCAAGGCCAAGCTCGGCGCCAAC
>CAZXHR010000262.1:0-4331 GCA_964640465.1 uncultured Opitutaceae bacterium
GAGTGCGTACACGGTGTTGTCAATGATCTCGTATGTGATCTTGTTGTTGTTGGGGGCGGTGTGGTCGAGGTGGTTGCCGCCGATGGAGAAACCGTCGCCATCGCCGCCGAAGACGACGACGTGGAGATCGTCGCGGCCGAGGCTGACGCCGCTGGCGAAGGGCAGCGCGCGGCCGTGTATGAAGTGGCCGCCGTGGGTGTTGACGAAGTAGGGCAGGCGCGAGGAGCAACCGATGCCGGCGAGCGTGACGAGGTTGTGCTGCGGGATCTGGAGCTTCTCGAGGACGCGCTGGAAGGCGGCGAGCACGGCGAAGTCGCCGCAACCGGGGCACCAAGTGGGATTGTCGGCCTTGAGCGACGTCTTGGTGAGGGGGGCCGCGGGGACGGCGGCCGGAGTGGGGCGGGTGAGAGTGAACATGGCGGAAACGGGTTTGGTATCGTGTTCTTGGTTTCGGGTTTCCGGGTGCGTCAGCGTTTGGCGGAGGCGTCGAGGCGGGAGACTCCGGCGAGGATCTCCTGCACCTTGAAGGTGAGGCCGTCGGTCTTGCAGATGCTGCGGATGTGCGGGAGGGCGAGCGCGCTGCGCAGGAGGCTGGCGAGCTGGCCGTAGCCGTAGAGGCCCTCGTCGTTGATCTCGACGACGTCGACCTGGCGGTACTTCGCGAAGATCTCGGCGAGCCCCTGGGGCAGCGGGCTGATGTTGCGGATCTGGAGGTGGCCGACCTTGCGGCCCTGGGAACGGAGAAGCTTGGTGGCTTCGCGGATCTGGCCGTAGGTGGAGCCCCAGCCGACGAGGAGCACGTCGCCTTCATGGTCGCCGAAGATCTCGGGCTTCGGGAGCTTGGCGGCGAGAGCCTTGATCTTCTCGCGGCGGCGGATCGTCATCTTCTGGTGGTTCGGCGCGGAGGCGTTGGGATGGCCGGTCTCGTCATGCTCGAGGCCGGTGACGGTCGGGTACTTGCCCCCGAGCATCGGCGTGCCGGGCGGAACGTGGTGGGTGGCCTTGTCGAAGGCGTAGGCCTTGTATTCGCCCTCGACGGGCTTGAGCTGGATGGCGGGCTCGACGTAGAGCTTGGCGAGGTCGGGCTCCTGGAAGGCTTCGATGCGGGTTGCGAGCGCCTGGTCGGAAAGGACAATGACCGGCACCGAGTATTCGCGCGCCAGTTGAGCGGCTTCGTAGGCGGCGTAGAAGCAGTCGCCGACGGAGTAGGGGGCGAGGACGATGCGCGGGGCGGCGCCGTGGGTGCCGCCGATGGCTTGGATCAGGTCGCTTTGCTCGACCATGGTCGGAAGACCGGTGCTCGGGCCGCCGCGCTGGACGTTCACGATGACCAGCGGCATCTCGGCCATGATGCCCCAGCCGAGCGCCTCCATCTTGAGGGACATGCCGGGACCGGAGGTGTTGGTTACGGCGACGTGGCCGGCGTAGGAGAAGCCGAGCGCGGTGGAGATTGCAGCGATCTCATCCTCGCATTGGACGTACATGCCGCCGTACTTCGGCAGCGCGGCGCGCAGGTCCTCCATGATGCTGGAGGCGGGGGTGATCGGGTAGGCCGCGCCGAAACGCACGCCGCCGGCGATCAGTCCCATGACGACGGCCTGGTTGCCGTCCATCGTCACCATAGGGCGGGCACCGGTCGAAACGCGGGCGGGGCCGAACTCGAAGGCGGAGCGGACGTCGTCGCTGAGCGGGTGGGCGTAGGCGGCGTCGAAGATGCGGACGTTCTGGTTGAAGATATCCTCGGACTTCTTGCCGAAGCGCTCCTTCATGAGGCCTTTGAGCTTCTCGACGTTGAGGTCGAAGAGGCGGGCGATGAGGCCGAGCACGTAGATGTTCTTGCCCTTGTCCTTCGAGCTGCCGCCGGTGGCGGCGATGGTGCCGGAGCTGATGGGCGCACCCACGGCGCGGATGCGCGTGTCGGCGGCGTCGGGCTTCACGGTGTCGGAGTCGTAGAGGAGGACGCCGCCGTCGCGCAGCTGGGCGCGGTGGGCTTCGTAGCTGTGCTGGTGGAAGGCGACGAGGAGGTCGGAGCGGTCGCCGGGGGAAAGGATCTCGCCGCTGCCCATGCGCACCTGGAAGATCGACGGCCCGCCGGCGATGGTGGCGGGGATGGTCATGAACGTCATGACTTCCTGGTCGCTGCGGCCTGCGAGGCGGGCGAGGAAGCCGCCGATGGCCTGGATGCCGTCCTGGGAGTTGCCCGCGAGGCGGATGACGACGTCGCGGACGGTCTGACCGGAATGTTGGTTTGTGGGAGTTGTGGAGGTGGCGGGACCGGCGGTTGGCATGGGAATTCGGTCGAACGTAGGGAAACGCGGGTGTGGGAGTCAATGAATGTGCTGCATGAAAACTGCGGCAGGCGATTCGCACGGCTTGCGTTGGGGATGGAGTGCGTGGCAGGTTGTCCAATTCTGCACGAGCGCTCCTCCGGTCGTCCTCGCAACGAGCGGCGGCTGTCGATGTGTCCGCGGCAGATTCCTATCCGATGAAGAAGAATTTCCCTCTCAAAGTTGCCGACAAGGCCGACGCCCGCGTGCTCGAATCCGTCAAAAATGAGCTGCGCAAGTACGTGCAGCGTGAGCAGCGCAAGAAGCTCCCCGAGGGGTTCAACCGGTGGGAGTTCGCCTGCAAGGTCGGTGCCGATGCGACGACGGCTGCGGTGAAACCGCTGAGCGAAGTCATCGACAGTGTCGATGCCGCCGCGAAAGCCGGCGCGGTGAGCGTGTATGTCGAGATCATTGCGGTGCCGGGGCGGAAGTTCGAACCGGACGCGCCGAGCGCCGAGTAAGCCGGGACGACGTTTCTGAGGGTTCGCCATGCCGACCGAGACTCGCGAAGTCCGCCCGTTCTCCATGCCCCGCCGCGTCCTCGCCGCGGATGGCCGTGTCCTCGTCGTACCCGACGACTGGGCACTGCTGCCGCCCGGCGACGCCGCGTTGAGCCGCCGCATCAAGGCCGACGGCCCCACGTGGACCGTGATCGAGAAGAAGGGAAACAAGCGTTTCTCCCGCGGCATCTGGGCTCCTGCGGCGCGGATCGAGGCGCTGCGCGCCGAGCTCGAGATCGAGCGGCAAGATCCCGCCTATCAACGTAAGCTCGATGCTGGCCGCGCCCGGCGCGCGGTCGAGCAGGCCGAGTACGTGGAGGATTTCCGCGGCGCGGTGCTGGCCTATCTCGCGTTTCATCCCAGCTACCGTGAGATCGAGGAACGGATGGCCGGACTCATCACCGCGCACGCCACGCCTGTCGGCAGCGGTACGGTCGCGCGCACGGAGCGCATCCCGATCGAGGAGCGCGCCGAGGCGGCCACCATCGCTTGGATGCGCCACCAGACCACCGGCTACGACAACATGGTGATTCCGCTGGTGAAAGGACGGCGCCGCGAGGTGCGCCGGATGCTCGCGCAGCGCTCGGTGCAGTTGCTTGCCCGTTACCGGCGCGGCGAGCCGGTCGATCCGGCCACGTGCCCGCTCTGGCGGGCGGTAACGTCTGCTCGGTGAACGCCCCAAACAAAGGCTTTCCGCGGGGGCGGTTCGTTCTCTAGCCTCCGGCCCTTCGACACTCGCCCAACGCAATTTCCCCATGTCCGACAACGTCACCGACCTCATTCCGCACCGGCCGCCGTTCCTCTTCGTCGACGAAATCGTCTCCGAGACGGCCGACTCGCTGGTGGCCAAGCGTACGTTCCGGGCCGATGAGTTTTTCTATAAGGGCCACTATCCGAACCAGCCGATCACGCCCGGTGTGTTGTTGTGTGAGGCGGTGTTCCAGACCGGTGCGCTGCTGATGGCCAAGCGCGCGAAGACCGCTGGTGCCGCGGCGGGCGAGCAGGGCGGCGTGCCGCTCCTGGCGCGCGTGAGTGACGTGAAGTTCCGTAATCCCGTCTTCCCGGGCGACACCGTCGAACTCTCCGTGAAGATCAAGGAAGTCATGGGCGGGTTTACGATGATGAGCGGTGCGATCACCAGCGCCGGCAAACGCGTGCTCAGCGTTGACTTCGCGGTCGCGTGGAAGACGCCGGGAGGCGCGGCATGAGTTTCCTGGGACTTTCCGGCAAGACCGTGCTCGTCGCCGGCGTGGCCAACCGCAAGAGCGTGGCGTGGCACATCGTGAAGTCGCTCGAGGCCGAGGGCGCGCGGGTGATCCTCAGCGTACACTCGGAGAAGCGCCGCGGCGAGGTGCTGAAGCTGGCGCCGCAGTTGCCGGTGTTCGTGTGCGACCTCGAGCGCGAGGGCGCGTGCGACGCGCTGGCGGCGGAGGTCGGGCCGCAGTTCGGGCCGATCCACGGCATCGTGCGCTCGGGCGCGTTCGGCAACTACGCGGAGGGTGTC
>CAZXHR010000263.1:0-4250 GCA_964640465.1 uncultured Opitutaceae bacterium
CCCTCGCCCGCCCCTAAGCCCCCGTCGCGTCGCCCCAACGGCATCACCGCGCCCGCGACCATCTCGGTCCCTCCCATGTGGAGCTGTTCGCGAGAACAGCTCGTCCGCATCCACCGGCTGGATTGCTCCGCCCCTCGCACTTCGCCCGTGGAGCTGCCCGCGAGGGCAGCTACTCCATCGCACCAGCCTCGGCACGGCACAGCTCAACCTCGATTGTTCCGTACTCCAGCCACGCCGGCCTCTCCGTGCCCCCGTGGCGCCGCCCGCGGGGGCGGCGATCCGCCCTCCTGTCTCTTTCCGATTTTCCCGTTTTCCTGATTTCCACATTCCACATCCCTCTTCCGCTGGCCACACGCCACGGCCCCGCCGCACCGCCCGATTTCCTCCTTCCGCCACCGACCGTTCCGCGCCAGCCTCGACCGATCCGCATTCCGAACTCCGCAATCCGCATTCCCATCATGCCTCGCATTTCCTTCCTCGGTTCCGGCAACATGGCCTCCGCCATCGCCGCCGGCGTCATCGCCAAGAAGGTCGCGCCCGTCGCCGACCTCGCCTGCCTCGGCGGCAACGACCCCACCGGCCCCGCCCTCGCCCAGCGCACCGGTATCCGCCTCGCCAAGGACGTCGTCGATCTCTGCGCCGGTGCCGACGCCGTCGTCGTCGCCTTCAAGCCCCAGAACCTCGCCGACGCCGACCCGCGCCTCGCCGAGGCCACCCGCGGCAAGCTCGTCATCTCGATCCTCGCCGGCAAGAAGCTCGCCTCGCTGGCGAAGAAGTTCCCGCACGCTCGCGCCATCGTCCGCGCCATGCCCAACCTCCCCGGCTCCATCGGCGCCGGCATCGTCGGCTGGAGCAGCCTCGCCCCGCTCTCCGAGTCCGACAGCGCCATCGCCTTCGGCGTTCTCGGCGCGCTGGGCGCCGTCCACAGCTTCCCCGAGGAGATGCTCGACTCCGTCACCGCGCTGGGCGGCAGCGGCCCGGGCTTTGTCTTCGAGTTCGCCGCCGCGCTGCGCGAGGCCGGCGTCGCCGCCGGCTTCACCCGTGAGCTCGCCGCCGAGTTCGCCACCGAGGTGATCCTCGGGTCCGCCAAGCTCCTCAAGCAGTCCAGCGAAGACGCCGACGTGCTGCGCGACCGCGTGACCTCGCCGAAGGGCACCACCTACGCCGGCCTTGAGGTCATGAAGTCCGCGAAGTTCCGCGACATCATGCGCGACACCATCCTCGCCGCCCGCGACCGCAGCCGCGAGCTCTCGAAGGATAGCTGAGCGAAACCCTTCCCGCGTCCGCCGCCCCATCCGCCGGCGCGCCGCTTCCCCTTTTGCTCAAGGCGCGACTCCGGTCGCGCCTTTTTGTCGACAGCCGCACCCGCGCCGCAGATCGTGGCGCCGCCTTCCCTTTCCGTGGAGGGCGCTGCCGCGTGCACTTCGCGGCGAAGTGTACAGGGTCAACGCCGTTTGGACGAACGCGGCAGCCTCACATCGCCACAACCGCCCGCCACAAGAAGCCATTTATCATGCCCGATCCGCTCGCCCCGCCGCCTCTTCCTTCCCGCCGCGGCGCGCTGTCCTCCTTCCTCGACGGTTTCGCCGCGCCCTGGGCCGGGCTGCGGTACATGAACGCCCACCCCAGACTCTGGCGACACGGCATCCTGCCCATCCTCTGCAACCTCCTGCTCAGCGTCGCGCTGTTCGCCGGCCTCGTCTACGGCTGGTTCCGCGCCTACGCGTGGCTCGGCACCGCGTTTCCGGAAAACTGGTGGGGCGCCACGCTCGCCATCCTCTCGGTCATCGTGGTCGCCGCGCTGGAGATCGCTCTGGCCGTCGCCGCCTGGATCGTCTTCCAGGGAATCCTCTGTGGCTTCTTCTACAGCCGCCTCGCCCGCGAGGTGGAAATCCAACTCGGCCTCGCCCCCGAGCGGATGCACGAGGTGCCGCTCCTCTACCAGGTGACCGACGCGATCCTCGACCTCGCCGTGCTCGTCGCGGTCGCCATCGGCTGTTTTCTCATCGGCTGGGTGCCGTTCGTCGGCGCACCGCTGGCGGTCGGCCTCGGGCTCTACTTCGACTGCTTCGTCTTCGGCATGGACTACCTCGACTACCCGCAGGCCCTCCGCGCCCGCGGCCGGCGGGTCCAGCGTGCGTTCGCCCGTCGCCATCGCGCCGCCACGCTGGGGCTCGGCAGCAGCGTGATGCTGCTCACGTTCATCCCCCTGCTCAGCCCCGTGCTGCTCACCACCGCCGCCACCGGCGCCGTCCTCCTCTACCGCAAACTCGAAGAGCCGGAGACTTAGCAACGCGCCCGCACACCCGTGCGAACCAGCGCAGTTCCCTCGCCGCTTCGGGCAAGCGTCACGCCCGCTCCTGCACACAGCGCTCCGCCTACCACCGCCTGATCCCAAAGCTCGCCCGATTCCACGATGTCAACCAATGGTTGACATCAGTCCGAGCCGTGCGCCTGCCCCGCACCACACGCAGGCCGGGGGCAGCCCTGCCGTCCCACTGGCGAACAGGGCACCGGTCCTTCCTGATTCCCTGATTTCCACATTTTCAACCTCCTCCTCGAGCTCCCCTGTCACTGCCCGACACGCCGCCCACGGTTTCAGGCTTGGTTTCCACCCGCTTCTCCCCGCCAATAGCCGTCCTATGGAACCCGTCCGCCTGCAAAAGTTTCTCGCCGATGCCGGCGTCTGTTCCCGCCGCGCCGCCGAAGCCCTCATCGAGGCCGGCGAAGTCTCCGTCAACGGCAAGCCCGCCGAACTCGGCCAGAAGATCGTCCCCGGCTCCGACCGCGTGAACGTCCGCGGCAAATTCATCGCCGGCGGCCCCGCCGTCTCCGGCGCGAAGGTCACGCTCCTCGTCCACAAGCCCAAGGGCGTCGTCTGCGGCACCCCCGACGGCCGCCACCCGGAGACCGTCTACGACCTCGTGCCCAAACAATACGCACGCCAGCGCTTCCTCATCGCCGGTCGCCTCGACCTCGAGGCCGAGGGCCTCGTCCTCCTCACCTCCGACGGCGCCCTGGCCGACCGCATCGCCCGCGCCTCCGAACCCGTCCTGCGCCGCATGCACGTCTCCCTCAAGCAGCCGTTCCCGCGCAGCCGCGTCGCCCAGCTGCTCAAGGGCGTGCGCGTCGAGGACGAGCTGATCGCCGCCGAGCAGGTTTTCCTCCTCCATCCCAACGCCGACGGCGCCTCCACCGAGTTGGAGGTCCACGTCACCCACGGTCGCGGCCGCGGCCTGCGCGAGCTCTTCACCGCCATCGGCTGCGATGTGAAACGTCTCCAATGTTCCCAGATCGGCCTGCTCCGCCTGAGCGGAATGCCGTTGCGAGGCGCCCGCATCCTCGATACCGACGAAATCGAGAAACTCTTCCGCGCGGAATGAGTCTCCCTCCCTTTCAGCCCTTCCCTCCATCATGAATCTGCGTCACCTCCTCTTCGCCACCATCCTGGTCGCCGCCGCCGCTCTGCGCGCCGAACCGCTCACCCGCGACGCCACCGTCTACGCCCGCCCCGAGCCCTCCGCCACCGTGCTGAAGGTCCTCCCCGCCGGCACCAACCCGATCCCCGCCGTCGCACCCTCCGAGCCCGCCCCTGCCGGCTGGCTCGCCGTCGAGGTCGCCGGCCCGCGCGAGCTCTTCGTGAGTAACAACGACGTCGGCAAGAACCTCGACGTGAAGGCCGGCGCCTTCTTCTACCTGCGCCCCGACCGCCGCTCCCCCGTCGTCGCCACCATGCAGCCCGGCGCCCAGGCCGAGCTCCTCAGCCTCGCCGGCGACTTCACCTCCTTCACGGTCCAGAAGCCGATCGTCGGATACATCAAGCTCGCCAGCTCCATCGCCACTGTTCCCGCCGCGCCCACCCGCCCAGTGATCGTCACCGGCCCCGCCGCCACCGGCGACATCGGCCGCGCCGCCATGCCGCGTTTCTACGAGGGCCGCTTCGCCGCCACGCAGAACTTCATCGCCTACAAGCACCCCTACAACTTCCAGCTGATCGACTCCACCGGCAACCGCTTCGCCTACCTCGACATCAGCCGGCTGCTCCTCACCGACAAGGTCGACCTCTTCCTCGACCGCGTCGTCATCATCTACGGCACCGCCCGCACCCTCAACCAGGAGGGGACCAAGCGCGTGATCGAGGTCGAGAGCCTGCACCTGAAGTGATCCGCCCTCCCGCGATGGCCGCACCAGCCCGTCGCATCTTTTCGCAGCGCCGGCACGTTTTCCCGCCGGCGCTGTCCGTTTTCGGA
>CAZXHR010000264.1:0-4215 GCA_964640465.1 uncultured Opitutaceae bacterium
GGGACGGACTTGAGGAGGTCGCGGATGATGGCGTCGGGGGTGAGGCCTTCGGCCACCGCTTCGTAGGTGAGACCGACGCGGTGGCGGAGGATGTCGGGGGCGAGCTCCTGCACGAGGGCGGGCGTCACGAACTCCTGGCCACGCATCCACGCCAGCGCGCGGGCGGCCTGGAGCAGCGCGAGCGAGGCGCGCGGGGAGGCGCCGAACGTCAGCTGGCGCTGACGGTCTAGGTTGGAAGTTGAAGGTTGAAGAGTCGGAGCCGTGGGCAGTGCGGGCGGGGTGCCGGCGGGCGTGGGCTCGGGCTGTTGGCCGGCGAGCACGCGCGTCTGGCGGACGAGCGCGAGGATGTAGCCTTGGACGGCGGGGGAAGCGTGGATGGCGTCGACTTGTTTGCGCAGGCCGAGCAGCTCCTCGCCGGAGGAGACGGACTGGAGCTCGGGCTGGACGGTGACGGAGCCCCAGCGGTCGAGCATCGTGCGCTCCTCGGCGGCGGCGGGATAGTCGACGAGGAGCTTGAAGAGGAAGCGGTCGAGCTGCGCCTCGGGCAGCGGATACGTGCCTTCCTGCTCGATGGGGTTCTGCGTCGCCATGACAAAGAACGGCGCGGGGAGCTTGTGCGAGATGCCGCCGATGGTGACCTGGCGCTCCTGCATGGCCTCGAGGAGGGCGCTCTGGACCTTGGCGGGCGCGCGGTTGATCTCGTCGGCGAGGACGAGGTTGGCGAAGACGGGGCCCTTGTGGACGGTGAACTGGCCGTCGCGCGGCTGGAAGATCATGGTGCCGACGACGTCGCTCGGCAGGAGGTCGGGGGTGAACTGGATGCGCTCGAACTGCACGCCCAGCGCGCGGCCGAGGCTGCGCACGAGGAGGGTCTTGGCGAGGCCGGGCATGCCCTCGAGGAGGACGTGGCCGTTGGCGAGGAGGGCGACGAGCAGGCGCTCGACAACCTGGTCCTGGCCGATGACGGCCTTGCCGATTTCGGAGCGCAGTTTCTGGGTCCAAGCTTGTCCGGGATTCATGCGTCTAGGATTAGCGAAGATTTGTGGCTGAATTGACCACAAAGGGAACACTAAGTTTCAGTGAATAACATGAGCGCGATCAACGAGTTCGACTTTCTGCACGACGAGGCGCTGGCCGGGCGGCTGGCGAAGCTCGGCGTGCGCGCGGCCGACTGCGAAGAGAACTTCATCCTCGGCAGCGGCCCGGGCGGCCAGAAGGTCAACAAGACCTCGTCGACCGTGCAGCTCCGGCACCGGCCCAGCGGCGTGGAAGTGCGGATGCAGCGCGAGCGCTCGCAGACGCGCAACCGCGAGCTGGCGTGGGCGGAGCTGGCCGAGCGGCTGGAGGAACGGAAGCGCGCCGCGGCGGCGGAGGTGCGCGACGAGCGCGAGCTGGAGCGGCGGCGGACGCGGCAACGTTCGCGGGCGCAGAAATCGCGGATGCTCGCCGGCAAGAAGCACCGGGCGAAGCGCAAGGCGGACCGGCGCGGCGGGTGGAGCGAGTAGGGCGGGAGCGCGGTTCCCCATGGGGTGTGCCGAGAAACCAGTGGGCAAGCGGGAAGAGTACAACTGCATCCGGAAGACGGTGCGGCAGGATAGCCAGGCGCGGCAGAACAGTTCCCGCAGATCGGCCGCGGGCAACAGGTGGGGCGGGTGCGCGGCGCACAGCTTCTGGAAGACTTCCGGCGTGAGGATGCAGTCGGCCGTGAGCGAGCGGATCAGCTCCTGGCGGCGCAGTTGGAGGATGGTCGGCTCGGCGAGGCCGGCGGCGAAGACTGCGTCGAAATCGTTCGCGTTGAGGGGGACGGGGCCCGTGGGGCTTTCGTTCATCATGCGGGAAGTTGGCGAGGGCACTTCCGCCCCGTTTTCCCGCGCTGGTCGCGTCTTTCGGCCCTAACTTTTCACGATCAGCTGGGCTCCGCCGGGCAGCGTCGGGGCGAGGACGGTGATGATGCCGTCCTCAATGAGGAGGACGCTGCGCAACTCGGTCTCGGCGCAGACGTTGATGCCTGAGCACTGGCTGCGTGCGATGACCTCACCGGGAACGCGGTCGAGCCGGTGGGCGCGCTTCAGAATATGCCGCCGCCCCGGGATCATCCAGTGGACGCGCACGGTGGAGGCCGGCGTGTGGGCGAAGATCTGGTGCAAACCGGGGATGGGGCGGGATTCGTCGAAATCCTGCCAGGTGATGCCGCCGAAGGGACGGTCGCCTCCGCGGGCGTAGCCGCAGGCGAACAAGGGCGGTTGGCCGCCCGCCTGGAGCTCGGACCATTGGGCTTCGATTGCCGGCAGGATCTGTTCGGGCTGGAGGTCTTTGCACAGCTGGCGATGGACGCCGGCGTGGGTGAGGAGCCAGCCGTCGACCATGACAGTCGGACGAAGGCGCTGGAAGATTGGGTCGCGCAGGAAGGGCGCCAGTGCGGCCTGCTTTTCGTCGGTGAAGCCGGAGCAGGCGGTGAAGTCCCCCGGGAAGAGGTAGGAGAGATCGTGGTTGCCCACGAGGTGGATACGCTCAGGACGGCCAAGCGAATGCTGCAGCCAGGCGGCAGTGGCGGCCATGTCCTCCGGCGTGTCGTTGGTGCCATGGCTGTCGAAGTAGTCGCCGGTGAACACCACCGACTGGAACCGGCCGGCCAATTGCTCGATCCACGCCTCGGCCTGGGCGAAGTCGTGGTGGATGTCGGCGATGACCAGGGTGGCGGACATGGTGGAGGAGTGGGCTGTTGGTGATGACGGACCGATGGGAGCCGGGCTCAAGGGAGGATTTGCATATTTGCCCGGCCGGAGGACTCCGGCGCGAGTTCGGCCGACTGGCTCAGGCCCAGAATCAATGCATGGGCCTTGGCTTTGCCGCTGGGCAGGCAGGCGTGGGTGGTGGTGAGGCGGCGGTGGCCGAGGCTTGCGCGGGTGACTCAAAGCCATTGATCACCTCCGCCGACGCCTCGGTACCCGGGGCGCCTTGACGATCTTCAGGCTCGGTTTCACCCACCCAAAGTCGTTCCAGGGCTGCAGCGTGAGCCGGTACCCGGTTTCTCGGCGAAGTCGGTGCCTAATCCCCCGGACGCTTAGTGACGGTAGTTTGGGTATGCCTGGCCTTAACGGTCGGCATAGACGGAGGTGGAGTGGACGTCGCCGGACCAGGTGTAGACGGCGAGGAGCGGCTCGTCCCAGGTCTGCATCGCGTGAACGATGTTCGACGGGTGCAGGATGAAGGAGCCGGGCGGCTGTGTTTGCGAGCGGCCGGCGGCGGTCCAGGTGGCGGTGCCGGAGAGGACGAAGTAGGTCTCCACGGCGTTGTGGCGGTGCAGCGGGTAGAGTGTGTGCGGGGCGATGAGGGTGACGCCGAGGCAGACCTCGTCGCTTGCGATGGGCGCCACAGGGCCGACGAACTCGGCCCAGGCGACGCGGTGTTCGAGCCCAGGGGCATCGGCGCGCGGCGTGTAGCTGTAGCGCCATGGCAGGATTGCCGCGACGCGGCGCAGCGGCGCAAGGATGTCCTCGATGCGGCTTTCCGCGGGGGCGAGCGCGGCGTCGATGTGACGGGCGATCGGGTGCGGCGCGCCCGACGGCGGTTTCAGGGGGATATCCGCCTTCTCCGGCAGGATCGTGAGGATGTGCTCCAGCTCGCGGCCGAGCGCGTCGGCCGTCTTGCTGCGGCGTTCATAGTGCCGGCAAATGGCGGCGATGGCGGGTGCGAAGGTGGGAGCGGTTGCGACGGGCATGATGTGGGGGAGGATGTGGTACAGGGAAACGGTACAATGTTGGGCGATGCTCGGGTTAAGCACCGCATCTTGGGCTTGGCGATAGGCGGGGCGTCAGGGCTTGAGTTTGGCTTGCGGCGCGGGCTTCGCCGCAGAGGCCGCGGCGTCGATTTTCGCGAGGTACTTCTCCGGATCCTTTTTGAACACGGCGATACAGGCCTTGCAGCAGAAGCGCACGAGGCGGTCGGGCTTGCCGGGTTCCTTGTGGATGTAGTCGACCGGGCCGCCCATGCCGCCTTCGAGCGGCTCGCCGGAGACGACGCAGGTCGTGAGCGGGTAGGCGGCGGGAGCGGTGGACGGGGAGGCCGCGGGCGCGGGCGTGTCGCCGGCGGTGAGAACGGCTGCGGCGAGCGTGAACGCGGCTGCGGCGAGGAGGGTTCGAGGGTGGTGTTTCATGAGGAGAATGAATGGTTGGTGGAGGTAGGGCGCGACCGCTGGGCGCGCCGGGATCGGAA
>CAZXHR010000265.1:0-2160 GCA_964640465.1 uncultured Opitutaceae bacterium
CGACGGTGCGATCCGCCGGGGCGAAGCGGGGGTGGGGGGCAGATTCCTCGCTGCGCTCGGAAGGACGGCGCTGGACACGAGGTTGACGCGACGGATTACCAGAGGCGGGTGAGGGTTTCGACGGGGCAGGGGGGGAGGCTGGCGAGGAAGCGGCGGCCGTAGGGTTTGCGGACGACGCGGGGGTCGAGGAGGACGACGATGCCGCGGTCGGTGCGGCTGCGGATGAGGCGGCCGAAGCCTTGGCGGAATTTGAGGATGGCCTCGGGGAGCTGGTAGTCGTTGAAGGGGTTGCCGCCGCGGCTGCGGATGAGGTCGATTTTGGCTTCGACGGTGGGGCGGTCGGGTACGGCGAAGGGGAGCTTGACGATGATGACGTTGGAGAGGGCTTCGCCGATGACGTCGACGCCCTGCCAGAAGCTGTCGGTTCCGAAGATGACGGCCAGCGGGGTTTCGCGGAACTTCTCGAGCATTTTGGAGCGCGGCAGCGACTCGCCCTGCACGAGGAAGGTGTAGCCCTCGGCGGCGAGTTCGTCGCGGGCAGCGCCGGCGATGTCGTTGAGCATTTTGTAGCTGGTGAAGAGGACGAAAGCGCGCCCGGCGGTTTGGCGGAGGTAGTGGACGACGGCGCGGCCGGCAGCGGCGGTGAAGTCGGCAGTGGCGGCGGGGGCGGGTAGGCCGGCTTCGACGGAGAGGGGGACCTGCTCGGCGAAGTTGATGGGGGAGCCGAGCTGGTGGGTGCCGGCGGCGGGCGGGCCGCGGCGGGCGAGGAGGTAGTCGAAGGGGGTGGGGGTGCGTGCCGACGTCGCGTGCTCCGACCCTTCCCCTGCTCCTCCCCGGGAGGGAGCGGGGGAAGCGCCGGCGGCGAGGGTGGCGCTGGTGAGGATGGCGCTGCGGGCCTTGCTGAAGAGGAGTTCGTGCAGGAGAGCGGCGACGTCGAGCGGGGCGCTGCAGAGGGCGACTTTGGCGGCGCGGCCCGTCTCGGATTCGACCCAGTACACGTGTTCGTCGTAGGACTGGCCCAGCAGGCCTTCGAGCGACTGCGCGAGCGCGGCGGCGCGGTCGAGGCTGGAGCCGAGTTCGTACTTGTCTTCCTCGCGCGGGAGGGACTTCTTGAGCGGCTCGAGCGCTTTGACCATCTCATTCAGCGCCGGCGAGAGGTTGTTGTAGACGTCGGGCGGGGCGACGAGGCGGCCGTTGGAGCGGCCGCGCATACGGAACCAATTCTGCAGTTGGTTGAAGAACTCGGTGCAGGCGGAGGCGGCGGCGACGACGGCGCGGCGGCCGGCTTCATCGGGGATGTGGGCGAGGAAGCCTTTGCCGGTGCGTTCGTTGAAGAGGCCGGAGAGCAGGTGCTGGACCTGGCCGCTGGAGATGCTGGCGCCGAACTGGTCGGTGGCGACGGTTTCGAGGGTGTGGGCCTCGTCGAGGATGACGAATTCGTAGTCGGGGAGGACGCTGGCGCTGTCGCGGCGGAGGACGAGGTCGGCGATGAGGAGGGCGTGGTTGACGACGAGGAGGTCGGCGGCTTCGGCGCGGCGGCGGGCGCGCTGATAGAAGCATTCGGTGTAGGTGGGGCAGCGGCGGCCGAGGCAGTTGCCGTGGTCGCTACGGACTTTGTCCCAGAGCTCGAAGGGGGGCTGGTCGGGGAGGTCAGCGAGGGAGCCGTCCTCCGTTTCGTAGGCCCAGTCTTCGAGGGCGTGAAGGCTGTTGCGCAGGAAGAGATTGTTGAAGAGGGACTTCTGTTTCTCGCTGGTGCCTTTGAGGCGGCGGAGGCTGAGGTAGTTGTTGCGGCCTTTGACGAGTTCGGCGTTGAACTGGAGGCCGAGGGCGTCCTTCAGAAACGGGATGTCTTTGTGGATGAGCTGTTCCTGGAGGGCGATGGTGTGGGTGCTGACGACGACGCGCTTCTTGTGGTGGACGATCTGGTCGATGGCGGGGAGGAGGTAGGCGAAGGTTTTGCCGACGCCGGTGCCGGCTTCGACGGCGAGGTGGTGCTCGGACTCGAAGGCGCGTGCGATGGCTTCGGCCATGGTGCGCTGCTCGGGGCGGACTTCATAGCCGGGGAGGCGTTGAGCGATGAGGCCGGCTGGGTCGAGCCAGTCGGTTACGGACATGGAAGGCCCCTCACGGCCCGCAAAGCTGGGCGCCAAAGTGGGCGGG
>CAZXHR010000265.1:2170-4205 GCA_964640465.1 uncultured Opitutaceae bacterium
GACGGCCAGGGAGCCGAGGATGACGACGGTGCCGAAGGCGGCGACGAAGGTTTCGCCGCGGATCCAGCCGGTCCGCATGGTGGCGAGGATGTGCGGGCGGGCGAGGACGAGCATGCTGATGACGAGGGCGCCGCAGGTCAGGGGGACGGTGATCGAGTGGAGATAGCTGTAGATCCAGACGTTGCGGCTGACTTCGGACTCGAGGCCCTCGAGGTTGCGGACGTAGTGGCCGCGGACGATGTAGCTGGCGCGGGTGTTGCCGTCGGAATCGGAGCGGTACTTGATATAGCCGTTGTGAGCGTCGCCTCCGAGGGCGGCGTAGATGA
Source organism: uncultured Opitutaceae bacterium (assembly GCA_964640465.1). Taxonomy (GTDB): domain Bacteria; phylum Verrucomicrobiota; class Verrucomicrobiia; order Opitutales; family Opitutaceae; genus CAJCBL01. The sequence goes on from CAZXHR010000265.1 coordinate 2,497, forward strand.
GGGTGTAGACGAGGAAGTTCAGCAGGCCAAGGGCGATGATCCAGATGCAGATCTGGTTGCGACGGCGGCGCGGCAGACGGTCGACCGGGCAAGGCGGTCCCGCAGGCGGTCGCTCGGCAGGGAGGACCGTGGCGATGACTTCGTCACCAGGGACGGCGTCGCGGTCATGTGGCGGAGACCGGCGCAATGCGACCCTCCATGGGCGACGAGGCCGTCGCGTAGAGCTTGCGGGGGATGCGGCCGGCGCGGTAGGCGAAGTAGCCGGCGGCGAGGGCGTTGGCCATGGCGGTGGCCATCATGACGGGGTCACGGGCGCTGGCGATGCCGGTATTGAGGAGGACGCCGTCGGCGCCGAGTTCCATGGCGATGGAGACGTCGGAAGCGGTCCCGACGCCGGCATCAACGATGACGGGGTAAGTTGGGTCGTCGCCCTTGAGTTGCTCGAGGACGATGCGGATGTTGTTGGGGTTGAGGATGCCCTGGCCGCTGCCGATGGGGGAGCCTAGGGGCATGACGCTGGCACAGCCGGCGGCTTTGAGGCGCTGGCAGAGGATGGGGTCGTCGTTGGCGTAGGCGAGGACGATGAAGCCCTCTTTGAGCAGGACCTCGGCGGCTTTGAGGGTTTCCATGGGGTCGGGGAGCAGGGTCTTCTTGTCGCCGAGGACTTCGAGCTTGACCCAGCGCGAGCCCGGGTTGCCGAGGCCTTCGAGGAGTTCGCGGCCGAGGCGGGCGGCGCGGATGGCGTCCTCGGCGCAGAAGCAGCCGGCGGTGTTGGGGAGGATGGTGTAGCGGGCGAGGTCGAGGAAGTCGAGGAGGCTGCGGCCCTGCTTGTCGATGAGGCGTTCGCGGCGGACGGCGACGGTGACGACCTGGCAGCCGGAGGCGGCGAGGGCGTTGCGCATGAGTTCATAGTCGGGCTCGCCGCCCTTGAGGTATTTGCCGGTGCCGACGAAGAGCCGGGAGCGGATGTTGAAGTCGGCGATTTTGAGCGGGGCGATATCCACTAGCCACCTCCGACGAGCGTGACGATCTCGACACGATCGCCGCTCTTGAGCGTCGTGGCGGTGAACGTGGCGCGGCGGACGAGCTGCTGATTGACCTCGACGGCGACGCGTTCGGGAGTGAGCGCGAAGCGGGTGAGCAGGTCGGCGACGGTATTGCCGTCGTTCACCGTGATGGGTTCACCGTTGACGAAGATTTCCATGGTTCGGACTCCAGCGCGGATTATACGGCGCTTGGGCGCGGGGCGAAACGAGCGCGACGGGAGTTGGGCGGCGTGCGCGTCGTGCTTGTGTGGTCGCAGTGAGCCGCTAGTATCTACGCCCAATGTCAGGGCCGCTAATTCGCCGGGTCCTCGTGATCGCGCTCAAGCTGGGCGTGGTTGGGGGCATTGCCGCCTTCGCGATTTCGAAGATCAGTCTCGAGGATCGGCTGCAATCGGCCGACGGCGAGACGGTGCTGCCGATCGTGCGGGTAGTGCAGGATGCGCAGGGCGGGGAGGGTTACGAAGTTCGCGACGCGGCCGGGGTGCGCGTGATTCCGGCGGCGGACGTGGTGCCGGCGGGGACGCGGTATCACGTTTCCCCCGGCGTGCGGCACCTGGTGCAGCACATGCGGGTGTGGCCTTTGGTTGCGGCCTGGGCGACGCTGCTGATTCCGGCGACGCTGCTGGGGGTGCGGTGGTGGGTGCTCTTGCGCGCGACGGACGT
>CAZXHR010000266.1:0-4124 GCA_964640465.1 uncultured Opitutaceae bacterium
GGGGGGGGGGCGCGGCGGGGGGGGGGCGGCGGGGGGCGGGGGGGGGGGCGGGGGGCGGCGCGGGGGGGGGGGCGGGGGGTGGGGGGGGGGCGGGGGGGGGCGCGGGCGGGGGCGCCGGTGCGGGGTGTGTGGCGAGGTGGACGTGTGCGTGAGGCGCGGTGGCGGCAGGAACCGGTGCCGGAGCTGTCGTTGGGGTGGGGGCCGCTGCAGCCGGCTGTGGCGCGGGAGTCGGCGCCGGAGCGGCAGCCGGCTGCGGAGCGGGCGTGGGAGCCGCTGCGGTCGGTTGGGCGCGAGCTGCTGGTTGGACCGGGGCGGCGACGGGCGCCGGGGGCGGTGTAGGGACTGGTGTGGGTGCCGGCGCGAGCGATGCCTGAAGGGCGGCATAGCTCAGCCATTGAGTCTCGCCTTCGGGGATGACGTAGGTCTGCGGGCCGATCACGCCTTGGGCGTTGAGCTGTTTGAGTTGTTCGAGCTCGACCGGGCCGGTGGCTTTGTTCTGGGCGTCGGCGTAGTAGTATTTCATCGCGCTGGTGCTGAATTGCTGGACTGGGGTTTGCGGCCTGTCCACCCGTGGGGCTGGTGATCGGCACGTTTCGCGGCAGCTTGGCGTTTCGTAGTGGACGAGTCCATCTGGTTTCCGGCGGTCGGGCCGGACGGAGCGCCGAGCGGACCGGTGGTGCGGCGAGCGGCGGCCTCGACACGGGAAGGTTCGCTGGCATGCTCGCGCGCATGGATTGGACCTGGACTCCCCTCGAATGGCTCGAAGCGCTGTCGTACATCGTGACGGTGGTCGGTCTGCCGTTCGCCATCGCGGTTTTTCTCTACGAACAGCGGCGCGAGCGGCAGGGGGAGGAGGAGGAAATTTACCAGCGTTTGTCGGACGAGTACGCGGCTTTTCTGAAGGTGGTGCTGGAGAACGCCGACCTCGGGCTGATGCGGGCGAACTTTGACGAGACCACGCTGACCGAGGAGCAGAGGGAGCGGCGGCGAGTCCTTTTCGAGCTGCTGATCTCGCTGTTCGAGCGGGCGTATCTGCTCGTCTACGAGGAGAAGATGAAACGGCAGACGCAGCGCCTGTGGATGAGCTGGGAAGACTATATGCGCGACTGGTGCCGCCGCCGGGATTTCCGCGCGCTACTGCCGGAGCTGCTCGAGGGCGAGGACCCGGATTTCGTCGAGCATATCAAGCGCATCGCCGCAGCGGAAGCGGCCGCCAAGGGCGAGCCGCTCTGAGCGGCGAAGGATCGCACCCGCTGAGTGCAGGTGTCGCGCGTGGGCAAGCTGCTCCTGCGAGCAGCTCCACGGGGCGGGAGCGGACGCACTGCGCGGTTGCGCGGTGGCGGGCGGTGCGTCTTGCATGAGGGTTTCCCGAGAACCGATGAGCGAAACCGCTCCAGTCCATGCAACCTTGTCCGACGACTATGTCCGCCGCTTTGGCGCGGTCGGGCGCCTGATCGGGCGCGCGGCGCTGGAGCGGCTGGCGGTGGCGCACGTGTGCGTGATCGGGCTGGGCGGCGTGGGCTCGTGGGTCGTGGAGGCGCTGGCGCGCAGCGGCGTGGGCGCGCTGACGATCGTCGACATGGACGAGGTGTGTGTGACGAACATCAACCGCCAGCTTCCGGCGCTCACCGACACCGTGGGCCGGCCGAAGGCGGCGGTGTTGGCCGAGCGCGTGGCGGGCATCAATCCGGCGTGCCGGGTCGAGCCGCTGGTGGAGTTTTTCACGAAGGAAAACTTCGAGCGCATCTTGGCGCCGCGGTACGACTTCGTGGTCGATGCAACCGACAGCCTCCAGCACAAGCTGCTCGCGCTGTGGCAGTGCCGCGAACGCGGGCTGCCGGCGCTCACCGTGGGCGCCAGCGCGGGCAAGCGCGACGGCACGCGCGTGAAGGTGGCCGACCTGGGTGATGCGGAGAACGACGCGTTGCTGCGCTACGTGCGCAAGCGGCTGCGCGAGCGGCACGGCTTCCCGCGCGGCGAGGGCTCGCAGTTCGGCGTGCGCTGCGTCTATTCGCCGGAGCGGCCGGTGTATCCGTGGGCCGACGGCAGCGTGTGCGCTTCGCAGGAGCCGGGCACGCAGGCGGAGCTGACGTGCGAGAGCGGGCTGGGCAGCGCGACGTTCGTGACCGGGGCGTTCGGGTTCGCGGCGGCCGGCGAGGTGGTGCGGCTACTCGGGGCTGCGGAGAAGTTGGGGGCGTAGTGTGGGGTGGAACCGCAGCTGGCCGGGACCGCTCCCTGTGCTGCTCAGGTGATGGTTCGGATATGGTAGTAGCGGCGGATCTCCTCCTGTTTCTCCGGGGAGATGATGGTTCCGATCAGGGCCAGTGCGCCCTCGATGCTGGTGCCCAGCGCTTGGGATGTGACGATGTTGCCGTCCTGCATTACGGCGGCCTCGGAATAGCTCCCTGACTTTATCCTAGGCGCCACGGCTGGCAGGCAGGTGAACCGTTTCCCGTCGAGTATGCCGGCTTTGTCGAGAAGCAGCGGTGCACCGCAGATCGCGTAGATGAGTTTTCCCTCGGCATGGAAATCTCGGATCGCTCGGATCAGTTCGGTGCAGAACAGCAGGTCGGCCACACCGGGGCCTCCGGGTAGCAGTATCCCGTCGTAGTCCGACGGCTTGAGGTCGCCCTGTGCGAGAAACACGCGGTCCACGGGGTACTCAAGGCCGGACGCGCTGCGGATGCGGTTGCACCCGATGCCGTAGAGGTCGATCGCTACGCCCGCCCGCCTCAGGAGGTCGATCACGGCGATCGCTTCGATGTCGTCGAAGTTGTTGCCGAGGATGAGACAAAACCTTCCGGCCTTCGTCGGTGTGTCCATGGCACCATACCGGAACAAACGGGTTGGGAAGACGATACCGGAATAGGGCGGGTGCCGTGCTGCCGGAACGGCTGTTGTCGGCGTGCGGACTAGCGCCGAGCGGTGCGTTCAGGCTTGCTCGGGGCGCAGGCCGAAGCGCTCGTTCTCGTCGTTGCCCTCGGGCTCGACGTGCACGATCACGTCGTACACCTCGGGCAACGCCTCTTTGATCGCGGCCTCGACGCGCGCCGAGATGTCGTGGGCGGCGCGGACGGTGAGCGCGGGGTCGACCTCGATGTCGAGGTCGACGATGAGGATCGAGCCGAGACGGCGGACGCGGGTGCGGTGGGGATTGCCGGCGCCGGGCACGGCGGCGACGGCGGCGAAGATCTCGCCGTACGGGCCCTTGCCCTCGGTGCCGTCCATCAGCTCGGTGTTGGCCTCGAGGAAGATGCCGACGGCGACCTTGGCGATCCACAGCGAGACGAGGAGCGCGGTGACGGCGTCGAGGATCGGCATCTTCAGGACGAAGGTGAAGACGAGGCCGACGAGGACGGAGAGGGAGATGACGACATCGCCGCGCATGTTCTTGGCATTGGCGATGAGCATGGAGCTCTCGGCCTTGCGGCCGTAGTGGAACTGGCTCCACGAGAGGAGCAGTTTGCCGACGATCGAGACGATCGTGACGCCGATGGCGAGGGGCGAGGGGATGGCCGTCTGGCCGCCGGAGATCAACGTGGCGGCGGAGCGGAGGAGGAGCTGGGCGCCGGCGAAGAAGACGACGAAGGAGAGCATCGTCGTGGCGACGGTCTCGGCGCGGGAATGGCCGTAGGGGTGCTCGCGGTCGCAGGGCTTCGTGATGACCTTGGCGGTGATGAGCGCGCCGATGGCGATGACGACGTCGATGGAGGAATCGACGCCGTCGCCGACGACGGCCAGCGAGCCGGAGAGGAAGCCGACGACGATCTTGGCGACGGCGAGCACCGCGTTGCCGTAGAGGGCGATGAGAGAGGCCTTATGGATGATGGCGGCGCGCCGGTGCATGAAGAGGCGAAGGGTAGGCGGCGGCCGGTTTCCCGCGCAAGCCGGCGGTGGGGGGGCGCGTGGGCGGCAAAATGTCCGGAGTAGCTGTTCTGGCGAACAGCTCCACAAGGAGCGGAGTCGCTTAGCCGAAGAGGCGGGTGAAGTTCTCGGCGACCTGCGCGGTGAGGACGGCGAGCGGGATGCCGCGCAGCTCGGCCAGGCCGGCGTAGGCGGCGGCGAGGTTGGCGGGATGGTTCACAGTCTTGCCCGTGGGCGAAGGCGGGAGCGGGTGCGTGAGC
>CAZXHR010000267.1:0-4052 GCA_964640465.1 uncultured Opitutaceae bacterium
GCACCGAGCGACAGCGGCACGCCGGCCTCCAGCGAACCGGAAAGAGCGTGGCCTCCGCCACCAACGCAAACTACGGTTGGAACAATCGCAAGCCGGAGCTGAGCTTGAGGAGGTTGAAGACGATCTCCTTCCACGCGGTCGGGTGGGCGACGAGGATGAGGTCGAGGAGGCGGACGTGGTAGCCGGTCGGCAGCTTCTCGGCGATGACCTGGAGGTCGCGCTCGTTTGAGACGAGTTCCTCGACCTTGGGCTCGATGGTGGCGATGTCCTGGCCGGCGAGGGCGGCGAGGTCGTTGCGGACCCACGCGCCTTGGAGGCGCTCGGCCTGTTCGAGGCCCTGGGTGTCCTTGACGATGGCGGTGACGTCGGCGAGGAGGTTGGCGGCGAGGGGCTTGAGGTCCTTCTTCTTGGCCGTGGCGAGGATCTCGGCGGCGATGAGAAGACGGCGGCGGGGCGAGCGGGTGTTCTTGAACTGCTCGACGAGCTCGTCCTCGACGTTAACCGGCTCGTCGCGCAGGACGTAGACTTCGGTGCGCTTGGCGGGCACGGCGACGCGGGCGTCGCCGGCGAGCTGCTTCTTGGCCGCGGTCCACCAGCGCTTGAACTTGTCGGCGCCGATGACGCTGCTGAAAAGGTTCTCCAACTCCACGCCGGTGGCGGCGTTGTTGGGATAGGTCTCGAGTGCTTCGACGACGAGCTGTGCGGGGTTGTTCTCGATGAGATCCTGGATCTTGGCCGCCTCGGTCTGCTTGCGGACGAGGAGATGTTTCTCAGGGAGAATCTCGAGGGTGCCGATGCAGAACGCCGGGTCCATCGCGTGGCCGGGCTTGCCGTCGAAATCGATGAGCAGCTTCCGGTTCGTGGAGTCGTAGGACTTGATGCGGCCGAAGCCCCAACTGCGGTGCACGCAGTACGCACCTGACTTCATCGCCTCGAGCTTGGCCTTGGCGGCTTTCAGCTCGGGCTTTTGGGAGATCAAATCTTGGACAGCTTCAGCGTTCATAAATTCTTGGTCGAATAGCGGAAGGGAACGATTTGGCGGCTATTGCGCGGCGATGTCAAACTGTGTCTCATCCTTCGCCATGGAGTCTTCCCCTCGCCGCTTTCCTCAAAAACACCGCTTTGCCGGCGGTCGTGCCGGCGTGGACGGAGCCCCGGACCGGCGCGGAGGAGGCCACCGCGAAGCATCGACCACTGAAACGTGGACGCTTGCCGTCGCGCTCGTGGCCGGTTGGCGCGAGGGGCAGGGTAGGGCGGACCACCTGCTCAGCGATCTGGCCGGCGGCTCGGCCGACCGCGGGCCGGCACAAAACCTCTTCTACGCCGCGCTGCGGCATTGGCGGCGCACCGACGCGGCCATCCGGCCGCTGACCGAACGCACGCCGCGGGTGCGGCTGCAGGCGTTGCTGGCGATCGCCGGCGCGGAGCTGATCGAGAATCCCGATGCGGCGATCGCCGTCGTCGTCGACAACGCCGTCGAGCAGGCCAAGCGCCTGCTGAGCGAACCCGAGGCGCGCCTTGTCAACGCTGTGCTGCGCCACGCCGCGCCCGTGTTGCGCGAGGCGCCCGTGCCGCCCGCCGACGCGGCGGCGGAGGAGCTGGCGGTGTATTTCAGCCACCCGACGTGGCTGGTGAAGCGCTGGCTGGGCGAACTCGGCGCCGAGGCCACGCGCCGGCTGCTCGAATGGAACCAGTCGACGGCGCAGGTCCACGTGCGTTGGCGCGCCGCCCCGCCGCCACCGGCCGGACTGGAGCCGACGCCGTGGGCCGGCTGGTATCGCCTTGCCCACGGTCGCTGGGCCGACATCCAGGCCGCGCTCGCCTCCGGCCAGTGTTATCTCCAGGACCCGGCTACGCGCCTTGCGGTCGGCCTTGCCGCGCCCGTCGCGGGTGAGCAGTGGCTGGAGCTGTGCGCCGCGCCCGGCGGCAAGACGCTCCAGCTCGCCGACCTCATGGGCGCGGGCCGGATTGTCGCCGTCGATCGCCCTGGCGGCCGGATGAAACGCTTCGGGGAAAACGTGACCCGCTGGCGCGAGGCCGGGCTGGCGGTAGAGATCGTGCCGCTCGATGGCGATGCGCTCGAACTCAAGCCCGAGGAACTCGGCGCGCGTGGGTTGCCGGCGCAGTACGATGGCGTGTTCATCGATGTGCCTTGTTCGAACAGCGGCGTGATCCGACACCGCATCGACACGAAGTGGCGGCTCAAGCCCGAGGAATTCGACCAACTCGCCGAGCTGCAGGGGCGGATGCTCGCGGCGGCGGCGCGCTTCGTGCGCCCCGGCGGGCGCCTGGTCTATTCGACGTGCAGTCTCGAACCCGAGGAGAACGCCGACGTGATCGAAACGTTCCTTGCCGGCGCGGCCGGTCGCGACTTCGCGCTGGAGGAGACGGCGCTCGGCCGCCCTTGGGAGCATGGCCACGACGGCGCCGGCGCCTTCCGCCTGCGGCGGAAGGGCTAAGCCGCCCGTTCCGGGCTTCGGCGGCGGTCAACGGGTCGCGCGGTTCCCGAGTCGATTCGGGGCCGCGCCTCTGCTTGTGTGGCCGGGCTCCCAACACCCCCTGCCGCCATGAAACGCATCCCCGCGGTTCTGCCGCTTCTCCCGCTGCTCGGCGCGCTCGCTCTCGCCGCCGCCCCGGTCGACTACACCCGCCGCATCGACGGCGCCAGCGCCGTGCCCGAGTACGCCGTTGCCTACGCCGTGCCGACACCCGATGCCGTGATGGCCACCGTCGAGCGCATCCGCGGCTACGTTTTCCAGCGCACCTCGCTGAAGGTCTTCGACAACGCCACCGGCGCCGAGATCGCCGATCCGGCCAAGCTTACCGCCGATGCCGTGCTCGACGGCCGCTATGGCGGGCTCAATCGCTGGGACTATACCAACGGCGTGATCATGTCCGGCTTCCTGCGCCTGGCTGACGTGACCGGCGACACCTCGTATCTCGACTACAACGTCCGCTTCTACGACTTTGTCTTCACTTGGATGCCGGCCTTCCGCGAGCGCGAGGAGCGCACGGGCAAGCGCAGCGAGTTCAGCAAGATGGTGAACATGGCAGCGCTCGACCACTGCGGCTCCATCTCCGCTGCGCTCATCAAGACCCAGCTTCGCCACCCCGACGTGCGCTACCGGCAGTGGATCGATGCCGTGGACACCTACATCTCGACCAAGCAGTTCCGCTTTGAGGACGGCACGCTCGCCCGCCAACGCCCGCAGCCGCGCGCGCTGTGGACCGACGACTTTTACATGTCGATCCCGTTCTTGGCGCAAATGGGCAAGCTCACCGGCGACACGAAATACTGGGACGACGCCGTGTGCCAGGTGCTGCAACTCTCGGCGCGGCTCTTCGTGCCGGAAAAGGGGCTCTACGCCCACGGCTGGAGCGAGAACGCCGCCCCATACAGCCCGCGGTTCTACTGGGGCCGCGCCAACGGCTGGGCGATCATGGCGATGGCTGAGCTGCTCGAAGTGCTGCCGGCCGACTACCGCGGCCGCGCTGAGGTGCTCCACATTTTCCGGACGCAGATGCGCGCACTCGTCGAGCTGCAGGACGGCAGCGGCCTCTGGTATAACCTCCTCGACAAGCCCGAGACGTATCTGGAAACCTCCGCCAGCGCGATGTTCGTCTACGGCCTAGCCAAGGGCGTGAACGAGGGCTGGCTGCCCGCCTCCTACGCGCCGGCGGCGATCGTCGGCTGGAACGGCGTCGCTTCCAAGATCCTGCCCGACGGCCGTGTCGACGGCATCTGCGAGGGCACCACCTACGCCAACGACAACGCCTACTACTTCCACCGCGGCGCCAGTGCGAACACCACGTTCTTGGGTTCCGTGCTCTACGCCGGCGCCGAGACGATCCGGCTCCTGCGCAATCCCGCCCTCGCGATCGCCGGCTCCGAGAAGGGCAGCGTGAACAGCGCGATCCATGTCCGCCGCACCGAGGACCTGAAGCAGGTGAAGCAGTAAGTCCCGCACCGCGGCGCGGTGCAGAACACCACCGCTCTGGCTTCAATGGGGCCGCGCTCCGAGGAGCGCGGAGAGAAAGAGTCAGCTCGCGTT
>CAZXHR010000268.1:0-3972 GCA_964640465.1 uncultured Opitutaceae bacterium
CGAATAAACACCTTCCGCCGTTCCGCCCAGCTCCCAACTGCTCCTTATAGGCTGAGATGCCGAACGATTCACCATCGGCCAACTGCTCGGCGAGGATCCCCGCATCGCGCGGCGCATGCGGGTTGACGCCCGAGGCCAACCAGCTGTGACCGACGTGACCGTTCTCGAACGCTTCCTCAGTCTCGCCTTCGTCGAATGTCGTCCCAAGACAGGCCGCACGAACCAGCTCCGCGTCCATCTCGCCTCGGTCGGCTGCCCCATCGTCACCGATCCATTCTACGGCGCCGCCGCGGCCATCCTCCTCTCCGCCCTCAAACCCGGCTACCGCCACAAGCGCAACAAGCCCGAGCGTCCGCGCCTCGGCCACCTCGCACTGCACGCGATGTCGCTCGCCTTCGACCACCCGACCTCCGGAGCCCGCACCACCGTCTATGCACCGCTGCCCAAGGAGTTCTCTGTCGCCCTCAAGTACCTCCGCGAGTTCGCCCCATGCCGGTGAAGCCCGTACCTCGGAGCCGCACTACTGCTGTGGTTCCGCTATCGCGCGTCCGTTTCGCACACGATTACCAGCCGATCCAACAGATCAGCCGCCATTGTCGCCACGAGCCCGCCTGAAGCGGTCGAACCGCAGGGCCGCCAGACGCAGACGGTCGTTTTCCTCCTGCTGCAATTGGCGCACCGCCTCGACCTGGGGCTGAGTAAGAAAACTCGTTACAGCCGTGAGTGCATCGGCATCGCTTTCCGCCTTCTTTGCGAAAAAGGCGTCGATATCCGTCTGTGTCACATCGCGGCCGAACAGACCGCGCATCGCCGGACCACCGGCTCCCCCCGGCGGCCCGAAACCGGGGCCCATGCCGCCCTCGGGCTCGTCGACCACCGAGTGATCGGCCAACACCGAGATCAGCTGTTCCTGCTGCGCGGTCGAAAGCGGAGTGCCAGCATAGTTGAGCTGCGTGGCCAACCCGTTGACCGACGACCGCTGTGCGTATGTCCGGTCGTAGTATTCCAGTTGCGCATATGCCGCATCCCCGATCAGCGAACGGATCGCGCTGTCGGACTCCGCATCGGCCTGCAGCGCCAGTTCCATCGCCTCTTCGCGGCCAAGGCCTTGGCGCCGGGCCAAGCCCATGGCGTCGAAATGCGAGATCTGTTTGTCCGCGAGCAACGCCTGAAGCTTCTCACGCATCTCCGGCGAAAGCCCGAGCCGCGCGAACAACGCCGCATAGCGACTGGCGATCTGCCGCTGCCTCTGCTTGAGCATCAAAGGCGCGATTTCCGGATCGTTGGAGAAATCTGGCGGCTCTCCGCGGCGCCCCAGACGGCCCGACTGCTCGCGTTCCGGCGCCGCACGGCCACGTGAAGATCCCTCCGCGCCCAAGGTCTCTCGTTCGCCCGCGGCCTTGGCCGTCTGGAGTTTCTTCTCCAGTGCCTCGATGCGCGTCTCGGCATCGGCCAGAGCCATCTCAGCCCGCCGGGCCAAAACGGATTGCCGCCAAGCCAGGCCGCCGGCGGCGATCGCGATCAACACGCACGCCAGCGTGAGGCAAGTCTTCATGCGTTCCATGCCGGATCAAGACGTCGTCTCCGGACGAAAGTTGCGACAGTTTTCACGCACTACCGTCTCCCTCGTTCTTCGGCGCGCGCCCCCGAATCAGCCCCCGCGTTGCGGCCCCTCCTCTTCGGGCGTAAATTGCCCTAGGCCCAACCACTCCAACTCAACCCCCGCCGTCCTATGGAAACACATTCCTCCATCGACAAGGCGAAGGCCTATTTCGACCTCCAACTCACCCGACTCCCCGGCGACCGTCGCGTCTCGATCGGCCCATATGTCACCATTTCGCGCGAATCAGGCACCGGCGGCAGCGTCCTCGGGGAAGAGATCGCGCGCCGGCTCAATCGGCTCATCAGCGTCGAAGCCCCCGCCTGGACCGTCTTCGACCGCAATCTCGTCGCCCGCATGCTTGAGGACAATCACCTCTCCGCTTCGCTCGCGCGCTTCCTGCCGGAAAACAAGGTCTCCGAGATCGAGACGACCGTGAACGAGATCGTCGGCCTGCACCCCAGCATCTGGACCCTCGTGAATCAGACCAACAGCCTGATGCGCCATCTCGCCGCCATGGGCAACGCCATCATCATCGGACGCGGCAGCAACCTCGCCACCGCCGGTTCGCCACACGGCCTGCACCTGCGCCTCATCGCTCCCGTCGAGCAGCGCGGCCAGCGCACTGCCAATATCCTCGGCATCCCGCACGACCAAGCGCTCGCCTACAACCGCAAGACCGATCACGCCCGTCGCGACTACGTGCGATCCTTCTTCAACGCCGAGATCGACGACTCCTCGAGCTACGATCTGATCGTCAACATGGAGCACTTCTCCATCGAGACCGCCGCTGATATGGTCGTCGCGATCCTGCGCTCGCGTGGTTGGGTCGAGAAACAGACACAGACACGGCCCGAGCTCGCAGCCTCCGCGGCGTGACCGCACGCACACCGGCTTGGCAAACGCGGGTCAGCGCCAAGCCGGCTATTCCGCTCCCAAAATGATGCGGCGCGACTTCAGGGAAACGTCGCCCGCGCAACACCGCGACTGGCTGCAGCACTCGCCGCCTGTTCCGCGGGCGTCAGCCTGATCGCTGCCCAGCGCCGGTCAACGGCTCGCCGGAGCGTCGCTTGTCGAGTATCGCCCGTACTCGCTCAAGCAGATCGTGCGGCGTATAGGGTTTTCGAAGCACCTGGGTTTCCTCGATCAGACCGTCCTGCAGATGATGGTAGCTGTAGCCGGTGGCAAAGATCACCGGCAGCGTCGAGTCGCGGCGGTGAAGTTCGTCGTAGGTGAGTCGTCCGTTGCGATGCGGCATCACCACATCGAGAATCGCAAGATCGATGGGCCCCTCATGTTCGGCATGCACACGCAGCGCCTCATCGCCATGTCGCGCCGTCAACACGCGGTAACCGGCCTGTTCGAGCACCTTGGTGGCGACCGAAAGAACCTGCTCATCGTCCTCGGCCACGAGAATCGTCTCCCCGTTTCCGCGCAACGCCGGCATATCCTTTGCCGCAGGCGCAGGCGCCGCCACAACCGCCGCCTCGGCAGCCGGGAGGTAGAACCGGAAGGTCGTGCCCAGACCGATCTCGGAATACAGGGTGATGAAGCCACCGTGCTGCCGCACGATCGCGTAAACCGTCGCCAGCCCCAAGCCCGTGCCGCGCCCGACTTCCTTGGTCGAAAAGAACGGCTCGAAAATGCGGTGCTGGATCTCCTTCGGGATGCCGCAACCATCGTCGGTCACCGCGACGACAACATACCGCCCTGGTCGTGCATCGGGGCGGTTCTGGCAGTAGACCGCATCGAGTTCCATGAGCTCCGAACCGATGGTGATCCGGCCGCCTTCGGGCAGCGCATCGCGAGCGTTGACGCAGAGATTGAGGAGCACCTGCTCGATCCGTCCGGGGTCCGCCATCACCGGCAGAGCGCCGGGAGCCGAACGCACCTCGAGGGCGATGTCCTCGCCGATGAGCCGGCGCAACATGCGAGCGGTATCGTTGACAAGGGCCCCGATCTCCACCGGGCGCAGGCGCAGCTCCTCGCGGCGGCTGAAAGCGAGCAACTGCTGGACGAGGTTCACGGCACGTTCGCCCGCGCGAGAGATCTCGTCGAGTGAGGCGTGCACCGGATGCCCGGCCGGTGCGTCGAGCGACGCCATGGCCACATTACCGGTGATGACCTGCAGGATATTGTTGAAGTCGTGCGCGATGCCGCCAGCGAGCCGCCCCACCGCCTCCATCTTGCGCGATTGCACCAGTTGGTTCTCCAGCTCGAGCTCGTGGGAGATGTCGCGCTTGACCGCCACAAAGTGCGAAATGGCGCCGCGCTCGTCGCGCAGCGGCGTGATGCAGGAGTCCTCGGTGTAGATCTCACCGTTTTTGCGGCGGTTCTGCAGGCGTCCGCGCCAAGGCCGGCCGGAGGCGATC
>CAZXHR010000269.1:0-3929 GCA_964640465.1 uncultured Opitutaceae bacterium
GAGCACGTCTTGGACCGCCAGTGGGAACGGTGCGTTGGCCAGCGCTGGGCGGAGCGTCTCGAAAGCACTATCGAACTCACCTGCGTTGAGCGACTTGATTGCTGCGTCGCGGAGCCGGGCATCGCCTGATGCTGGCGAGTCGGCGAAGACCGGACAGGGTAGGTTGCATAACTGATAGTGGCTCACGTGCGCGTTTGTGCTACCCAGTCGGAAGTACCAGTCGGCCAACTTGCTGTCCAGGACAGCGAGGATCAGGTCAAGGCTTATGGTCGCCTTGTGCGCGGGGCAGTAGTTGATCGTGTGGTTGCAGAATTCGCCGGCCGCGAGGGGGGCTGCGATTATCCGACGAAAGTTGTTCTGGGGGCTGGATTCCTGCAGCACGATCCTATCGTACTGGTGGTGAAAAGCCTTGGTGTCCGGACCGGCGTTCTGGAGAAAACGTGGAATGTCGAGGTAGAGATCCCCGCCTTGGGATGCCTCGCGGACCAAATATAGGCAAACCGCAGCGCCACGGGTTACGAGCTTGCAGCCCCGTTTAGGCGGTTGCGGTGCGCAGTCGATCAAGTTTCCGGCTCGACGCTGGATCGTCTCGTTCACCTCGCCCTGGAAGAACTCACAGGACTGGCCCAAGCGTGCCATTCTGGCGTTTCCCATGATCCTCAGCGCGAGATCCCAGTCCGCTTGCGAGCAGCTCACGATGGCTCGGTTCAGGGGGTCATACAGCGGGATTTCATCCGTTCGCAGTTGAAGGCTGGGCGAGGTCGGTTCGATCTGGTTCGCAGGGTGCTGACGCGAGGTGAAGGGCGCCGCGCGCAGCGTGGGCGAAGCGGTTTTGATCATCGTGAAGACCGCGGTAGAGAGCTTGGCCTCGAAAAACACGCGGCGGTTCGGGTCGTCCTTTTGCGGGAACGCGTCGACGGACGTGAACGCACCGGTGTCGAGCATCGCACGACGAAGCTCGGCCGCCTGATCGTCGCCGAGTAGTGCCATGGGCACAATGAACCCCAAGCGCCCGGCTTCGGCGAGTAGGTCGACGCTGCGGCAGATGAACAGCTTGTACAGATTATTCTTGCGGTGACGCGAAGGCGCGTAGAGCGGTTCTTGCGCGATGAAAGCTCGAAGCGTCGAGAGGTCGCGCCCCGTCTCACGGTCGGAAAGCACGTCATAGGGCGGATTGCCGATGATGGCATCGAAGCCGGCCTCGGCGCGGCGGCCGGTGAGGTCGAAGAAGACCTCCGGGAATTCGAGTTCCCAGTGGAATGCGCGGACGCCGGCGGCTCGCACAGGGGCGACGGCGGGGGCGAACCACGGTTCGCGAGTCAGCTTGCGGAAGGCGGCGTCCGTCGGCAATGCTGCCAATGCGGCGCTGTACTGCTCGGGCGAGACGCCGACGCCGTCAGGGGCGAAGAACACCGAGCACCACAGATTGGCGACACTGCGGAACATGTCGCAGACGGGCTCGAACAACTTGCGGTAGAGGCGCTCTTTCTCTTTGATCTGGTCCTTGGTGTCGGAGGGCAGCGCGCGGATGCGATTCAGCGGCTCCAGCAAGATCGGGAGGCGCTGCTCGACCTGCTGGTTGAAGATGTTTTGCTGCAACTCCAGCGCACCCGCGATGGCGCCGAGTTCGGCGACGCGCGCCCCGACCAAGCTGTTTCCGGCGCGCAAGTGGTGGTCGAGGAAACTGAGCGGGGCGTCCCCGGAGACGGTTTCCAGCCAGAGAGCGAGCTTGGCCAACTCGACGGCCATGGGATTGAGATCCACGCCGAAGATGCAGGACTCGACGACGCGGCGCTTCCAGAAGATCAGAGTGGGTTCGTCGGCAGCGCCGGTTTCAAGGGCGGGATCGGCCGTGTACGGATTGGTCGCGATCTCTTCGGCCAGGTACTGGCAGGCGCGGACGAGGAAGTGACCGGAGCCCATGGCGGGGTCCAGGACGCGCAAGCGCAGGACGCGGTCGTCGTATTGCCCACGGAGTTGGTCCAGTTTGGCGGCGAGCGCGTCGCGCTTCGCGCCGCGGGCGCGGCTGTGCTGCTCTTCGGCGGCGGCGATCTCGGCTGCAAGCAGTCGGGCAATGTTGCGACAGAGCGGACCAAGCGTGTTGTCGACGATGTAGGCGACGATGTGATCGGGCGTGTAATACGAGCCGGTGGCCCGACGTTCACCCTTGTCGGTTTCGAGGTAAACGTCGCCGGGGCGGTAGGTCTCGCTGGTTGGCTCCCAACCGGTGGGGATGCGTTCGCGTTGGGGGACCGTGCGTTCGGGCGTGCGACCGCTACCGCGCTCGCGAATGACGATCATTGGCTCGGTGGCGTATCGCGGGCGAAGCTCCAGGAGCCCCTCGTAGATGTTGCCCAGGTGTTGGATAGCGAGGTCGCGGTAATCGACACGGAAGAGGCCGCGCTCGCGGTGCTCAGGATCGGAGGCGCGGCCGAGGTGGTCGATGACGCGCGCGAGATAGGCGTCGGGCAACGATTTCTGCGCGAGGAATTGGTGCTTATCGGGATCGAACAGGCCGCCGTTGTAGGCGGGCACGCCATAGCGGGCGTGGCCATGATCGATGAGGTCGAACAGGGAGACGAGATCGGTCCAAATGGCGGTCTGCTCTGCGGCGTAATCGGGGTCGCGTCCGTCGGCGATGCGATTGAGAGTGTCGGCGATTTCGTCGCGGTGGCGCGCGAGGCTGCGGTTGGTCGTGTAGAGCTGGTTGCGGCGGTAGGGCAGAAGTCCGCGGTCCTCGGCGTACATGATGAAGAGGAGTCGGTACAAGAGGACGAAGCTCTGTTCACGGCATTCAAGAAGGTCGCGGGCGGGATCGAGTTGGTTGGGCTGGTGCTTGAGGAAGCCCTCGATGCAGAAACGCAGGGCCTCGAAGACGCGGTTCTTGAGGCCTTCGCCGACGGAGAGCGCGTACTCGGAGCTGCCGCGGATGGCACGCTCGACGAGTGGCGGGCGCCCGGCGGCGGACTGGAAGGCGCGCGGGCTGAAAAAGAGGTAGAAGCGGAGGAACTCCTCCGCGACGGCCTGCTGCCGGTCGATGGTGAGTTGGTGGCCGTTGCGAGGCAGCAGTGCATCGAGCAAGCGCGGCAGGTCGGTCTCAAGGTAGGTCTGGAAGCGCGCCTTGCCGGGGGCAAGTTGGCGGGGGATGAGGCGCCACAGGCGGCCGTTGGGCAGGATGGCGTACGGGAGGCGGCTGCGGTCGAGGGACCAGTCGATTTGTTCGGGTGGGTCCTCGCGTTGACTGCCGACGCGAGTCGGGCGATCGAGGCTAACGTGCCAAGCCTTCGCGTCAGCGAGGATGGCGGGGTGGTTCCAGAATTCGGGTGTGTGTGGGCCGCTGCGAAGTGCGTTATCGAGCGCGGCGCTGTCGAGGAACAGAGCATAGTCGGGGGTGCGGCCCTGGAGGGGAGCCTGATAGTGCAGTTGCCAGCCGAGGGCCATGAGCAGCGGCTGGATGAAGGCCTGCTCGAGTGTGGCTTCGCGTCCGTAATGTTCAACTCGGGGGCGTTGTTGGCGCCAGAGGTCGGCGACTTTGGCCAAGGCTGAGTCCGATTCGGTCCGCAACTCCGTCCACTCCGGTTCGAGTGGAAGGCGATGCTCCAGCCAGTGGTTGGAGAACAGATCGCTGTTGCGCAGCGCACCGAAGGGAAGTAGCGGTGTGTGCTGCGGCTGGCCTCGTCTATCGCGCATGCCCCGTGACCTCTCGAAAGCCAATGATGGGGAGAGCATAGCGGGGCGACGGGCCGATGTCTCGCCGGACTCCAGGGCGTTAGTGGGGACGGGGGGCGTGGGACGGGACTCCCGCGGGGGGGCGTGCGGGAAGGGATTCTCGCACGAGCACGGCATGCTCAAGCCCGGCTGCGCCGGGAATTTGAGCATGGCATTTGGCTCGATCCGCGCCGACGATTCCTCTGCCCCTTCGGGGCAGG
>CAZXHR010000270.1:0-3823 GCA_964640465.1 uncultured Opitutaceae bacterium
GCGGACTCCAAAGTCCGCGGCCTTCTTCGTTTTGCCAGGCTTGAGCCTCGGCATGCGTGGCTTGTGTTCGTCCGCCCTGGTCGCCAGTCAGAGTATCTTGCGGTACTGGATGCCGTGCGCGTCCTCGAATACCAGTTCGGTGGGCAGGATCTGCACGAGCTTGAGACCGAGCTCCCGATCGACGATTGCCCCTTGGCGGAAGACCTTGCTGTTCATGAGCAGCTTCGCGTCGTCTGCCACTGAGCGGATGCCTTGGATGCGGGCGGCGTCGAGGAAGGCGAGGATACGAGGGTCCTCCATCTGGAGGTTGATCTTGAGCGGCTCTGCGGTCGTGGCCGGCGCAGGCTGGATAGCGACGGGGGCGGCTGCGACGGACGCAGGCGCGGCGATGGAAGTAGGCTGCTGGAGCGCCGGGACCGAGGTTGATGTTGCTGGTAGCGGAGCCGCTGCGGCGGGCGCGGTTGTGGGTGTCGTGCTGGCTGTGGCTGGCTTGCCAGTGGGCGGGGCGAACTGGAGCTGAACCTGTTCTGCCGCGGGCGTGGGGGACGTGGACGGTGCCGTCGCTGGTGTAGCCGGGGGCGGCGTGTTCGCCGCGACGGTGGCCGGGGCGGCCGGAGTGGCGGGCGCGGATTGGCCGGAGGGTTTGAGGAACCATACGGCTGCGCCTCCGCCGATGAGGGCGATGACGACGAGGATCGCGGGCCAGGGATTGCCTTTGGCACGGAGCTCACGGCGCGGGGCGGAGCTTGGGGCTGCGGGCGGTGGAGTGACGGCGGCGGGATGCTCCGGCGCGGTGGAACGCTCGCGTTGCGCTTTCTTGAGGGCGTCGTTGATGAGGCTCATGGCGGCGGAGAGGTTGGTACGAAGTGTGTCGCGGGGGAGGTGCGACGGGAAGCGAAGAAAAGGGCGGGGCTCGGCCTAGTCGGTGAGGGGGACGATCTCCTTGAGGGCGCGGCGGACATCCCACCAGTTGACCTCGTCGGAATCGCGCACGAAGGCGGAGAGGAGCGCTTTGTCGCAGAGGTTGTTGATGATGCGGGGCGTGCCGCGGCTGTGCCGGTAGATGGAGCGCAGCGCCCACTTGGTGAAGCGGGGTCGCCCGTTGGCGCCGGCGAGGGTCAGCCGGTGGAAGATGTAGTGTTCGGCCTCGGCTTGGGAGAGCGGGTTGAGCTCGTAGTGGACGAGGATTCGCTGACGCAACTGGCGGAGGCGGTCCTGGCGGAGCTTCTCTTTGAACTCGGGCTGGCCCATCAGGACGATCTGAAGGAGCTTCTGCTTGTCGGTCTCCAGGTTGGAGAGGAGGCGGACTTGCTCAAGGACCTCGAAGGAGAGGTTCTGGCACTCGTCGATGATGAGGACGATGTCCTTGCCGGCGTGGATTCGCGCCATGAGGACGCGGTTGACCTGCGCAACGAGGGCGTTCTGGGTGCGATCCTCGATGGTCTCGCCGAGCTCGAGGAGAATAGTCTCGAGCATCTCGGTCTCGGTGACGCGGGGGTTGAGGACGAGCGCGGTCTCGAAGCGGGCCGGGTCGAGCTCGTTGAGGAGCCGGCGGCACAGGGTGGTTTTTCCGCAACCGACTTCTCCGATGAGAACTATGAATCCCTTGCGCTCCTCGATGCCATATTTGAGGTGCTGGAGCGCGTCGACGTGCGACGGGCTCAGATAGAGAAACTTCGGGTCCGGGGTGATGTTGAAGGGCATCTCCGCGAAACCGTAGAAGCTTTGGTACATCGGACGGGCTGGGTTGTGATCGGCAAGCGAGCGCGCGACGACGCGCACGCGATGGGAAAGTGATTGAAACGCCGCCGATTATGGACTCTAAAATCCCAACGCAAGAAGGCAGCGGTCTCCAAACCCATTTTTACCGCGGCTTCTTGGTCCTACTGCGATGTTCCTCGGTCGATTCCTAGTCACGTTGTACGCGGTCGCGTTCCTGGCACTCAGCGCATTTGCCGGGATCTCGTTCATGCAGACGTATCAGGAACTCACCAACCTGCAGACGCAGGAGACGGAGACCCGCCAGAAGCTCCAGGTCGCCGAGCAGGACCTGCGCGAGCAGCAGCGGATGCTGGCGCAGCTGCGCAGCGATCCCCAGTATGTGGAGTCGATGATCCGCCGTAAGCTCGGCTACGCCAAGCAGGGCGAGACGGTGTTCCGTTTCCGGGAGTGACGGGCGGAACATGGGCTTCGGAGCGGCCGTGTGGGCGAAACCGGAGCTTCTCTTTTCGTGGCTAGGCAACAGAGTTGCGCCATGTCCAAATGGTTGCTCGTCGATGGCTATAACCTCGCGTATCGCGCGTTTCACGCGATCCCGGACCTGACGCGCTCCGACGGCTTTCCGACCAATGCGCTGCATGGCTGGGTGAAGACGTTGTGGCGGTTGTGGGACCAGGAGCGGCCGGCGGCGTGCGTGGTGTTCTTCGACCTGGGCGGCGCTCAGGATCGGCTCGCGCTATTGCCTGAGTACAAGGCGCAGCGGGCGGAGATGCCCGAGGCGCTGCGGAAGCAGATCGAGCCTCTGAAGGCGCTCACGCGGGCGCTGGGATTTGTCGGCCACGAGCAGAACGGCGTCGAGAGCGACGATCTGCTCGCCGCGCAGGCGGTGGCGCTGGCGGCCGAGGGGCACGAGGCGCTGATCGTGAGTTCCGACAAGGACTTCGCCCAGATCGTGGGCGAGCGCATCAAGATCCTGAATCCGCCGCCGCCGGGAAACCCAAAGGCGGGCTGGCGCACGATGGACGCCGCCGGCGTGAAGGAAAAGTTCGGCGTGCTGCCGGCGCAGATCGCCGATCTGCTCGCCCTTGTGGGCGACACCTCGGACAACATCACCGGGCTCGACGGTGTGGGACCGAAGACGGCGGCCAAGTGGCTCGAGGCCTACGGCACGGTGGAGGGCGTGATCGCGCATGTGGCCGAGCTGAAGCCGGAGCGTTTCCGCGAGCAGGTGACGGCGCGTGCCGAGGATCTGAGGCGGAATCTGAAGCTTACGACATTGAATACGACGTTGCCGAGGCCGGTGGCGGCACCGGGACAGGTCGCTGTGGGCGAGACGATCCGGCTCCTCGAGCAGTACGAGATGCGCACCGCGGCCGAGGAGGCGCGGCGGCGCTACGAACAGCCGGAGTTACTCTTCTGAGCGACGTCGCCCGGAGCGGTACGTGCGATTCGACCTGCTGGCCGCTGGTTTTCGCGCAACGAAAAGGCCGGAGCGCGGGGCTCCGGCCTGGGTGGATTGGCGATACTGAGGACAGATTAGTGTGTGGCGAAGATCATCGCCTGGCGGAACAGTTCCGGGGACGGGATGCGGGGCCACGGCTCGAGGCGTTGGCCGAAGGCATCGACGCAGGGACCGCGGGTCGGGAAAGTGGGATCGATCGCGCAGACTGCCTGCCAAACGGTGTTGATGTGCCCGTAGGGCATGATGGTGAGATTGTACACATCGTCCCAGGTCTCGTCGCTGGGGTATTCGTAGTAGGCGAGGAGCCGGTTGCGTTGCTCGAGCGTGAGCTCGCCGAAGCAGGTCCTGGCCATGTCGAGTTCGATGTCGATGCTTTGCATGGGAGAGGAAATTGGTTGCAGGACGTATCGGTGCTCCGCTCGGGGTGTTTAGGGGCTCGCAGTAAAATGAGGTAAACCTCCCGGTTGACCTCTTCCGGCGAATCCGGAACTCCCATTCGGCTTTACGGTGCACGGGCTTCTCGCGGCGTGCGGTGGCAGGTGGAAGACGGCCTGTGAAACGCGGCCGGTTGGGCACTGTGCGCATTCGGTTCCTGACCGCGGAAAGAAGAAGGCCGCCCCTTGCGGGGCGGCCTCTGGTAAG
>CAZXHR010000271.1:0-3805 GCA_964640465.1 uncultured Opitutaceae bacterium
CTTCCCGCGCTGCCATGCGCATGTGCGAAGAAGGCCGCGGCGTCGGCGAGACCGGCCTCGGCGGTTGCCTCGACTTCTCCGACGCCATCAACCGTCTGACCGAAGCCGGCGTGCGCGAGCGCTACGGCAACCTCTTCGACATCTACCACGAGATCACCAACGACAACGCCGACACGACGCCCATGCGCAGCTTCCCGGCCGTTCACTACACGATGGGTGGCCTCTGGGTTGACTACAACCTGATGTCCAACATCCCCGGCCTGTTCGTGCTCGGCGAAGCCAACTTCTCCGACCACGGCGCCAACCGCCTCGGCGCCTCCGCCCTCATGCAGGGCTTGGCCGATGGCTACTTCGTCCTCCCGAACACGATCAACCACTACCTCGCCACGCAGAAGCCCGGCTCCTGCCCGAAGACCGACCGCGAGGAGTTCGCCGCCGCCGAGAAGAACGTGCGCGACATCAACGCCCGCCTCCTCTCGATCAAGGGCAAGCGCACCGTCCAGAGCTTCGCCAAGGAGCTCGGCAAGATCATGTGGGAAGGCTGCGGCATGGGCCGCACCAAGGAGTCGCTCACCCGCGCCCTCGACCTCATCCCGAAGCTCCGCGAGGAGTTCTGGAAGAACGTCAACGTCCCCGGCTCCGGCGACGACCTCAACCAGTCGCTCGAGCGCGCCAACCGCGTGGCCGACTTCTTCGAGCTCGGCGAGCTCATGTGCCGCGACGCCCTCACCCGCGAGGAGTCCTGCGGCGGCCACTTCCGCGAGGAACATCAGTATCCGGACGGCGAAGCCAAGCGCGACGACGTCAACTTCGCCTTCGTCTCCGTCTGGGAGTACAAGGGCGAGGGCCAGGCGCCCGAGCTCCACAAAGAACCCCTCGTGTACGAGGAGGCCAAGATGGTCACCCGCTCCTACAAGTGAGCCGCGCCACCCACCGAAACACTTAACACTACCAACCGTTTCCGCCCATGAAAGTTAAGCTCAAGGTCTGGCGCCAGAAGAACGCCTCCACCGCCGGCGAGTTCAAGAGTTACGAGACCCCGGACCTCAACCCGAACATGTCCTTCTTGGAGATGCTCGATGTGGTCAACGAGGACCTGACGAACGCCGGCGAGGAGCCGATCGCGTTCGACCACGACTGCCGCGAGGGCATTTGCGGCACCTGCTCGGCCGTCATCAACGGCAAGCCCCACGGTCCCCACAAGGGCGTGGCCACCTGCCAGACGTACATGCGCTCCTTCAACGAGGGCGACGAGATCACCGTCGAGCCGTGGCGCGCGGCACCGTTCCCGATCCTCAAGGACCTGATCGTCGACCGCAAAGCGTTCGACAAGATCATGCAGGCCGGCGGCTTCATCAGCATCCGCACCGGCGCCGCTCAGGACGCGAACGCCACGCCGATCGCCAAGGAGATCGCCGATCTCGCGATGGACGCCGCCGCCTGCATCGGCTGCGGCGCCTGCGTCGCGGCCTGCAAGAACGCCTCGGCCATGCTCTTCACCGCCGCCAAGTGCTCGCAGCTCAACCTGCTCCCGCAGGGCCAGCCCGAGAAGGATCGCCGCGTGCTCGCGATGGTCGCGGCGATGGACGAGGCCGGCTTCGGCAGCTGCACCAACCAGTACGAGTGCTCGGCCGTGTGCCCGAAGGGCATCAGCCACGACTTCATCTCGAAGTTCAACCGCGACTATCTCGCGGCCACCGTGCGCACGGCGTTCAAGCAGGCTCCGGCCGTCACCAGCGGCGGCGGGGCCTGAGCGAGCCTCCTGTGTAGCCAGTTCCGCCTTTCACGGCGCCATCGGAAACGGTGGCGCCGTTTTTATGCACGTACGGCACACAGCGCGCACGACGGGCTCGGGCTGGAATCGGAACGGGCGCTGCAAGACAGCGCTCCTACGGGCAAGGCGCGGCGTCAGTGCCGGAGAAAAATAGGACGATGGGCGCCGGGCGGCGGCGGCTTCGGGCAAAAGAAAGCGCCGGGCCTTTGCGGGGCCCGGCGCTCGAAGGTTGGCGAACAGTCGCGCGGTGGAAACTCAGCGGTACTCTTCGCCTGAGATGGCGTTGAGAACCTTGTAGTTTTCCACGTGGTAGTTCGGGTCGGCGCGGAAGGAGAGCTTCACGCCGTAGAGCTTCTCCATGCGGACGAGCAGGTCGGCATCCTCGACCTTCAGGCGCTCAAGGACGCTGGGGTGCACGAGCACGCGCAGCGAGAACTCCTTGCCCGGGTAGCGCAGCTGGAGGCGGCGGACGATGGAGCCGAGGCGACGCTGGAGCTCGACGGAGACCGTTGTGGCTGACTTCACGATACCGCGGCCGCGGCAGTACGGGCAGTCGGTGTAGAGGTTGGAGGCGAGGGACTCCTGCTGGCGCTGGCGGGTCATCTGCATGATGCCGAGCGTGGAGATGGGGAGGATGTGGTTCTTGGCCTTGTCCTCCGCCATGGCGGCGACCATGCGATCGAACACTTGGTTGCGGTGGCGCCGCTCCTTCATGTCGATGAAATCCATGATGATCAGGCCGCCCATGTTGCGCAGCCGGATCTGTCGGGCGATCTCGGTGGCGGCCTCCATGTTGACCTGGAAGATCGTGTTCTTCTCTTCGCCGGCCTTGGCTTTGTGGGAGCCGGTGTTGACGTCGATGGCGACGAGCGCCTCGGTCTCGTCGATGACGATCTGGCCGCCGGAGGGCAGGGTGACGTAGCGGTTGAACGTCTGCTCGATCTGACGCTCGATGTTGAAGCGCTCGAAGATCGGGATGCTGTCGTTGTAGTGGTGGATCTTCGAACGGGAACGCTTGGAGATGAGCCCGACGATCTCCTGCACGCGGTGGAAGTCGGATTCGTTGTCGATGAGCACGCGGTCGACATCCTCGGTGAGGAAGTCGCGGACGGTGCGCTCGACGATGTCGGGCTCCTGATAGAGGCAGGAGGGAGCGCGGTCGCTCTCCATGTGGCGGGAGATTTCCTCCCACTTCTTGAGGAGAATGTAGAGGTCGCGGACGAAGTAGCGGGTCTTCTTGCCCTCGCCGGCGGTTCGGACGATGACGCCCATGCCCTCGGGAATGGTGAGTTCCTGGAGCATCTTCTTGAGACGCTGGCGCTCCTTCGGGTCCTCGATCTTGCGGGAGATGCCGCACTGGTCGGAGTAGGGCATCAGCACGAGGAAGCGGCCGGGCAGGGAAAGGTTGGTCGTGGTGCGGGGACCCTTGGTGCTGATGGGGCCCTTGGTAACCTGGACGACGATCTCGGTGCCGGGCGGGTAGAGGCCGGGGATGTCCTTGAGGGTGATCTTGGACTTGTCCTGCTGCTTCGACGACTTGTTGACGCGGACGACCTCGACGGAGGAGTCGGCGGCGGCGGGGAGGATATCCCAGTAGTGGAGGAAGGCGTTCTTGGTGAAACCGATGTCGACGAAGGCGGCCTTGAGGCCGGGGTCGAGGTTCTTGACTCGGCCCTTGTAGATGCCGCCGACCATGCGGTCGTCGGATTCGCGTTCGATCTCGAACTTATCGAGGATGCCGTCGACGAGGAGCGCGACGCGCTTCTCGAGGGGCTCGGAGTTGATGATGAGTTCGCGGAAGGCGCCCTTCTCCTTCTTCTGGAAGAGGGAGAGGATTTTCTGGATCAGCGGACGCTGTTTGGCACGCTCGGCAGCCTCCTTCTTGATGGCGGTTGGGTCGACCTGAGCGGCGTTTTGTTCGCTGGGCGGTTGGGCGAGTTCTTCGTCGATGTTCTTGGCGACGTCGTTGGATTGGACGTTGGATTGATCGCTCATTGGTTGCGGTGTCCTGTCGTTGGACGGGATTCCCTG
>CAZXHR010000272.1:0-3803 GCA_964640465.1 uncultured Opitutaceae bacterium
TGGGGCGGGGGCAGATTCGTCAGTCGCTGCGCTCCTTCGGAATGACGGTCCGATCGCTCGTGCGGAATGGTACGAAGGACGAGCGGTCCGGCTAGTCGAGCTGCTTGTGGAAGCGGGTGATGCTGAGGGTCAGGATCACGGAGCAGCAAACAGCGAGGCCGAGGATGTGCGGCCAGAGGTCCATGAAGGTGGCGGAGCGGAGGATGACGCCGCGCAGGATTTCGAGGAAGTACGAGACGGGGATGGCAAAGCTGAGCCAGTAGATCGGGGAGGGCATCGCTTCGCGGGGGAAGACAAAGCCCGACAGCAGAATCGACGGCAGCATGATCATGAAGGCGAACTGGATCGCCTGAAGCTGCGTCTTGGCTAGCGTGGAGACGAGCAAGCCGAGGCCGAGGGCGGTGACCAGGAAGAGCAGCGAGAGGGCGAACAGGAGCACGAGGTCGCCGCGGATGGGGACGCCGAAGACGTAGATCATGACGGTCAGGACGAGGAGTGTCTCGACGAAGCCGAGGACGGCGTAGGGGACGAGCTTGCCGAAGAGCAGGCCGGCGCGGCCGACCGGCGTGACGAAGAGCTGTTCGAGGGTGCCCTGCTCGCGTTCGCGGACGATGGCGAACGAGGTGAGGAAGAGGGTGACGAGTTGCATGATGATGCCGATGAGGGCAGGGACGAAGAAGTAGGCGCTTTGGAGATTGGGGTTGTAGAGCAGGCGCGGGCGGACCTCGATCGGCAGGGCGAAGCGGCCGGCGGGGTCGCGCGCGGGGGCGAGTTGCAGGCTTTCGGCCATGCCGCGGCCGCGGCCGAGGGACTGATTGAGGCCGAGGAGGGCGGCGGCGGTCTGGGCGGTGCTGGCGACCTGGGAATCGCTGCCGTCGATGAGGACCTGAACCGTGGCCTGCTCGCCGTGGAGCAGACGTTCGGTGTAGTCCGGGGGGATGCGGATGCCGACGTTGGCGCGGCCTGAGGTCAGGGCGTGGTCGAAGGCGGCCTCGTCGTGGACCTGGCCGACGAGCTTGAACTTGCGGGTATTACGGAAGGCGTCGATGAGGGTGCGGGCATCCTCGCGGCCGTCGAGGTCATAGACGACGGTGCGAATGTTGTCGACGGTCATGTTGATGGCGTAGCCGAAGATCGTCATCTGGACGACGGGGATGACGAAGGCGAAGAAGAGCGTGGTGGGCTCGCGCCGCACGTGGGCGAATTCCTTGAGCAGGATCGCGAGAAAGCCGTTCATGACGCCCTCCGCAGGGCTTCGCCGCGGCTGAGCGTGACGAAGACGTCTTCGAGGGTGGGCGTGATGGGGCGGACGGTGACCTGCGCGGCGGGTTGGCCGGTGGCGCCAACGAGCTGGCCGTCGGTCAGGTTGGTACTCGCGAGGACGTGGAGGGCTTCGCCGAAGAGGGTGGCGTCGTGCACGCCGGAGAGGCCGCGGAGACGCTGCAGGACGAGGGCGGCCTGGGGGCAGGCGATTTCCACGCGGCGCGTGCCGGTGGGCGTCACGCTGTCGAGTTCCTTGAGTTCGGCGGGGCGGCCGCAAACGATGAGCCGGGACATGTAGATGTATCCGACGTGCGTGCAGCGTTCGGCCTCGTCCATGTAATGGGTGGTCACGAAGAGGGTGACGCCGCGGCCGGAAAGCTCGAAGAGGAGGTCCCACAGTTCGCGGCGGGCGACGGGGTCGATGCCGGCGGTGGGCTCGTCGAGGAAGACGACGTCGGGCTCGTGAATGAGGGCGCAGGCGAGGGCGAGGCGCTGCTTCCAGCCGCCGGAGAGCTTGCCGGCGAGGCGGTGCTCGAATTCGCCGATGCCGCAGAGAGCGAAGAGCTCCGCTTTGCGGGCGGCGATGCGGGCGCGGGGCAGGCCGTAGACGCGGCCGTAGAAGTTGAGGTTCTCGGCGACGGAGAGGTCGCTGTAGAGGCTGAATTTCTGGGACATATAGCCGATGTGGCGTTTGATGGCCTCGGCCTGGTGGGCGACGTCGTAGTCGAGGACGGTGGCGCGGCCGGCGGAAGGGCGCAGGACGCCGCAGAGCATGCGGATGATCGTGGATTTGCCGCTGCCGTTGGGGCCGAGGAAGCCGTAGATGGCGGCGCGGGGGACGGTGAAGCTGACGTCGCGGACGGCGTAGAAGTCGCCGAACTTACGGGTGAGGCCGGTGAGGGTGATGGTCGGGGCGGCGTCGGGGCTCGAGGTCATGGGCGCGACTCCAGGTAGACGTCGGCGGCCATGCCGGCGCGGAGGACGTCGCGGCCTTCGTCAAGGACGACCTTGATGCGGAAGACCTGCTTGCTGCGTTCTTCCGGGGTTTGCACGTTGGTGGGGGTGAACTCAGCGGAACGCGAGATGTAAGTCACGTGGGCGGCGAAAGTGCGCTGCGGGAAGGAGTCGACGCGAACGGTGACCGTCTGGCCGAGCTGCACGCTCAGACGGTTCTCGGGCAGATACGCGCGGACCCAGAGTTCGGAGGGATCGGCCAGCGAGATCACCGGGGCGCTGGGGGCGATGAGGTCGCCGGGGCGCAAGTCGACGGCTTCAACGGTGCTGTCGACGGGGGCAGTGACGGTGAGTTCGGCGACCTGACGCTCGATGACCTCGACGGCGGCCTCGGCAGAAGCGAGCGTGGCCGCGGCTTGCGCGATGTCCTCGGTGCGGGAACCGGCTTCGAGGAGGGCGAGGCTGGCGGTGGCTTGGGCGAGTTGTGCGCGGGCTTCGGCGATTTCCTCGGGGCGCGTGCCTTCGCGGAGGAGATCGAGTTGGCGTGCGGCGGCGTCGTGTGTGGCTTGGGCGACGGCGAGGCCGCGGGTCGCGGTGTTCAATTCATCTTCAGCGGCGCGGCCTTGCTTGGCGAGCTGCGAGACGCGGTCGAAGTCCTGCTGGGCTTTGACCAACTCGGCTTTGGCCTGGGCGACCTTGGCTTCCTGGATCTTGATCTCAAGGGGACGCGGGCCGGCGAGGCGGGCGTCGAGGACGGCCTGGGCGCGGTCGCGGGCGGCGCGGGCCTGATCGATTTCTTCGACACGGGCGCCGATGCGCAACTTGTCGAGAATGGCCTGCTGGGCGGCGACGGTGGCGCGGGCCTGGGCGAGGCGTTCGTCGAGATCGTAGGGCTCGAGCTCGAGGAGGGCCTGGCCGGTTTTCACGTCCTGGCCCTCGACGACGTGGACGGCTTGCACACGGCCGCCGACGCGCGAGCCGACGCGGATCTGGTGCGACTCGACGAAGCCGGAGATGAAGAAGGGCTGCGGGCGATGCTGGCTCCAGATCACGGCCGCGAGGCAGATGAGAGCCAGCGGGATGATGAGCAGGAGGCGTTTCATGCGGCGCAGGATACTGCGGGGGTGTGCGCGGGGCTACCGTTTTGTGTAGAAACGGGCAGGCCCGATTGGGTAGTCGGCGGCGTGCAATCGGTTCTATACTGCGGTCGCGCGTCGGCAGGTGCGCGCCGCGGAGGACGATGATGTTGAGTCGAGTCGGATTGGGCGGAATTCTGTTGTGCAGCGGGATGGCGATGGCGTGGGGTGCCGGGGAGTCGAAGCGCATGGCGAGTGCGGACGAGATGAGTTTTGATGCGGCGCCATTTGGCGAGATGTTGCCGGGAGCGGAGGCGAACACCGTGGGGGTGCGGTGGTGCGAAGCGCGGAAGGTGCGGCGCGTCGAGGTCGAATTCGGGGAGGCGGCGCCGGCGATTGCGGGGGCGCGGGTGGAATACTGGCAACGCGAGTGGAATGGGCGCGCGGAGCCGCCGGCGGGGGAGCGGGATGCGGGCGGCGCGGGGAGGGGGCGTGCGGACGTGGGGTCGG
>CAZXHR010000273.1:0-3800 GCA_964640465.1 uncultured Opitutaceae bacterium
CGGGCCGAGAAACTTCGCCTCCCGCCGCAACGCCACATCGAGCACCGCCTTGCCCCGCGCCAACACCTCGCGCAACCGCACGCGCACCTGCCACCAGCATGCCGCATCGGCCGCGGCGCAACCGTGGGCCTCAAGCCCGTCGCGCCTGGCGAGGAAGAGCGCCCGCTCCACGTGGAAGCGCTGCGAGACGACGACCACGCGCCGTTGGCCGAACACCCGGCTCACCCGCCGGACGGAGTCGAGCGTGGAGAAACCCGCGTAGTCGCAGGTGATGAACCGCTCCGGCACACCACAGGCGACGAGATCGGCCTTCATCGACGTGGGCTCGTCGTAGTCGCTCCGCGAGTTGTCGCCGCTCACAACGATACCGCGCACCTTGCCGAGGCGGAACAGCTCGGCCGCGGCATCCAGCCGCGCCGTGTAGAAATAGTTGACCCGCCCGTCCGCCAACATTCTGGAGGAGCCCAGCACGAGCGCGACGTCGGCCGGAGGCATCCCCTCGGCAGTCTCAAACACCCGACCGGTCGCGGTGCGCGTAACCAGCAGCTCGGCACAGGCCAGAAAGGCAACCGCTCCCGCCAACGCGCAGCCCATCAGGCGCCGCAGGCGTCGGAGGCCCCTCCGGACACAAGTTGGATGCACGCCGTCCGGTGCATCGCTGCGACGACCGATGACAGTGCTCACGGGGGGGCGTTCACAGCACGCGTTCCTCGCGGAGCTTGGCGGCCAAGTCCGGCGCCTCCCGCTCCAGTATTTTGCGCAGGCCGCGCCGACGCCGGCTCTCGACGTAGATCAGCAACAGCGGCCACACCAGCGCGTAAACCACAAGCCCGATGCGCCCGATGCTCACGAGCGCCGCGCGGTTCTTCACCGCCTCAAGCGTGAGGAACACGAGCGCCACGGTGCCGATTCCGAGCACGGCCAGCAGCAGCATGAACCAGCGCGGCGGACCACAGAGCTTGCGGTACGCATCCCAGCGCCGCACCTCGGCTTCGTCGTTTTCGCGCTCGGCCGCGAGCCGGCGGAGGATTTCGTTGGCGTCGCTCATGGCGATTGCGAAGGCGAGCGGCGACGGCTCACTTGCCGCCGAGCAGGTATTCGGGATTCAGTTTCTCGAGCGACTTCAGCACGAAGCGGCCGTCCTTGCGCACGAGCTTGCCGTCGAAGCGGATCTCGCCGCCGCCGCACTCGGGGCGTTGGATCGAGACGAGGTCCCAGTGCACCTGCGAGCGGTTGCCGTTGTCGGCGTCGCCGTAGGCCTGGCCGGGCGTGAAGTGGAAGGAGCCGGCGATCTTCTCGTCGAAGAGGATGTCGCGCATCGGCTGGAGAATGTGCGGGTTGAAGCCGAGGGCGAACTCGCCCACGTAGCGCGCGCCGGCGTCGGAGTCGAAGATCGCGTTGAGCCGCTTGTTGTCGCCACTGCAGGTGGCCTCGACGATGCGGCCCTGCTTGAAGACGAGACGCACGTTGTTGAACTCCACCCCTTGGTAGACCGAGGCGGCGTTGTAGGTGATCTCGCCGTCGACACTGTCCTTCACCGGGCAGGAGAAGACTTCGCCGTCGGGGATGTTGCGCAGGCCGCCACACGGCACGGCGCCGATGCCCTTGATCGAGAAGCGCAGGTCGGTGCCCGGCCCCTTGATCTCCACGCGGTCGGTGCGCGCCATGAGCTTCTGGAGCGCCGCCATGCCCGGCCGCATGCGCGCGTAGTCGAGCGTGCAGACGCGGAAATAGAAATCTTCGAACTGCTCGGTGCTCATGCCGGCCTGCTGCGCCATGGCGGAGGTGGGCCAGCGGAGCACGACCCACTTCGTCTTCTCCACGCGCCAGTTGAGCACCGGGCGCATGAGGCCGTTGACGAGCTTCATGCGGTCGGCCGGCACGTCGGAGGACTCGAAGATGTTTCCGGAGCCGCGCAGCGCGATGTAGGCGTCCATGCGCTTCATGCGGAAGAGCTCGGCATCGGCGCTGGTCCGATACTGAGCCTCCTCGGCGCCGCGCAGCAACTCCCGGGTGACCCGGGAGTTGTTGAGTTGCACATAGGGCAACGCACCGCGGGCGCGGGCCGCGCGCACGAGAGCGATGACCATCTCCTCGGGGATGTCGAAGGCGTCGATGAGGACACGTTCGCCCTTGGCGAGCGAAGTGGAGAAGCCGGTGAGTACAGCGGCGAGTTTGTCGAAACGGGGATCGTTCATCGGGCAGGTGGAGTTTTGAAAACGCCAGCGTGACGGCGCCGTCCGCCGGGCGCAAATGGCGAAAACGGGCCCGCCTCCCAGTCCGAATCAGCTGCCGCCCGCTGCGTAGCCGATGAATCCGTTTCACTCGCTCTGGCACCGGATGTGCAAAATAGGGAGGCATGAACCACAACGATCCCGCTCCACCGCGTCCACGCCGGCTGGAACGCTGCTTCTACGCCGCCTACCTCGGCTCGGGGCTATTGGCCCTCGCGATGACCCTGCTCGCGCTCGGCAGCGGACAACTTGTGTTGCTCGTGCACGCGACGCTGTCGCTCGTAGCCGCCCTGTTGTTCCGCGCGCGCCTCGTCCTCGACGGGCAGCTCGCCGCCTGCGCCGAGGAGGACGACGTACCGGAAGAACGGCATGGCGCCGGCGGTGCCCCCGACTCGGCAACCGATCACCACCACGGCCATGCGGCTCCAGAATACCCGCGCGACCTGGCGCGCGCCGAGACCTGAGAGCCGCACACCAGGCCGTGAATCAGGACTTCCGCTCCGTACGACGCGCTTCCAGTTCCCGGATGCGAAGGTCAACGATCGAGCGGATCGTGAAGCTGTAGTCGATCCACAGCTCCACCTCGCGCTCCGAGCAGCTGCGCAGGTGCACCGGACCGTTGAGCCCGGTCAGCTGAACCTCGAAGTCCGAGCCGAGCCCCTTCTTCACCAGCTCGTAGTCATCGAAGATTTTCCCGAGCAGCTCCTTCCGCAGGTCGTTCGGACGCTTCAGGTACAGCGCCACCGGCCCGTCGATCACCTTCGTGTCGCCCACCAGCTTCGCCGCGGAGACGAGCGCGCGCACCTGTTTCACCCGCTCGTAGAGCCGCGCATCGTCGGCGCTGAGGTCGGCGAAGATCGCGAAGTTGGCGAACGAGGTGACCGCCCCGCCCTTGCCGATGATCGAGCGCGTGCGGTTGCCGCTCATGAGCTGCACCTCGCGGTTCTCGAAACGCAGTCCAGGCGTGGCCTTGATCTGCGCGGCCAGCGCGTCGACGGAGTCGGTCAGCGCCTTGTTGCGCTGGTCCTGCTTGTCGGCCGAGTTCGAGAGCGCGAACTCGATGATCACCGCATCCGCCCGGCGGATCAGGGTGATGGGAACGGTGGGAGCCGCCGAGCCTGCCGATCCCCGCAAATACTGCGCGTTAACAACCGAGATCGATGCCGCAACATCGTCCAGCTTGGTGTTGATTCGCGAGCCGGACAGAGTCTGCGTGGCCGCGTAACCCCGATCATCCGCTGCCGTTATGCAAAACGGGCTCAGTACTGCCGTTTCTTCCGCTTCCCCTTGATCAGGGGACGCGGTCTGGGCAGACAAGCCGAGTCCACCGGCAAGTACCAGAAATGAAAGAGACCACAGACGCACTGCCGCAGAATTGCTCCGGCGCGAGTGCATGGGGGAGATGGCAGGGTGGTCGGCCACAGCGGCCAGAAATGCGTTCGTGGGATGAGAGATCATTTTCATGGGAGAAACAGGCTGGGGTTGAATTGGATTGTTGGATCTGACGTCGCCCCCCCTACCCCCACCGCCCGCTCCCGACCGCCACATCGCCCGGCCCACCACCGC
>CAZXHR010000274.1:0-3690 GCA_964640465.1 uncultured Opitutaceae bacterium
CCTGCCCCACCCAGCCCGGCACGCGCATGTGCAAGGTGAAGGTCCGCGGCGCGGCGAGCATCAGCGTGAACCGCGACGTCTCCTCGTCGGGGAACGCGGTCTCCTGGCGCAGCGACAGCCCGAACTCGGGCGCGGTCAGCTCGGAGGCGATGAAGAGGTTGACGTAGAGACCGTCGGCGGCGCGCGCGTAGATGAACTCTCCGTACTTGCCCGGGGTGCCCATGCCGGTGCCGACGCAGCACCAGAAGGAGTTCTGCACCGCGGAATAGACGCGGTAGTGCGCGGGGCGGATCGGCGGGAAGTAGCCGTAGCCGGGATGCTGCGGGTTGATCGAGGCGAGGATGTGGTTGTAGAGCGCGCGTTCGTAGAAATCGGCATAGGCAGCCGACGGCGCGCCAGCGAACAACTGCTCGGTCAGCCGGAGCATGTTGTAAGTGTTGCAGGTCTCGGGGCCCTCGCGGTGGCCGAGCAGGCCGTGGAAGTCCTTCGGATCGTTGAAGTGCTCGGACACGCTGTTGCCGCCGAAGGCGACCGAGCGCTGGCCGGTGACATTCTCCCAGAAGAAGCGCGCGCCGGACTCGGCGGCCTTGTCGCCGGTGAGCGTGGCGATGCGCTCGAGGCCGACGACCTTCGGGATCTGGGTGTTGGCGTGCTTGCCGGTGAGCTCGTCGCGGTGCGCGATGAGCGGGTCGAGCACGGCCTGGTGGTTGAAGCGTTTCGCAGCGGCCAGGTACTTCGCATCGCCGGTGATGGCGTAGAGATCGGCCAGCGATTCGTTCATGCCTCCGTGTTCCATGCCGAGCATCCGCTGCATCTGTTCGTCGTTCAGACCGGAGGTGACCGCCACGCACCAGTCGCCCAGACGGACGAGCAGCTCGCGAGCCTGCTGATCTCCGGCCTCGAGATAGGCGTCGCGCAAACCGGCGAAGGTCTTGTGCACGTTGTACCAGGGAACCCACTTCTTGTTGATCGCGGCCACGTCTCCTCCGGCGATGGCGCGCCAGAGCTCGCGGCTGCCCGGCACGCCACCGAGGTAGCCGTCGCCGAAGGCGTCCTGGCAGGCCTGGAGTTCGGCGAGCATGCGGGTGAGGCGCGAGCGCAGTTGGCCGTCGGGCGTGTCCTCGCCGGCGGCGATCATGTGCGCGAGCGCGGAGAGGTAGTGGCCGGCGGTGTGACCGTCGAGGCCGCTGCTCTCCCAGTTGCCGTAGGGCTGCGCCTTGACCGGCAGGCCCGCTTCGCGGCGGAACGGCGCGATGAGCCGGTCGGTATCGAGCGCGAGCAGGTATTCGCGATTCGCGGCCACGGCGGGCGCGAACGGGCCGTTGTCGAGGAGACGGACGGCGCTCAGCGGGTACACCTGCGCCGGAGTGGCGGGGTTGATCCGGTTGGCCGGATCGGCGGCAGCCTGAGCCGCCAAGGTGCCGGCGGCCGTGGTGCCAAGGATCAGGCACAGCTGGTGAAGGCTGGCGGAGAACAGGCAACGAGGGGAACGTTTCATCATAGGGGAAAGGGATGCTACGTGGGATCCGCGGCTTAACGGCGGACGGCGATGCGAAAGACGACGGCGATGGGGCTCGGAAGCGAAGCCGGCGGCTCGATCTCTAGCGCCTCGGCGGACTGCGACCAGCGGACCGGCGCCGCGCCGCCAAGCAGCTCGACCGAGGCGACGGGCGCGGCGAGCAGCTTCGCCGCCGTGCCGAGAGACTTGATGCGCACGGGGGCGGTCGGCGCGCCCATGACGATGGCGTAAAGCACATCGCCCTTGGCGGTGAAGCGAACGTCCTCGGCGGTGAACGGCTTCGCCTTGCCCTCGTTGAAGCCCTGACCTTGGAGCGGCGCGGCCTCGGCCATCTGAGGACCTTCGCCGAGGACCGTCCACGGACGAGTGCCGTGGATGCACTCCTGGTTGATCTGCATCCACGCGGCGATCCCCTCGAGGATCGCGATCTCGTCGTCGTCGGGCGTGCCGTCGCCGCGCAGTGGGATGCTGAGGAGGAGGTTGCCGTTCTTGCTGACGACATCGACGAGCGTGCGAATGACGGTCGCCGCGCTCTTGTAGCCGTGTTCGTCGCAGATCTTCTGCTCGTAATGCCAGTTGCCGATGCAGGTATCGGTCTGGAACGGCTGCGGCTCGATCGCGGCGCCGGTGCCGCGCTCGATGTCCCACGCCATGCAGCGGCGCTGCTCGGCATCGAGGATCTTGTTGAACATCACGCCGTCGTCGCCGTGCCAGCGGTTGTTGGAGTTGTAGAAATGCGCGGCGATCTTCAGCCCGGCATCGCTCACCGGCCAGAGCGGCAGCGCGGTGTCGTCGAAGTAGATCAGGTCGGGCTGGTACCGGTTGATGAGGTCGACGGTGCGGTTGTAGAACTTCTCGCAGTAGGCCTGATCGGGCGGCGTGATGCCGTTGCCCCAATCCCAGCACCGGTGGATCATGCCGGGGTCTTCGAAATCCGGAGCCGGGGCGTGGCGCTGCTCGTAGAGATCCTGAGGATCGAGCCCCTCCCACCACGTTCCCTTGCCGTCGGCCGCGGTGAGTTTGCCATCGTAGGGCACGCCGGCGAGCGGGCCCTTCTTGTCGGCGCCCTGCGCGGGCTCGTACCAGCTCCATGCATGTGCGGCATGCACACTCACGCCAAACTTCAGGCCGTTGGCGCGGGCGGCCTTCGCCCAACCGGCGATGAGATCCTTGCCGGGGCCGACGCGCACGGAGTTCCACGGCTGGTACTTCGAGTCCCAGAGGTCGAAGTTGTCGTGGTGGTTGGCCAGCGCGAAGAAGTAGCGGGCACCCGCACGCTTGTAGAGGGCGACGAGTCTCTCGGGGTCCCACCGCTCCGCCTTCCAGCGGTGGATGACGTCCTTGAAGCCAGCCATCGAAGGATGGCCGTAGGTCTGCCGGTGGAATTCGGTGACATTCGCCCCCCACAGCGGACCGTTCTCGAGGTAGAGATGGCGCGCGTACCAGTCGCCCCTACCGGGCTCGCATTGCGGCCCCCAGTGAGCCCAGATGCCGAACTTCGCATCGCGAAACCACTCCGGCATCCGGTACTGGTGCAGCGAGTCCCAGGTCGGCTCGAACTTGCCAGCGGCCATCGGCTCCGCCGCGGTGCTGACGATGACAGTGGGCGTGGCGGAGCTGGGGATCTGCGCCGAGGCGCCTACGGCACCAAGAGCGACCAGCGCGGCGATGGGAAACTGGGGAAAACGGAATGCATTCATGGAGTCGATCAACGGCATCTGGGGGGAGAGACGGATCACGGCGCGAGGCGGACCTCGCAGGCTTCACCGGCGTAGCGGACAGTGCGCACAGTTGCGCCGGCGGAGACGAGGACGAGCTTCAACTCGCGGCTCGCGATCATGCCGGGGAACGCCCCCTGGCGGGCGCCAATGCGGAGCGTGCGCGCGGCGTCGTCCCACTTGAGCTCGTAGGTGGCGCGCTCGCCGCGTTCGTAGGCGTAGGTCTCGTTGTCGTCCTCGTAGATGGTGAACGTCGCGTCGGCGCCGGGGTAGATGCGGATCTCGTAGGGCGCGTCGGGGCGCTCGGTGGCGTACTGGAGATCGGCGGGGCCCATCGGCACGATGGAGCCGGCGCGCACATAGAGCGGGAAGGAGCCGAGCGAGCAGTCCATCGTCACCGACTGGCCGCCAGTGTGGCGCTGGCCGGTCCAGAAGTCGTACCAGTCGGCGCCG
>CAZXHR010000275.1:0-3683 GCA_964640465.1 uncultured Opitutaceae bacterium
GGGGCCCCGCGTTGTGGTCCGGGGTGGGTGCGCCGCGGGGGGGGGTGGCCGGCGGCGCGGGGGACGCCGTCCCACCTGGCGGGGACGCCGGACCTGGGCGGGGCGCAGCGCAGCTGCCGGCAGAGGGCGACGCGGCGCACGCGTTCGAGGGCGAGCGAGAAGTCGCGTCCGCCGACGCGCAGCCAGAGCGAACCGGCCAGGTGTTTCTCGGTGGCGATCATGGAGTGAGGAGGGGGAGAGGGGCCGCGAGGGCGCGGCCGATTTCGGTGAGAGGGAGAACCCGCGAGGCGTATCCGGCCTCGCGGACAGAGCGGGGCATGCCGTCGATGATGCTGGTCTCCTCGTCCTGCGCCCAGACGGTGCCGCCGGCGCGGCGGACGGCGGCGGCGCCGGCGGTGCCGTCGTTGCCCATGCCGGTGAGGACGACCGCATGGGCGCGGGCGCCGAGCGCCATGGCGGCGCTCTCGAAGAGGCGGTCGACGGAGGGCACCCAGCGGTCGGAAGGGCCGGCCTGGGAAAGGCGGGCGGCGCCGCTGGCATCCAGCTCCATGTTGCAGCCGCCGGGGACGATCAGGACCAGACCGGGCCGGGGCCGGTCGCCGGGGACGGCCTCGCGTACCGGGGCGCCGAGGTGGGCGGCCATCTGGCGGGCGAGCTCGGCAGTGAACTCGGCGGGGAGGTGCTGGGCCACGACGATGGGGGGCAGGGCGCAGCCGCGCCACTGGCGGGCGAGCTGGAGCAGGGCGGCGGGGCCGCCGGTCGAGCAACCGATCAGGACGACGGAGGCCGTGTCGTCGGGCGCGATGGGTTCCGGGAGCGCGGCGGGCGGCGCGGCGGGAACGGGCGCAGGGGCGGCGGGGAGCCGGGCGGAACGCACGACGCGCACGCGGGCGGCGGTGCGGACCTTGCGTAGGAGATCTTCGGCGACTTGCGCGAGGTCGAGGGAGATGCCGGCTTCGGAGGGTTTCTGGACGAGTTCGACGGCGCCGTGCTCGAGGGCGGCGATGGCGGCGGCGGAACCGCTGCGGACGAAGGAGCTGACGACGACGATGGGCCGCGGCTGCGTGCGCATGATGTGCTCGATGGCGAGCAGCCCGTCCATGCGCGGCATGTGGATGTCCATGGTGATGACATCCGGCCCGAGCTCGGCGGCGCGGCGGATGGCGTCGACGCCGTCGCGGGCGGTGCCGACGACGACGAGGTCGCCGTCGCGCTGGAGCAGCTCGGTCATGCGCCGCTGCATGAACGAGGAGTCGTCGACGACGAGGATGCGCAGGGGCGCGGGTTGTGGGGAGGCGGCGGGCATGCGGCGGGTCAGGCGGAGCGGGCGAGGCGCTCGAGCTGGGCGTTGACGGCGTGCGTGAGCTGTTCGCGGGAGACGGGCTTGATGAGGTAGTCGGCGGCGCCGAGCTCGCGGGCGCGGTCGCGGTGCTTGGCGGCGTCGCGCGAGGTGAGGATGATGACGGGGATGGCGGCCAGCTCGGGCTGGCGGCGCATCTCGGCGAGGAGCTCGAAGCCGTTGACGCGCGGCATCTCCAAGTCGGAGACGACGACGGCGTACGGGGTTTCGCGGAGCTTCTCGAGGGCTTCGCTGCCGTCGACGGCGGTCTCGACGGTGAGGCCGGCCTGGGCGAGGTGGTTGGCGGCGATGCGGCGGATGCTGAGGGAATCGTCGACGACGAGGACGGTGCGCGCGGCGGCGGCGGGCTGCGCTTCGGCGCGGGCGGGGGCGGGGGCCACGGGCGCGGCGGCGCCGCCGGGGGCGAGGAGGCGGGGAACGTCGAGGATGAAGACGACGCGGCCGTCGCCGGCGAGGGTGGCGCCGGAGAAGTACGGGTGGCGGGAGAGCAGCGGCCCGAGCGGTTTGACGACGATGTCGAGCTTACTCTGGATACGGTCGACGAGGAGGGCGGTGCGGCGCTCGGCCAGGGTGAGGACGATGGCGGTGGCGGCCTGTTCGGCGCCGGGCAGGCCGAGGCGGGAGTGGGGGCGCACGGCGGGCGCGGCGTGGTCCTTGTCGAGGATGCGCATCTCGCAGTCGCCGCTGCGGGAGAGCGAGGCGGCGGGGGCGGGGACGACGCGTTCGACGAAGTTGATCGGCAGGGCGTAGCTGCGCTCGCCGACCTGCACGAACATGACCTGGTTGATCGCGAGGGTGACGGGGAGGGAGAAGGTGAAGGTGCAGCCTTGTCCCGGGCGGCTGGCGACGGTGACGGATCCGCCGAGGTTCATGAGCTCCTGGCGGACGACGTCGAGTCCGACGCCGCGGCCGGAGACATCGGTGGTGGTGCCGGCGGTGGAGAAGCCGGGCTGGAAGATGAGCTCGGCGAGGCGGGCGTCGTCGGGCTCGGTGCCGGCGCCGAGCAGGCCGCGCTGGCGGGCGACGCGCACGATGGCGTCGCGGCGCAGGCCGGCACCGTCGTCGACGAACTCGAGGACGATGCGGCCGGCCTCGGTGCGGCAGCGGGCGAGGAGGAGGCCGGCGGCGGGCTTGCCGGCGGCGAGGCGCTCGGCGGCGGGCTCGATGCCGTGGGAGACGGCGTTGCGGACGACGTGGAGGAGGGGGCGGAAGAGCTGGTCGCTGACGAACTTGTCGATGCGGTTGTCGGCGCCCTCGACGAGGAACTCGACGGTCTTGCCCTCGGAGACGCAGGCGTCGCGCACGGCGCGCTGGAGGCGGCGGAAGAGCGGGTCGAGCGGCACCATGCGGGTCATGGCGACGTTCTCCTGGAGCTGGCGGGTGACGTTGGTGAATTGGACGGCCTCCTCGGAGAAGGATCCGAAGTGGCGGTCGATCTGGGTGACGATCTCCTCGGCGTCGGCGGCGATCTCGACCAGCGAGCGTGCGAGGATGTTGAAGTCGTCGTAGCGGTCGAGTTCGAGCTCGGAGAAACCGTCGGTGCCGGGGCGCGGCTGGGGGGCGAGGGTCTGGCGGCGCTGGGAGAACTCGTGGTGGGTATTGAAGTCGCCGACGACGTGCAGGAGGCGTTCGCGGGCGCGGACGAGCTCGCCGCGCAGGGCGGTGACCTGCTGGAGCTTGCGGTTGAGCCGGTGGCGATTGATGAGCAGGTCGCCGACGAGGTTCATCAGCGAGTCGAGGCGGGAGGTCTCGACGCGGATCGTGTTCTGGTCGGCGCGGGCCTCGGCGGCCGGGGCGGGCTCGGACTCGGCGAGGACCTCGACGGGGGCCGGCGCCGCGGCGGGCGGCGCGGCGGGCGCGGGGGCGGCGACAAGCGGAGTGGCGGAGAGGGTGGCGCGCAGCTGCTGGATACGCTCGACGAGCTGGGCGGAGACGTCGCGCCACTCGGGTCGGGCGGGGGCGTGGGCGGCGAGGTCGGTGCGGAGGCGGTCGATGAGGCCGAGGACGAGCTGCGAGAGCGGGGCGGGCGTGGCGAAGGCGCGGCCTTCGACGAGCTCCTCGAGGAGGTCCTCGAGACGGTGGAGGACGGTGCCGAAGGGGCGCAGGCCGACGGAGTTGGCGGCGCCCTTCACGGAGTGGGCGAGGCGGTAGACGTTGCGCAGGTCGGGGAGCTGGTTGCCGTTCTTCTCCCAGGCGAGGATGGACTGCTCCATCGATTCGAAGGCCTCGCGAGCCTCCTGCTCGAAGGCCTCGACGATCTCGTGGAAGACGACTACCTCCACGGGTTCGGCGGCGGGCGACGGCTGCGGCGCGGGGGCGGCGG
>CAZXHR010000276.1:0-3651 GCA_964640465.1 uncultured Opitutaceae bacterium
CAGCCGAGGAGGTTGGTCGAGACCGCGAGACGCGAGCCCTTCGGGATGTCGCGGACTTGCGAGACGATTTCTAGGCCGCGGCCGGGGCCGGCGAGGCGCGCGAGGATCTCGGCGAGGTCGTGGCCGGATCCCTCCATGCCCGAGGGTACGACGCCGGAGGCGATCACGGCGGCCTTGAGCAGGCCGAGGTAGTCCTTGGCGAAGTCGAAGAGGTCGGCGAGCGAGGCGACGTCGGCGCTGGCACCGAGATCGACGGAGACGAGGCGCAGCACCGGTTCGTCGATCACGCGCAGGAAGGCGCAGACGGGCGGGCGGGTTTCCTTGTCGCGGCCGAAGACGCCGAGGTCGATGGAGATGTTCAGGACCTTCGCGCCCTCGGGATAGTCCATTCCGAGGAAGAAGATGTCGGACCAGCCGGCGTGGCTGAGGTCCATACGGACGGGCGTCTCCTCGAAGAGGATTGGAGCGGGGGCGTCGCCGCCGGGCGGGAGCATCTCGGGGCGGAGGCGCAGCGGGTAGTCGAGCGGGTGGCCGGTGCGGAACATCCACTGGTTGCCGCGGACGGTGCGCACGGTCTTCTGCACCTGCGTGGCGAGCGTCTTGAATTCGAGCCCGTGGTACGCGGCGGCGAGGGCGCTGCTGAGCGCGTCGCTGGCGCCGTGCTCACGCTGGTGGCGCAGGAAGATGTCGATCGCCTCCTCGAAGCGGCGCTCAAGTGCGTGTTGGTGACCCTCGAACGGGATCGAGCCGGCGTTGTCGGCGGCGTAGTGCGGCGGGAGAAAATAGCGGTGGATCGCCTCGAGGAAGAAGAGCGCGCGGACGCGGTGGTAGAAGTTTGGAGTCGTGCGGCGGAACTGCTCCAGTTCCGCGGCCATCGTTTCCAGCTCGGCGCGGGAGGCGGCGCGGCAGAGTTGCTCGAAATACTGCGGTTCGTCGGCCGGGGTGCGGCCTTCGACGAGGGTCTGAAGCAGCGAATCCATGGCGGCTCAGCTCCGTGGCGACTGCTTCTCGGCGGCGAGCGCGAGTTCCTCGGCGAGGAGCGCGAGGATGTCGGAGCGGCTGGTGCCGCTGAGGCCGAGGGCGCTCTGGGCGCGGAGGAGGCCGAAATGCGCCTCGAGGTTGGCGCGGCGGCCCTCCAGCACGGCGGCGAGGTATTTCTCGCGGGCGGCGAGGGCGTTGAGCGCGGGGGAGAGGCCTAGCTTGGCATCAGGGGCGGCACGGCGGGCCGAGTCGAGCAGCTCGAAGAGCGACGGGGTGAGCACGTGCATGCCGAAGAAGCAGAGGTAGTAGCCGGCGCGCAGGCCGGGCACGAGGCAGTGCTGTTCGGCGAGCGTCGGTGTCGGTTTCTCCAACACATGCTCGATGGTGGTGAGTCCTCGGCGTGCCGGCACAAGCGTGCCGCCGACGGCGCCGTAGTACTGGAGCTGGCTCTCGTGGGTCGGTTGGACGGCGGAGACGGCGCAGGTTTCCGCCTCGGCGGTATCGAGAAGCTGGCGTGTGCAGCTCTCGGCCGTCTGGGAAACGTAGAGGTGGTCGCTGACCTGGAGGAGAAACGGCTGGTTGCCGACGAACTCGCGGCCGCAGAGCACGGCGTGGCCGTAGCCAAGCGGTGCGGACTGTTCGATGAACGTCAGCTTGGCGGTGTAGGGTGCGAGGACGCTCGCGTAGGCGTCGCGGTCGCCTTTGGCGTGGACGAGCCCGACCTGTTCGATGCCGGCGGCGAGCATCTCGTCGAGGATGATGGCGAGTGCGGGTTTCTGGGCGCCGTCGCGATCGGTGAGGGTCTGGAGCGGGAGGCGGCGCTGGGCCGGGCCGGCGGCGGTGATGAGGGCCTTCGAGACGCGGAAGGGCATGGCGGGATGGTTGTGGGGAGAAAGCCGGACGTGGCAGGTGGCCGCAAGAGGTTAAACCGTGGCGACGGGAAGGTTCTGTGCCATGGAGCGGGTGCACGGATCGAAGGCCTTGGCGGCCTTCGCCACGGACGGACGGGCGGAGCTTTACGTCAGAGCGGGCGCAGGTCCTCGGGGCGGCCGCAGTCGCGCCACTTCGCGCCGTCGGCGCGGAAGCAGTTGATCGGTTCGCCCTCGCCGGCGAGTCGCAGATAGCAGGGGACGATCGGGAAGACGCCGGTTTCGGTCATCCTCCGGAAGATCGCTGGCGAGACCATCTGGATGCCGCAGAAGCCGAGGGCGACGGCCTCGCCCTGAGGGGCGCGGACGAAGGTGTCGCCGGTGGTGGGCGAGCGGCGGCCGACGAGGCGGTTAATAGTATCGAAGAATAGGGGGCGCGCGGTGGGGCGCGGCAGGGCGGCGAGCGTGGCGAGGGCGCCGGTGCGCAGGTGCTCGGCGGCGAGGGCGCGCAGGTCGATATCGCTGAGGACGTCGACGTTGTGGACGAGGAAGGGGCGGCCGTCGTCGAAGAACCAGGATGCCTCCTTCAGCCCGCCGCCGGTGTCGAGCAGCTCGGGCTCGGGCGAGAACTCGATGTGGCGCAGGCCGAAGCGGCCGTGTTTCTCGATGAAGGCGGGGATCTGCTCGCCGAAATGGTGGAGGTTGACGATCGCCTCGACCACGCCGGCGGCGGCGAGCCGGCGCAGGGTCAGCTCGAGGAGTGTGACGCCGCCGACCTCGACCAGCGCCTTCGGACGGGTGTCGGTGAGCGGCTTGAGACGGGTGCCGCGGCCGGCGGCGAAGACCATCGCTTTCATCGTGAACGGATGACGGAATGGAGACGCCGGTATGAATGATGGCTAGGGAAAACCCGGGCAGGCGCTGCAGCCGGGGCCGTTTTCACGTTTTTATCGACCACTGGGGCTGCTCGCGATGGCGCCCCTCGACGACCCCGCCGCCGCGGGCGCGGAGCTGGCGGGCGAGTGCCGCGGCGCAGGAGACGCTGCGGTGGCGGCCGCCGGTGCAGCCGAAGGCGACGGAGAGGCGCGTGAAGTTACGTTTCTGATAGGCGGCGAGGACGGGTTCGAGAAGGAGGAGCGTCTGCGTGACGAAGCGGGCGACCTCGTCGTGGCTGCGGAGGAAGTCGGCGACGGGGGCATCGAGTCCGGTGAGCGGGGCGAAACGTTCCTCGCGGCCGGGGTTGGGGAGCGAGCGGCAGTCGAAGACGAAGCCGCCGCCATGGCCGGAGTCGTCCTGCGGGTATCCGTTTTTGTAGGAGAAGCTCTCGATGCCGACGGTGAGCGTGAGCGGCACCTGGGCGATCTCGCGCAGGCGGGTGGAGCGGACGATCTGGTGGAGGGCGTCGGAGAGGGCGGGGAGCGGGACGGGCAGCTCTCCCTGCTGGAGGAGGTGCTCGAGGTTGCGGATGGCGTAGGGAACGCTCTGGAGAAAGTGGGACTTGCGCTCGTAGAAACCACGGAAACCGTAGGCGCCCATCG
Organism: uncultured Opitutaceae bacterium; assembly: GCA_964640465.1. Classification (GTDB taxonomy): domain Bacteria; phylum Verrucomicrobiota; class Verrucomicrobiia; order Opitutales; family Opitutaceae; genus CAJCBL01. The sequence continues at coordinate 3,389 of CAZXHR010000276.1, forward strand.
CCTGCATGAGGCGGATGAGGGAGAATGCGCGGAAGAACTCCTCGAAGCGGGCGGTGTCGATCTCGGTGAGGGCACCGGCTGCGTCGAGATAGACCTGCTTGAGGTGGTCGCGGAAGGCGAAGGGGAGGTTGGCCTTGGCGTCGAGGAGGAGGGATGCGAGGTCGTAGTGGAGCGCACCGCGGCGGCCGCCCTGGTAATCGATGAACCACGGCTTGCCGTCGCGCACCATGTAGCCGGCATCCGCATCGGTGCGGCTGACCTTG
>CAZXHR010000277.1:0-3637 GCA_964640465.1 uncultured Opitutaceae bacterium
GAGCCCGAGCCGGAGATGCTCCATCAGGTCGGCGCCACCGCCCCACACCTCCCCACCGACCGCCCGCGCTACGCCATGGGCCTGGGCACCCCGCCGCAATTGCTCAAGATGATCGGGCTCGGCGTCGACATGTTCGACTGCGTGATGCCCTCGCGCGTCGCCCGCAACGGCCTGGTCTTCACCCCCGACGGCGCGATGAACCTGCGCAACGAGCGCTTCCGCGAAGACCCGCGCCCCATCGTCGACGGCCTCGACAACTACTGCTGCCGCCACTTCAGCCGCGCCTACCTGCGGCACCTGCACGTGGCCGGCGAGATGCTGGCCGGCACGCTGCTCACAATCCACAACCTCCACTTCTTCCTCGATCTCATGGCCCAGGCCCGCGCCCACATCGAGGCCGGCGACTTTGCCACGTGGTCGGCGGCGTGGATCGCCCGCTACGAAGCCGGCGCCGCCGAGCGGCAGTAATCCGGAGCCGGCGGTGCCACCGTCCGGCAAATTGCACCGCCGCGCCTGGCCCGCGCGATACTTCGCCACATCGCAGTCTTCCCGCTCGCGTCCGGCGGAGACGGCGACACGATTCCCCTTCAAATCGATCTCTCCGCACGGTGGCCTCCAAAAAACGCAAGCTCCCGCCGCAACCGCTCCAACCCGCCGACTGGCCCACGCTCGTCCGGCCCGGCAGCCGCGTTTTTCTCGGTTCCTACGCCGCCGTCCCCGCCGCGCTCGTCGACTCCCTGCTCGCCCAGTACCGCGAGCTCGTCGACGTCGAACTCCTCCATCTCCTCACCCTCGGCGACTCGCCCTGGGGTGACGCCAGATACCACGGGCACCTCAACGCCAACTCCCTCTACCTCGGCCCCGGCGTCCAGCAGGCGCTCGCGGAGGGACGCGCCGACTACACCCCCGCCTACGCCTTCGAGATTCCCTCGCTCCTGCGCCAGCGCATTCTCCCCCTCGACGTCGCCCTCGTCCAAGTCACCCCGCCCGACAAATCCGGCCGGTGCTCCCTCGGCGTCTCCTGCGACATCACCCGCGCCGCGGTCGACACCGCGCCCATCGTCATCGCCCAGGTCAACCCCCGGCTGCCCCGCACCGCCGGCGAGACCCGCGTCGATTGGAACCGCATCGCGGCCTTCATCGAAGCCCCCGCCGAGCTCCCCGAGATTCCGATCCCCGCCATCGACGAGATCGACGAGCGCATCGCCGCCCACGTCGCGCTCCTCGTCGAGAACGAGAGCACGTTGCGCATCGGCTCGACCGCCCCCTCGCTGGCGATCGCCCATGCGCTCCGCGAGCACACCCATCTCGGTATCCATTCCGACCGCCTCGGCGACGGCCTTCTCACCCTCATCGAATCCGGCGCCGTCACGAACAAACGCAAAGGCCAGCATGCGGGCGAGACCGTCGCCGCCTACGCCGTCGGCTCCCGACGCCTCTACGACCATGTCGACGGCAACAAGAAGGTCGTCTTCCTCCCCAGCGACTACGTCAACCACCCCGCCACCATCGCGTTGAACCGCCGCATGGTCGCCGTCGCCGGCGCGCAGCAGGTCGACCTCACCGGCCAGGTCGCCGACGACTCCATCGGCCACAAGTTCGTCGGCGGCTTCGGCGGCCAGACCGACTTCCTCCGCGGCGCCGCCCTCTGCCCCGACGGCCGCCCCATCGTCGCCCTCCACAGCACCACGCCCGACGGCGCCTCCCGCATCGTCACCGAGCTCGACCCCGGCACCGGGATCGTCGCCTCCCGCGGCGATGTCCACTACGTGGTTACCGAGTACGGCATCGCCACCCTCCGCGGCCGCAGCATCCGCGAGCGCGCACTCGAGCTCGTCCAGATCGCCCACCCCGACCACCGCGCCGATCTCCTCGCCGTCGCCAAGGCGCGCCGCTGGGTCCCCGTCTACGAGAAGCTCGCCTCTGCACCGCCCAAGAGCCTCGCCGGCATCGCGACCACCAAGCTCCTCCTCGCCAAGGAGCCCTACTTCCTGCGCCCCATCCAACCCTCCGATGAGCGCCGCATGCAGGAATTCTTCTACTCCCACACGCAGGAGACCATCGAGTCGCGCTACGGCTACATGGTCAGCCGCATGAGCCGCGAACGCGCCTACGAGCTCGTCAATGTCGACCAGACCCGCGACCTCGCCCTCGCCATCCTCGAGATGCAGGGCCCGCGCGAGGTCATCCACGCCGTCGGCCGCTACTACCTCGATGCCGACGGCAAGGGCGCCGAGGTCGCCTTCGTCACCCGAGAGACCAAGCGCCGCCTCGGCATGGCCCGTATCCTCTTCGACCGCCTCCGTGCCGAGGCGAAGAAACGCGGGCTCGCCTCGCTCCACGCCCAGGTCGCGCCCGAGAACGAAGCCATGCTCGGTCTCTTCCAGAGCTACCCCCACAAGCTCAGCCGCATCGAAGGCACCACCGCCATCCACGTCGACATGCCGCTGTAGCCATTTTCCCGACTCACCCTTCACCGCACTGTGGCGCCGCTCGCGAGAGCGGCGCTCCGTCTTTCTTGGCACGCGTCTCCACACTCTGGCATTGCACGTCCGGAGTCATAGATACAGGCTCCGGATGCACCACCCGACCCAGGTGTCACCCTGCAGTTGTCCAACCCCACACGCTATCATCATGCGCGAATCGCCGCTCCATCGAGCATGACCACCTACGCCCACAGCCCCGTCATTCCCTCCTCCGCCATACCCTGAACTGACTCTCTCCCGCTCGCCTCCGCCCCATGAACGCCAACATGGACCGACATCTTCACCACCAGAGCGTGCAACGCGCACTGGAGCTCGGTCGCGGTACCGATCCGGCCGCCTTGGCCGAACTCGTCAGCCTCCTCGCCCTGCTCTCCGATGAGATTCGTCGGCTCGCCGCCTCGGCCATCGGCAAGCTCGCGGCCTTCGGAGCCGATCCATCAGCAGCAGTGCAAGCCCTCGCCCCGGTCGCCCTGCGCGACCCGCATCCACAAGTCAGGCAATACGCGCTCAAAGCCCTCAAGTGCTACGGTGCTGCCGCCCGCGATCATCTCCACGACCTCGACGATCTCGCCGCCAACGACACCGCCAAAGACTACGTCCGCCGCGCCGCCCATTCCGCAGCCGAGGCGATCCGTGAAGCCGTCCGCCTGCTCGAAGCCGACGCCCAACATCGCTGCTCGCGCTGCGGCCGGTTGGTGACCCCGGAAGAGCACACCCGCAGCAGCCAAGCCTTCCAACGCACCTTTTGCGACCACTGCTTCGACGAGGTCTTCCTCGACCGGCGCAACTTCGACACCAAGGTCGAACTCCACAAGACCATCGTCGCCCGCGCCGGCACCCTCGTGCAATCCGACGGCGAACGCCTCATCGCCGACTGGCTTGCCGCCCACCACATCGCCTACCGCTACGACGAGCGCTTTCGCATCCTCGCCGGCCACGCCATCCGGCCCGACTTCTACCTGCCCGAGCTCGACCTCTACATCGAGTACTGGGGCATGGACACCGCCGACTACAAGATCGGCATGCTCAAGAAGCAGCAGCTCTACCAACAGGAGGGCAAACGCCTGATCTCACTCTATCCCGCCGACAAACCCCGCCTCGACACAGTGCTCCGCACCAAGCTCTCGCTCTTCGGATACACCCTCCCGCCG
>CAZXHR010000278.1:0-2156 GCA_964640465.1 uncultured Opitutaceae bacterium
CGCCGGCATGGTTGGGGAAGTCGGCCACGAGCACGCGGTCAGAGTCCAGTCGCAGTGCGCTCGGAGGCTGGCGTCCGAAACCAGCTTGGTTCCTGACTTCCAACGACCGCCCACCGATCTGCCCCTGATTTTCTCTCTCAAGTGAATTGCCCCGGAATTGCACCACAGAGGGCACCGAGAACCGGGAGAGTCCTGGAAAACGTTCCCGCACGAACCTCTGTGTCCTCCCTGCCCTCTGTGGTGAACTTCCGTTACTGATCACCGCTCAAAGCAGAGCCCATCCAGACGGCCCCGCTCCGATCGAACCATTTACTTTCCGGAAAGGCCGCGCCCCGGCGCGCGTCTACGCTGAGGTTCAGATGGATCGCCTCAATTGCCGGAGGCGGGGAGCGAGGCACCGAGGCGGCGGGCTTGTTCGAAATGGGATGCGGCCTCGGCGGAGCGGCCGGTCTGTTCGAGGGCCATGCCGAGATAGAGATGGGCCTGCGCGTTGTCGGGATCGAGTTGGAGCGCCTGCTCGAAATGGCGGAGCCCCTCGGGGATGCGTCCTGCCATGCACAGGAGCATGCCGAGCTCGCAGTGGGTGTCGGACGAGGCGGGCGTGAGGCGGAGCGCCTGCTCGAACTGTGCGATGGCATCGGGGAGCCGGTTCAACATGGCGTACGAGCGCCCGAGGTTCCTGCGGGCATCGACGTCGTTCGGGTCGAGCCGAAGCGTCTCCGCATACTGGGCAATGGCTTCCTGGATGCGGCCGGTTGCGCGGAGGGCGTTGCCAAGATTGTTGCGGATGTCGGTGCGGGAGGGATCGCTGCGCAGCGCGCTTTCGAAGCGAGCGATTGCCGCTTCGGGTTTCCCGGAGCGGGCGAGGACGATGCCGAGGCGGTTGTGGGCGTCGGCATAGGTGGGATCGAGGCGGAGCGCCTGTTCGTAGTGGGCGGGCGCCTCGGCGGCGCGGCCGGCCTCCTCGAGCGCGATGCCGAGCGCGGTGTGGGAGTCGGGCATGCGGGGATTGAGGCGGAGCGCCTGCTCGTAGTGCTCGATGGCCTCCTGCGGACGGCCGGTGCGGCGGAGGGCGTTGGCGAGATTGTGGTGGGTGTCGGCGGCGTCGGGCCGGAGGCGAAGCGCGGTGCGGTAGTGGTCGATGGCGGCGGCGGTCTCGCCGGCCTTGAGGAGCACGTTGCCGAGATTGTTCTGCGCGCGCTCGCTGTACGGACACTTGGCGACGGTGTCGCTCCAGACCGAGCGCTCGCTGCGGTAGACGGTGTTGCGTTGCGCGGTCGCCCAGCCCAACCCGGCGGCGAGAACGAGAAACACGACGAGGCTCCGACGGCCGAGCCAGCGGTGGAGCGCCCAGGCCACGGCGACCATCACGGCTGCGAGCGGCAGATACAGGCGGTGCTCGACGATCATCTGGACCGAACTGGGGACGACGCTCGTCGGCGCCAGGATCACGAGGAACCACGCGCCGAGGAAGCCGGCGACGGGATGGCGGCGGAGCGCCCAGAAGGTCGCCGCGACGAGCGCGACCACGACCAGCGCGTAGGGAACGATGGCGGCGAGGTCGGGCGTCCACGTTGTGGCGTAGTCGAAGACGAGCGGGTGCGGCCAGAGGGTGAGGCGGAGGTAGTGGGTGACGGTCTCGAACTGCGAGAGCCAGTACGTCCAGGGCGAGACGCCGACGCCGAAGCCGACGGTGCCACCGCGGTTCCATCCGGTGGTGGCGACGAGGATCGCGAGCGGCAGCCAGGTGGCGGCATGCGCGAGGTGGAAGCCGCGGCGCTCGGCCCAAGCGCGTCGGAAGCTTCCGGCGACGAACGTGCGGTCGAAGAGGAAAAGGAGGAGCGGGGCGGTGGCGGTGACTTCTTTCGTGCCCATGCCCAGCAGGCACGCGAGGACGGCCAGCACGCGCCAGCGCGTCGTGTGGGGTGAACCGAGGGAGCGGACGAAGCAGTAGAAGGTGAACAGGAAGAAGAGCCCCATCAGCGACTCGACGCGTTGGACGATGTACGTGACGGCCTCGGTCTGGACCGGGTGCAGCGTCCAGAGCAGGGCGGCGCCGAAGGCGAGCAGCGTGGCGTCGGTGGAGCGGAGGGCGGGGGCGGGGGAAGGCTTCGCGGTGGGGGTGGTTCCCGGGTTCCGTTTGCCGGAGACGGGGG
>CAZXHR010000278.1:2166-3545 GCA_964640465.1 uncultured Opitutaceae bacterium
CGGGATCTGCAGCGCTTCGTCGGCGCGCTGGTCCGCGAGGCCCGGGGGGGGGGGGGGGGGGGCGGGGGGGCGCGCCGCCCGGCGTCGCGGTGGGGGGGTTTCCCGGTTTCCGTTTGCCGGAGACGGGGACTTCGGCGGCGGGCTGGGGCAGCCAGTTTCTGGCTAGTGTGCGGCGCACGAGGCCGAAGAGCGTGAGCCCCGCAAGGGCGTGGATGAGGAGATTGAGCGCGTGGTAGCCCCAGACCTGCGTGCCGCCGAAGGCGTGGTTGAGCGCGAAGGAGAGGTTTGCCACGGGGCGGCCGCTCACGGTGGTGTCGGCGGGCGGGCAGAGCGCCTGCCAGAGAGCGCCGAGCGAGCGGATCGTGGGGTTGAGCAGGATGGCCGGCTCGTCGTCGTAGACGAGGACGCCGGAGAAGCTGTTGGCGTAGGCGGCGAGCGCTGCGAGCACGATGCCGCCGATCGCGAGGGGGATCAGCCAACGGCTGGTGTCCGGCTGGGGCGAAGGCGGGGCGGGCGGCTGCTTCATGGTGCGGGAGGCCGACCGTGGCGGGCGTGCTGGCGGGGGTCAACGCCGGCGGGGGCGCGGGAGTGGTGCGGCGTAGGTCGTGCCTTCAGGGCGACCGGGCGGGGGTGGGCTCCGGGTCGGGTGCGAGCGCGGAGTCGGCCAGGGCGGGCTGAAGCCGCGCCCTACGCCGGAGAATTGCGCGTTTGGCGAACACTCCGTGGCGCCGTTCGCAAGAGCGGCGAAACCCGAGGCGCGTGGAGTTCTGAAAAGAGCTGCTCGCGAGCAGCTCCACGGGGAGGCGGATCGCGGCTCTTAGGCTTTCAGACCGGGGTGATCGCGCGGCGCGAATGGGCCGGCGAGGGGGACGGCAGATTGCCCTCCGTGCTGGAAAGCAGGGAATGCTCGAGCGGGGTTGCGGAGGGTGTATCCGTGCTGACGCGTCCGAGGACGACTTCCTGGAGATGGCGGGAGGCCTGCATGAACGAGAGGGCGCGGTGTTCGAGTTGTTGGGCGGCGGCGGCCGTTTCCTGTGCGGAGGCGGCGTTGGCCTGCGTGACCCGGTCGATCTGGTGAGTGGCTGTGGCGATCTGGCCGATACCGGTGCTCTGTTCGCGCGAGGCGGAGGCGATGGCGGCGACGATGGTCTCGAGTTCGCGGACCTTGGCGAGGATGTCGGCGAGGGTCTGGCCCACCTCGGTACCGATGGCGGCGCCGGCGGCGGTGCGTTCGCCAGAGTGGGTGATCTTGGCGGTGGTCTCGCGGGCGGCGGCGGCGCAGCGTTGGGCGAGAGTGCGGACCTCGTCGGCGACGACGGCGCAACCGGCCCCGGCCTCGCCGGCGCGGGCGGCCTCGACGGCGTCGTGGAGGGCGAGGA
>CAZXHR010000279.1:0-3527 GCA_964640465.1 uncultured Opitutaceae bacterium
ACTTCTTGGACTTCGGGTTCCAACGCTTGGTCTGGTGGCCGAAGTGTACGCCGGCATCGAGCAGGTCTTTGATGGTGATGTTCATAATCTATGGCTCCTACGGTTACCACAGGCTGCCAACGAGGGCCGCCTTGCGATTATCCTTGGGAACTAGGTTCCGTTGTTTTGGTTGATGTTGCTGACAGGAAAAGGCGTCGAGAGCACCCGACCGCGCCCGGGGAGGCAAGCGGGATTTTGGGCGCGCGCAAACGCCCTCGGCCTCGCCCCACCCGGCGCGCCGGCGCCGAAGGGCGGCACGCCCGTATCCGGAGTCTGGCATTTCGCGCCTTCCGCCCTCGGCCGCCCGCCGCCCTTCCCGAAACGGCGATTGCCTCACCCCAAGCCGGCACGCATTGTCCGGGCCGTCCCACCGGCAACCCGCACCCGCGATGCAGCCCCCCGCCCCCACAGCCCGCCAACTGACCATGCATCACGCCCTCTGGCTGTCGTTCGCGCGGCTCCTGGTCCTCGTCACCGCCCCGCAGCTGATCGCCTCCACCGTCCGCCCCCCCTCGCACCCCCGCCCCCGCGATGCCGCCCCCCGCCCCCACAGCCCGCCCACTGCCCATGCATCAGGCGCTCTGGCTGTCGTTCGCGCTGCTCCTGGTCCTCGTCACCGCCACGCTGCTGATCGCCTCCTACGTCGGCACCCGCTCGCTCGCCCGCCGCCAGGCCGACTCGCTCATGACCGGCGTGCGCCACGAGACCGAAGTCCGTCTCGACCGCATCTTCGACCCCATCCGCCAGAAAGTCCTCGAGGACTACTCGGCCATCCGCACCGGCCGCTACTCGATCAAGGAGCCCACGTTCCTCAAAGACCGCCTGTTCCCCAACCTCTTCTCCCTCCCGCAGGTCGACTCCCTCATGATCGGCGACCTCACCGGCAGCCAGTTCCTGGTGATGCGCTACAACGCCGCCGTCCGCGCCTCGCCCCTGCTCGCCTCCGTCGCCACCAAGCTGCCCCCGCCCCCCACCGGTCCCTCGCTGCAGTTCTTCACCCGCGATTTCCGCCCCGCCAGTTGGGGCAAGACCACCCGCTGGACCCTTTGGGACGACACTGGCCACACCCCGCTCCTCGACTGGGAGCTGCCTCTGCCCGGCTACGACGGCCGCCTCCGCCCCTGGCACAAGGCCGCCATGGCCAAGTTCGCCGATCTCCCCCTCAACGAAGCCCACCTCGTCGGCTCTCCCCTCATCGCATGGACCGACGTCTACCCCCTCTTCACCACCGGCAAACCCGGCATCTCCGCCTCCATCGCTGCCCGCGACCCCGCCGGCAAGATCCTCATCGTCGCCTACGACCTCCTCCTCGACGAGATCGCCCACTTCAGTACTTCCGCCCGCCCCTCCCCCAACGGCCGACTCTTCGTCCTCACCGACGATGATCGCGTCCTCGGCCCCCCCGGCGACGACCGACCCGCCGTCGCCGACCGCAGCCGCGCCGCCATCCTCCAGCCCCTCGACACCGCCGACTACCCCGAAGCCGCGGCGGCAGTCGCCGCGTGGCATACCCAACAATCCCACGGCCCCAGCCAGTTCAGCATCCGCGCCGGCGGGGAGTCTTGGTGGGCCGGCTTCTCCCCCTTCGAGATCGGCGGCGGCAAAATCCTCTGGATCGGCGTTCTGCTGCCCGAGAGCGACCTCGTCCCCGCCGCCACCGAGCAGCAACGCACCACGCTCCTGACCGGCCTCCTCGCCCTCCTCATCGCGTTTCTCTTCGCCGGCTGGCTCGCCCGCCGGTTCGCCACCCCACTCACCGCCCTCGCCGGCCAGGCCCGCCGAATCGCCGAGCTCGACCTCGGCCCCGCCCCCGCGATCAAGTCCTCAGTCGCCGAGCTCGCCGGTCTCTCCCGCACCATCGCCGAGACCCGCACCTCGCTCGCCCAGCGCATCGCCGAACGCGACGCGGCCGCCGCCGCCCTCAAGCACAGCGAAGCCCGCTACCGCAGCCTCATCGAATCCGCCCTCGTCGGCATCGTCGTCCACCAGCAGGGGCTGGTCCGCTTCGCCAACCGCTCCGCCCTCCAGCTCTTCGCCTACGACAACGAAACCGTCGCCGACCGCATCCGCTGGGACACCTGCGTCGCCCCCGAAGACCGCGCCGGACTCGAAGCCCGCGCCGCCGCCGCCCTGCGCGGCGAACACCAGCCCCTCCACACCGGCTGGCAGGCCATCCGCCGCGACGGCTCCCGCCGCTGGGTCCAATCCAGCATCGCCGCCATCGATTGGGACGGCCGCCCCGCCATCCTCTGTTTCATCCGCGACATCACCGAACTGCGCACCGCCACCGAGCGCCAAGCCACCCTTGAGGACCAGCTCCGCCACGCGCAGAAACTCGAGGCCATCGGTCTGCTCGCCGGCGGCATCGCCCACGACTTCAACAACCTCCTCCAAGTCATCGGCGGCAACGCCCAGCTCGCCGAAGATCCCTCCCTCACCGATTCCGAACGCGCCGAATCCCTGCGCGAGATCGCCAAGACCGTCCAGCGCGCCTCGCAGATGACGCGCCAGCTCCTCGCCTTCAGCCGCCGCCAGACCCTCGCCCGCGAGGAGACCGAGCTCAACGACTTCCTCACCGCCCACGTGAAGATGATCCGCCGGCTCATCCCGGAAAACATCCGCCTTGAACTCCAGCCCGCCCCGGAACCCGTCACCGTCATGGCCGACCGCGGACAGCTCGAGCAGATCCTCCTCAACCTCTCCGTCAACGCCCGCGACGCCATGCCCCGCGGCGGCACCCTCTCGCTCACGCTCGAATCCATCTCCCTCGACATGCTCACGGCGACCCACCTCCGCCGCCACCCCGGTGAACGCTTCGCCCGCCTCACCATCAGCGACACCGGCCAGGGCATGGACCAAGCCACCGTCGACCGCATCTTCGAGCCGTTCTTCACCACCAAGCCCCGCGACAAGGGCACCGGCCTCGGCTTGGCCGTCGTCTACGGCATCGTCCGCCAGCACGAGGGCCACATCGAGGTCTTCAGCCAGCCCGGCCACGGCGCCCGCTTCGTCATCCACCTCCCCTATCATAAGCCCGGCGCCACTCCCGCGACCCAGTCTCCCGCCAAGGCCGCTGTCGCCGCCGCCGCCCCCGGCGCCACCATCCTCCTCGCCGAGGACAACGACCCCATCCGCCGCGTCGCCGCCGCCGCCCTGACCCGCGCCGGCTACACCGTGGAAAGCGTCGAGGACGGCCAGGCCGCCGTCGAACGTTTCCAACGCAACCCCGCCGGCATCGACCTGCTGTACTTCGATGTGATGATGCCCCGCCTCGGCGGCTTCGAAGCCGCCCGCCGCTGCCGCGCGATCCGCCCGGATATCCCCGTCGCCTTCGCCAGCGGCTACGCCGCCGAATCCCCCGCCGAGGGCGAAAGCATCCCCGAAGGCAGCCCGGTGCTCCAGAAACCCTACCGCACCGAAGACCTCCTCGCCCTCATCGCCCGGCTACTACCCAGCCGCGTACCGCACCGCAGCGAGGAACACGGCTA
>CAZXHR010000280.1:0-3501 GCA_964640465.1 uncultured Opitutaceae bacterium
AGCGGCGACTCCAGGAAACCTCCGAGCTCGTAGAGCTCGTTTTCGGAAAGGGGTTTGTAGCTTTCGTGTTGGCGGGACATGGCGTGTCGGTCGGTGGGGTGAGGGCGGCAAGCAAGGGAGCCGGCGCGGGGGAGTGCAACACCAGACCTTGTCTCAGGCCCGGCGAGCCCGGGAGAGGCTCGCGCGGGCGGCGGACCGACGGATACGCGGCTCAACTCAGCGGCACCCAGATCTCGGGGCGCAGGTCGGCGGGCGGGGTGGATTCGGGGTGGTTGAGGTAGACCTCGAAGGAGGGCTCGTCGCGGAGTTTCTCGCCGCTGGTGGGCAGCCAGTCGCCGAAGATGGCGTCGTAGGTGGCGAGGAGCTGTTCGTAGGGGCCTCGGTGCACGAAGACGGCGTAGCGGCCGCCGGGGATGGTCTGGACGCCGATCTCGCCGGCGGGGGCGAACTCGCGGTCGAGGGTGAGGCAGGCGTCGTAACGCTGCTGTTCGGCGGCGGTGATGCGGGGGTCGTCGCGGCTGATGCCGATGCAGGCTGTATTCGGGCCGTAGAGGCCGTGCTGGCCGGCGAAGCCGCAGAGCTTCTCCCAGGCGGTGCCGACGGTGGCATAGGGGCCGATGTGGCGGACGAACGCGACGGGGGTCGCGGGGCGTTGGCGGATCTCTGGCGTGATCATGGTGGTGGCGTCGATGGTACGGAACTGCGTCGCGCGCACCTGCAGCTCGAAGCGGTGCTCGCGGCGACATTGGGTCGGGGAGACGCCGAACCGTTGCTCGAAGGCCCGCGAGAAGGCGGCTGCGCTCTCGTACCCGGCATCGAGCACGCTGCGGGAGGATGTCTGGAGCTGCACCACGGCGGTTTCGAGCCGCACCCGCTGCACATGCTGCCCGAGCGGCTCGCCGACCATCGCGCGGAAGATCCGGTGGAAATGGCAGGGCGAGAGGCAGGCGACGGCCGCGAGCCGGTCGAGCGTGAGCTCCTCGCCGCGGTGGCGGTCGATGTGGAGCAGCACGCGGTTCAGGCGTTCGTGGTAGTCGTGCAGGGTGGTGGTGCGGTTCGGTGTCATGCGACGCGGCGAGGATGCCAGAGCGGGTCCTCGGTTTGCTTTGCCGTTCTTGCGGATTTCGGCACGGGCGGCGAGGGCGCAACGCGCGGGGTACGCGCCGAAGAGGTGCTGCGCGGCTCAAATGTTAGCGCAATACCGGGGTCGGTTTCACACGTGGGTTGCGGCTGTTCTTCAGCCTCAACACCGGCAGCCGCCGCGGCGGCCCGGCCGGGCGTTCCCGATCCCCCACGTCAATGAACCGCCACCCCCTCGTCTCCCACATCTACACCGCAGATCCCTCGGCCCATGTGTTCGAAGGTCGGATGTACATCTACCCGTCGCACGATCTCGCCCTCGATGTGGAGGAGAACGACAACGGCGACCAGTACCAGATGACGGACTATCACGTGCTGTCCCAGGCCTCCCCCGAGGGGCCGGCGACGGATCACGGCGAGGCGCTGCATCTCAAGCAGGTGCCGTGGGCCTCGCGGCAGATGTGGGCGCCGGATGCGGCTTTCAAGGACGGCAAGTACTACCTCTATTTCCCGGCGCGCGACAAGGACGGCATCTTCCGCATCGGCGTTGCCGTGGGCACGCGGCCCGAGGGGCCGTTCGTGCCGGAGCCTCAGCCGATCAAGGGCAGCTTCAGCATCGACCCCTGCGTGTTCCGCGACGACGACGGCCAGTTCTACATGGTGTTCGGCGGCCTGTGGGGCGGACAGCTCCAGTGTTGGGCGACCGGCCGGTTCATCGCCGATGCGAAGACTCCGCCCGAGGAGGCGCCGGCGCTCTGCCCGAAGATCGCCAAGCTCACCCCGGACATGCTGCAGTTCGCCACGAAGCCGGCCGACGCCGTGATCGTCGACCAGTCCGGCGTGCCGCTGCGGGCGGGCAACAACTCGTGCCGCTACTTCGAGGGCCCGTGGCTGCACAAGTACAACGGCACCTACTACCTCTCCTACTCGACGGGCGACACCCACCTGCTCTGCTACGCCACGAGCAAGAGCCCGACGGGGCCGTTCACCTACCGCGGCTCGTTCCTGCCTCCGGTGCTCGGCTGGACGACGCACCACTCGATCGTCGAGTTCAAGGGCAAGTGGTACCTGTATTACCACGACGCGACACTCTCCGGCGGCGTGAGCCACCGGCGCTGCGTGAAGGTGCAGGAGCTCTTCTACGAGGCCGACGGCTCGATCCGGCCGCTGCAGCCCTGAAGCATTTCTGGTAACGGCCGCGGGGGGCCGCGGCCAAGGGGTTATCACCGAAGCCATCGGCGAAAGCCGGTGGCTTTGGCGCTTCTCGGGGGTTGCATACGACTGTTGCGGCCCGGCAGGCCTTTGGCGCAAGGCGGCATGCCGCTGCCGGCTCAGGCAAAATCGGGCCAGTGGTGCTCGAGGTGCGCGAGGACGATGTCCGGATCTCCGCCGGTGGCGCGGGCGGAGCGGTGCGCGATCGAGTAGAGCGTCTCTGTGTTGTGGCCGGCTCGGCACGCCACGGCTAGCGCCTCCTGGGGATCGAGGAGACGCTGGTGATCGTGGCACTCCCGGGCGATTTCCAAGGCGAGCTCGAGCGCTTGCTTTGTTGCCGGACTGGTGATGGCCGGGAGCTCGTCTTCACCGAGGCTGCGGTGCCAGGCGTCGCGCTTGTGGCCATGGGGACTCATGATGCCAGAGGTATCGGTCTCCGGGCTGGAGACTGAAATCGGCATCGGAGTGGGTGTGGGCGCTGCGTGGGGAGGGGCTAGAAACGGCGTTGGTAGGTGGCGCCTCGGTCGTCGCGGAAGGTGAAGGTGCCGTCGTTGAAACCGACGAAGGTGATGCCCAGCTCAGCGTTGATGATATCGCCGGCGTTATAGACCCGTGGGCCGATCATGATGGTACCGCCGTTGCTGTTCATGCGGGCGCCGGAGAACTTGAGCGCGGAGATTGCGTTGATGATCTCAGGCAGGGGCGGCGGTGGCGGCGGCGGAGTTGGGGGAATCTCCGGTTCGGCTTCCACCGGGGCAGCGGGCACGGGGTCGGGCTGTGCGACAGCGGCGGGGTCTGGTGTCTCCGGTACGGGTTCAGCCGCGATCGGAGCGGGTGGCGTGGCGACGGACTTCGGGGCCGGAGCGGGCGGGTGGGCAAACACACCGAGCGGATCGGCGAAATAGCCGACCGCGACTCAGCAGATGATGACCGCGAGGAGTAGCAGCAGGGTTGTGCTGGACTTGTGTTTGGCGGGTGTGGCGGCCGGTGGCTGCTTGCTGGCGGCCGCGGTTGGTTTGGCAAATCCGGGCGGCGGTGGGAAATTGGCGGCTTTGACTGGCGGTCGCACTGGGGGTGCACCGGCCGGCCGGACTGGTGGAGGAAAGGCGGGCTGAGGCGGCTCGAGAGCCGCTGTCGGCAGTGGCGGTGGCACAAGCTCTGTAGGAGGCTCGACCACAGACTTCGGCATGGGGGCCGGTCCGGGGGAGG
>CAZXHR010000281.1:0-2999 GCA_964640465.1 uncultured Opitutaceae bacterium
TCCCCGCCGCCTTCACCAAAAATGCACCCAACCCCGGGAATCGTGAGGATTAGGGGCAGCACACGCGCGACGCCCGATGGTTGCCCTCCGGCTGTTCGTCGCGAAAGCTCCGCCCAGAGTAACGCACCATCGACTCCACATCCCCCGCTCCATCATGCGCCCAACCGCATTTCGCATCCTTTCCCTCTGCCTTGTTTTCGCGTCCTCCCTCGTCGCGGCACCGGCCCCGCTGGTCGATCCCGCCACGGAGGGGCGCATCGACGCACTCCTCGCGCAGATGACCCTCGCGGAGAAGGTCGGGCAGCTCCACCAGCTCAGCAGTTTCTTCGACCCCACCGGCCCGGTCCTGGAGGCGTCCAACGAAGCCGCACTCTTCGAGAAGATCCGCAACGGCCGGGTCGGCTCGATGCTGAACGTGCGCGGCGTCGAGGCGGTCCGCCGCCTCCAGCAACTCGCCGTCGACGGCAGCCGGCTGCACATCCCGATGCTCTTCGGCTACGATGTCGTGCACGGCTACCGCACCATCTTCCCCTTGCCGCTCGGCGAAGCGGCGAGCTGGAATCCCGCAGCGGCGGAGCGCTCCGCCCGTATCGCCGCCACGGAGGCAGCGGCGACCGGCATCGACTGGACCTTCGCACCCATGGTCGACATCTGCCGCGATGCCCGCTGGGGCCGCATCATGGAGGGCGCGGGCGAAGATCCGTTCCTCGGCGCGGCATTCGCCGCGGCGCGCGTGCGGGGTTTCCAGGGCACCGATCTCCGGGCGCCCGACTCCGTCGCGGCCTGCGTGAAGCACTTCGCCGCCTACGGCTTCGCCGAGGCCGGCCGCGACTACAACACCGTCGATCTCTCCCCGGCCACCCTGCACGACGTCGTCCTGCCGCCCTTCCGCGCCGCCATCGAGGCCGGCGCCGCCACCGTGATGACCTCGTTCAACGAGATCGCCGGTCTGCCCTCCGTCGCCAGCGCCCAGCTTCAACGCGAGATCCTCAAGGGCGAGTGGCAGTTCCCCGGCTTCGTCGTCTCCGACTGGGGCGCCATCCGCGAGACCCTCCCGCACGGCTTCGCCGCCGACCTGCGCCACGCCGCCCAACTCGCGATCCTCTCGGGCAACGACATGGACATGGAGTCCTCCGCCTACGACCGCCACCTCGCCGGCCTCGTGACCGACGGCACCGTCTCGCCCGCTGTGTTGGACGAAGCCGTACGCCGCGTTCTGCGGGTTAAGTTCGCCCTCGGACTCTTCGACGATCCCTACCGCCGCTGCGATCCCGCGCGCGAACGCAGTCTGCTCGAGGCGCCGGAGCATCTCGCCGCCGCCCGGGAAATCGCCGGCGAGTCCATCGTGCTCCTGAAGAACACCGGCTCGCTCCTGCCGCTCAGCCCGCAGATCCGGCGCATCGCCGTGATCGGCGCGCTCGCCGTCGACAAGGACTCGCCGCTGGGCAACTGGCGCGGAGATGGACGGCGCGACTCGGCCGTATCCCTGCTCGAAGGCATCCGCGCAGCAGTCGGCCCGCGCACGGTCGTCGACTACGCCGAGGGCGCGACCGTCACGATCGGAGACCGCTTCGCGGCGAAGGATTCGCAGTTCAACACGACCGACCGCTCCGGATTCCGCGCCGCAGTCGCCGCCGCCCGCCGGGCAGATGTCGTGGTGCTCGCCCTCGGCGAGGACGCCTGGCAGACCGGCGAAGGACGCAGCCAAGCCGACATCGGACTGAAAGGCCTGCAACAGGAGCTGTTCGCCGCAGTCGCCACCGCAAATCCCCGCGTCATCGTCGTGCTCATGGGCGGCCGCCCCCTCGTCCTCGGCCCCGTCGCGGAGCGGGCGCCCGCTATTCTGGAGACATGGCATCTCGGCTCGCAGGCCGGCCATGCGATCGCCGATGTGCTCTTCGGCCGCCGCAATCCGTCCGGGAAACTGCCGGTGAGCTTTCCCCGCGCCGTCGGCCAGTGCCCGATCTACTACGCGCACAAGAACACCGGCCGGCCCACCGGCAGCGACGGACGCGTCTTCTGGTCCCACTATACCGATACGCCCAACACCCCGCTCTATCCTTTCGGCTTCGGTCTGAGCTACACCACGTTCGCGCTCTCCGCGCCCCGCCTGAGCACCACCACCATCGGCCCGCGCGACACGTTGCGCATCACCGCCACCCTCACCAACACCGGCGCCCGCGCCGGCGCCGAAGTCGTCCAGCTATACGTGCGCGACGTCGTCGGCAGCCTCACGCGTCCGGTGAAGGAGCTCAAGGGCTTCGCCAAGGTCGAGCTCCAGCCCGGCGAGAGCCGCGAAGTTGCCTTCACGCTCACCGCCGCCGACCTCGCCTTCACGACCGCCCGCGGCACCTGGGAAGCCGAACCGGGCGAGTTCCAGGTCTTCGTCGGCAACAGCTCCGCGGTCGACTCGCCCACCTCGTTTTCGCTCCGGGCCGAGTAGGAGCGGTGGCCGCGCCCGGAGCGGGATGCGATGCTTGAATCATCGCATCCGTTTTCGTTGATATGTTTTGCTTTGACGGACGGTTCCGCCACCTCATGGTCCCCTCCACCATGTCCGCCGCAGCTCCAGCCCACGCCACCGACTCCGCCGCCGCCCTCGAGGCGCTCTTCGCGCAGCGCATCGCCATCCTCGACGGCGCGATGGGCTCGATGATCCAGACCTACAAGCTGCAGGAGGCGGACTTCCGCGGCACGCGTTTCGCCGCCCACCCGCACGACCTCAAGGGCAACAACGACCTGCTCGCCCTCACGCGCCCCGACGTCGTCACCGAGATCCACGCGCGCTACTTCGCCGCCGGCGCCGACCTCGTCGAGACCAACACCTTCAACGCCACCGCCATCTCCCAGGCCGACTACAAGACCGAGCACCTCGCCGCCGAGATCAACACCGCCGCCGTCGCCTGCGCCCGCGCCGCCGCACGCGCCGCCGAGGCCGCCACGCCGGGCCGCCGCTGCTTCGTCGCCGGCGCCGTCGGCCCGCTCAACCGCACGCTCTC
>CAZXHR010000281.1:3009-3468 GCA_964640465.1 uncultured Opitutaceae bacterium
CCGCGCCGTCACCTGGGCCCAAGTCGTCGCCGCCTACACCGAGCAGATCCGCGCGCTCCTCGCCGCCGGCGTCGACGCGCTGCTCGTCGAGACCATCTTCGACACCCTCAACGCCAAGGCCGCCCTCTTCGCCGCCGAGTCGCGCTTCGACGAGCTCGGCATCCGCGTGCCCGTGATGATCAGCGTCACGATCACCGACCGCTCCGGCCGCACGCTCTCCGGCCAGACCGTCTCCGCGTTCTACCACAGCGTGCGCCACGTCCGTCCTTTCTCCGTCGGCTTCAACTGCGCCCTCGGCGCGAAGGACATGCGCCCGCACCTCGAGGAGCTCGCCGCCATCGCCGAGTGCCACGTCACCTGTTATCCGAACGCCGGCCTGCCCAACGCCTTCGGCGGCTACGATGAAACGCCGGCCGACATGGCCGCCGTCCTCCGCGACTATGCCGCCCGCGGCTGGCT
>CAZXHR010000282.1:0-3407 GCA_964640465.1 uncultured Opitutaceae bacterium
ACCGTCACCGGCTCGCTCAAGGGCCACGATCTCCTCCCGCGCCTGCACGAGATCGCTCAGCCCACGCTGCTCCTCTGCGGCGAGCACGACGAAGCCGCGCCCGCCACCCTGCAACGCTTCCGCGACCGTCTCCCGCAGGGCTCGATGGCCGTCATCCCCCACGCCTCGCACCTCCACCACCTCGAACAGCCCGACCTCTTCCTCGCCGTCGTGCGCAACCACCTGCACCGCAGCGAATTCATCCCCCAACCACGGCAATGAAACTCACCACCGCCGCATTCCCCGACCGCTTCGAGATCCGCGCCGAGGGCCGGCTCGACGCCGCCTGGGCCGAGCACTTCCTCGAAGCCACCCGCCGCGCCGTGCGCGAGGGCCACCACCAGCTCCGCCTCGACGCCTCCGCCCTCGAGTACCTCAGCTCCGCCGGCATCCGCTCGCTGCTGCAGACCCACCGGGAGGTCGCCGCCGTGCGCGGCTCCTTCAAGATCGTCCGCGCCGCCGATTTTATCGTGCAGACGCTGCGCATGTCCGGCTTCGACTCCCTGCTCGCCCTCGACGAGGGCGCCGAACTGGCCGAGACCGCCAAGCCCCAGCCCGCCGCCCCGCCGCCCGCCGGCTGGTCGACCGCCGGCGCCGCCATCGAGACCCACACGCTCCCCGGCGCGGCCGCACCGCTGCGCGCCTCCCGCCCCGGTAACTGGAAAACGTGGACGCCCATCGACGTCGCCTCCTGCCGCGAGGTCGAGTTCGGCGCGCAGCATACCGCCCTCGGCATCGGCTCCCCCGGCCAAGGCGACGAACCCGCCGCCCACTTCGGCGACTTCCTCTCCGTCGCCGGCTGCACCGCCTTCCTCCCGGGCGACGGCAGCGAGGCGCCCGACTACCTCGTCGGCACCGGCAACTTCGTCCCGAAACTCCGCGTGGCCGACGCCCTGCGCGCCACCGGCGCCTTCACCCACCTCCTCCGTTTCCAACCCGCCGACGGCGGCAAACCGCTCACCCTCGACCGCCTCCTCGAAGGCGCCTTCGCCACCACCGGCTCGAAGAGCGTCGCCGCCGTCGTCCTCGCCGAGGTCGACGGCCTTGTCGGGATGTCCTGGGCACGCTCGCCCGGCCTCATCGCCGCCGACACCGCCGCCGCCGAGTTCCCCGCCGTGCGCGAGTGGCTGGCGTTCTCCGGCGAGCGCGTCCACGAGGGCGAGCTCGCCCTCGTCGTCGCCTTCGCCTGCTCCGCGCCGTTGCAGGGCGTCGAGCTGCCACCACTGCCCTCGCACGAGGGCTGGTACGCGCACGCCCACGCCGTCGTCTTCCCCTTCAGCCCGCTGCCCAACGGCGCGATCGACCTCGCCCCCACCGTCCAGCAGCTCTTCTCCACCGCCGCGCCGCAGGCCCTCCTCCACCTCGTCGAGGACGACCGCCCCGCGCTCGGCCTCGGCCGCAGCGCCTTCATCCGCGGCGCCTGCTGGTGCGCCCCCGTCCACTTCACCTCGGAGGACCTCTCATGACGCTCGTTATCGGCGCCTTCACCATCGGTTTCATCCTCTCGCTGCTCGCGCTGGGCATGCTCATCAGCTTCCGCATCCAGCGCTATTGCGACATCACCGTCGACGGCTCGATCACCCTCGGCGCCGCCACCGCCGCCGTGCTGCTCGTGCACGGCTGGCCGCCGTGGGCCGCCACCCTCGTCGCCTGCGGCGCCGGCGCCCTCGCCGGCGCCGTCACCGCCCTGCTCCACACCAAGTTCCGCATCCAGGAACTCCTGTCGGGCATCCTCACCATGACGGCCCTCTACTCGATCAACCTCCGCGTCATGGGCCGCAGCAATGTCCCGCTGCTCGATGTCCCCACCCTCGCCGACGGTCCCGAGAAGCTCCTCCGCCGCCTCGCCGGCGCCGAGTCCATCGGCATCCTCGGCTGGTCCGTCCCCACGCGCGACGTCGCGATGCTGCTCACCGTCTTCGTCGCCGTGGCCGCCGTCGCCGTCGCGCTGCGTTTCTTCCTCCTCACCCACCTCGGCACGATCATCCGCGCCGCCGGCGAAAACGCCCAGATGGCCCGCGCCCAGGGCGCCGACGACAAGCGCATGCTCGTCTTCGGCCTCGCCGTCTCCAACGCCCTCGTCGCCCTCGCCGGCGCCATGCTCGCCCAGTACCAGGGTTTCGCCGACGTCCAGATGGGCATCGGCATGATGGTCTGGGGACTCGCCAGCATCATCATCGGCGAGGCGCTCACCGGCAAGGGCAGCCCCGGCATGGCCATCGTCGGCGCCATCATGGGCACGATCCTCTTCCGCCTGCTCATCGCCATCGCCCTGCGTTGGGGCCTCGATCCCAACGACCTCAAGCTCGTCACCGCCGCCTTCGTCTTCGCCGCTCTGGTGCTCCCGCGCTGGTTCGGCTCGTTCGGCCGCCGCATCTTCGGAGGACGCCACCATGCTTAAGATACGCTCCCTCGCCAAAACGTTCTTCCCCGGCACGCCCAACGAGGTCCGCGCGCTGCGCGGCATCGACCTCGACCTGGCCGACGGCTGCTTCGCCGCCATCATCGGCACCAACGGCTCCGGCAAGAGCACGCTGCTCAACGCCGTCGCCGGCACCTTCCTGCCCGACACCGGCACCGTCGAGCTCGACGGCCACGCGATCACCGACTGGCCCGAGCACCGCCGCGCCACGCTCATCGGCCGCGTCTTCCAGAACCCGTTCGCCGGCACCGCCGCCGAGATGAGCATCGCCGAGAACATCGTGCTCGCCACCCGCCGCGGCCAGCCGCGCGGCCTCGGCTTCGCCCTCTCGCACCGCGTCCGCGACGAGATCGCCGACCGTATCCGCACATTGAAAATGGGGCTCGAGGACCGTCTCGAGAACCCCATCGGCACGCTCTCCGGCGGCCAGCGCCAGGCGCTCACCCTCCTCATGGCCACGTGGCTGCGCCCCAAGCTCCTCCTGCTCGACGAGCACACCGCCGCCCTCGACCCGAAGAGCGCCAACCAGGTCGCCGTCCTCACCAAGGAGATCGTCACCCGCGAGAAGCTCACCGCGCTCATGGTCACGCACTCCATGCAGCAGGCCGTGCAGCTCCCCGACCGCATCATCATGATGCACCACGGCCGGATCATGGAGGACTACACCGGCGAGCGCCGCGCCCGCGTCCGCACCGACGACCTCCTCCACGCCTTCGACCGCGTCCGCCGCCGCGACCTCTTCGACGCCACCGTCGCCGAGACCGTCCTCCCGCAGTACGCGTAGGTCGTCCCTTCAGGGCGACCCGGCCGGCTCAATTTCCTCACTCGGCGCGAGCGCACCACCCGCAGCGCGTCGCCCGATGTCCAGTGCAAGCCGA
The DNA here is from genome assembly GCA_964640465.1 of uncultured Opitutaceae bacterium. GTDB lineage: Bacteria > Verrucomicrobiota > Verrucomicrobiia > Opitutales > Opitutaceae > CAJCBL01. Next base: position 3,340 of record CAZXHR010000282.1, read on the forward strand.
CCGGTCCCGACAGCACCCCGATCCTCACGAAGGATTGAGCTTGGCTCGGGATGATGGAGAGAGGCGCT
>CAZXHR010000283.1:0-1211 GCA_964640465.1 uncultured Opitutaceae bacterium
CTTCTTCGGCGGCGGCGAGCTCTTCCGTAACCTGGTCGAATTCGGCTTGCAGGCGTTCGAGTTGGGCGGGGTCCTTGTAGACCGTGGCGTCGCCGAAACGCTCCTGCAACCTGGTGACGCGGGTTTCGCGTTCGTGGATGTACGTTTCCAACGCGTCGAGCTTGAGCTTCTTGAGCTGCTTCTCGAGGGCGGATAGTTCGGCGGTCTCCTCGCGGCCGCGCGCGGCGCGGGCAGCTTGGCGCGCGGCTTTCTGTCGGCGTTGCTGTTCCTCCTGTGCGGCGGCGCGGGTGGCGTTGGCCTGGGCCTCGGTGGCGGCCTTCTGCCGTTCGATCTGCTCGATGTAGTACGTGTAGTTGCCCGGATAGACAGTGTGGCCTTCCGGGCGGATGACGAGCAGTTTCTGGGCGATGCGGTCGAGGAAGTAGCGGTCGTGGCTGACCGTGATGATCGTGCCGGGGAAGTCGGCGAGCGACTCTTCGAGGGCTTCGCGTGAAGGGATGTCGAGGTGGTTGGTGGGTTCGTCGAGCACGAGGACGTCGGGCGCGGTGAGGATCAGCTTCATAAAGCGGACGCGGGATTGCTCGCCACCGGAGAGCGAGCCGATGCGCTTGAAGACGTCCTCGCCGCCGAAAAGGTAGCGGGCGGCGATGTGGCGGGCGTCGCGTTCGAGCAGGTGCGGGCGCACGGCGAGGATTTCGTCGACGATGGTTTTGGCGGGATCGAGGCCGGTGCCTTCCTGGGCGAAGTAGCCGACGCGGGCGGTTGGGGCGACGCGGACCCTGCCGGCGTCGGCGGCGACCTGTCCGAGCAGAATCTTCAGGAGCGTGGTCTTGCCGGTGCCGTTGGGGCCGGTGATGCCGAGGCGCTGGCCGGCGTAGAGTTCGAGCGCGAGGTCGGTGAACAGGACCTTCTCGCCGTACTGCTTGCGGAGGCCTTCGACGCGGACGATCTCAGTGCCGCTGCGCGTGCCAGCGGTCTGGCCGGCGCCGCCGAAATCAAAGTCAGACGAACCGGTGTGGTCGCTCCTCCGTGCGTCCGCGGAGCCCAAGTCTTTCAGGAAGAACAAGATGTCGCTCAAGAACCTGTCCGTGTCGCAACGGTTCGTCCTTCTCATCGTCGCCTCCCTGCTCGGCATGCTGCTGCTTGCCGTGCTGGGGCTGAACGGCACACGCAACGCGATGGAGGACAGCAACAACAAATCCATCCGTAAC
>CAZXHR010000283.1:1221-3383 GCA_964640465.1 uncultured Opitutaceae bacterium
CAGTGCCGCTGCGCGTGCCAGCGGGCGGGCCGGCGCCGCCGAAGGAGCCGGGCGACTTGCTGCCGGTGGCGCGGTTGGGATCGCTGAATTCGAGCTTGGTGTCGCGGCGTTCGCCGGGGCGCTCGAGGACGAACTCGCCGGCGGCGATCTGGCGCTCGAGGCGTTTGAGGCGTCCCTGGGCCTGGCGGGCACGCTGGCCGGCGCCGTAGCGGGCGATATACTCGCGTTCCTTCTCGACGAAGGCCTTGTCCTGCTCGTACTGGCGCTCGGCAGAGAGGCGGCGCAGCTCGCGCGTCTTGACGAAGTTGGTGTAGTTGCCGGGGTACGATTCGAGGCGGCCGCCGGAAGGCGTGGGCTGCACTTCGACGGTGCGTTCGGCGAGGCGGTCGAGCAGGTAGCGATCGTGGGAGACGATGACGGCGCCGCCGTGGTGGCCGGCGAGGAACTTCTCCAGCCAGCGGACGGCATCGATGTCGAGGTGGTTGGTCGGCTCGTCGAGCAGGAGGAACTGGTCGGAGGCGCCGGAGCTATCCGCGGCGCCGGCGAGCAGGAGCTTGGCGAGGGCGGCGCGGCACTTCTGTCCGCCGGAGAGCGCGCTGACTGGTAGGGTGTGGTCGGTCGTGGAAAAGCCGAGGCCGCCGAGGACTTCGTTGAGGCGCTGCTCGAAGGAGTAGCCGCCGGCGGCTTCGAAGCGAGCGTGCAGGCGGTCGTACTGGGCCATGAGTTCGCCGGCGCGGGGGCCGTCGTGCTCGTCGGCGAGTTCCTGCCCGAGCTGCTGGAGGGGCTGCTCCATGGCGATAAGGTCGGCGAAGGCCTCGGCGACCGCATCGCGCAGGGTCTTCTGTGCGGCGATGATCGGTTCCTGCGAGAGATAGCCGACTTCGAGGCCTTTCGAGAGTGTGACGGTACCGGTGTCCGGCGGGTACTGCCCCGCGATGAGGCGGAAGATGGTGGTCTTGCCGGCGCCGTTGGGGCCGATGAGCGCGGCAACCTGGCCGGAGTGCAGATCGAGCGTCACGTCATGGAGGACGATCTGGCCGCCGAACTGCTTGCAGACGTTCTGAAGACGAATCGAACCCATGACACCATGTTAGCATGAGCGGGGGAAATTGGGGGACGGCGCGAGTGGGTGATGCGACGCGCGGTGGTGCGCGAGCGCGACATTATCGCCCCTGTGGCGTCTTTGCCCTGACGTCGGCGGTGGAGTTACTTCGGCGTCACCAACGTGAACTTGCGCTCGATTTTCGGCTCGGGGTCGCCGACGCTGTAGAGCTTGAGGACGAAGCGCTCGCCGCCGGTCTTGGTCAGGGTCTCCATCGGGACGCGGTACGACACGCCTTGGGGGCCGACGCTGCCGGACCAGGTGAATTCCTGCTCGAAGAGGTTCTCGCGCCCGCCTTCCTCGGCGATAGCGAGGCGGAAGTCGTTGCGGTCGGCGCCTTCGGGCAGATCGCGGACGGCGACGATGAACTCGCTGATTGTGCGTGCGAGCTTCGTGGTTTCGTCATAGCGTCCATCGAAGTAGTCCGTGGCGACCAGCACCATTTTCGATTTCAGGTCGACGCGGATGCGCGTCGGGGCGACGGCGCGGAAGAAGTCGATCGCCAGTTCTTCGACGGCGCGGCTGGCGATGGCCTCGGCCGATTCGCTCGGCGGGCTGCCGAAGTTGCGGCGCGGCTCAGGTGTGACGCGTGCCGTGTGGCTCAACAGGATCTTGCCCGTGGCGGGATCGACGACGCGCACCGAGCCCTCGACCTCGGCGCCGTGCGTGTAGATGAACACGCGTTCCTCGCCGACCTGGAGCGGGCGGCCGGCGCGGTCCAGCAGTCGGCGGCCGCGCTGGTCGCGGGCGAACTGCGGGATGACGCGTTCCTCGCGCAACTGGGTCAGCTTGTAGTCGGTGATCTTCGGGACGATCAGGGCCTGAGCGATCTCGATCTTGCCGTCCGGCAGAGCGGTGCCTTCGTCCACGGCGTCGGCGAGCTTGGAGAGGTCCTGCTCGGCAAAGACGCTCTTCATCTCCTCGCGGCTGAGCACGGTGAAGGCGCCGCCCTGAGTGAGCAGCGTCGTCAGACGGTCGGCCAGCATGCGCGCATCGCCGGTCGCGCGCGGGACGCACGGCTTGGCGGCCACGCCGGGGATGTAGCGGAAAACCTCTGGGT
>CAZXHR010000284.1:0-3336 GCA_964640465.1 uncultured Opitutaceae bacterium
GGCTCTCCATGTACTTGCGGTAGCCCTCGGCGTAGAGCGTGTCGAAGGCCAGCGAGGATTTGCCCGAGCCGGACACGCCGGTGACGACGACGAGCTTCCCGCGCGGGATGTTCACCTCGAGGTTCTTGAGGTTGTGCTCGCGGGCACCCTTGATGTGGATGAATTCGCCGAGGCCGGACGCCATGCCGCCGAACTCATCGCGAAACGCGCGGCAGCGCAACGGTTGATTGCCTCCATCGCCCCCGTGCATCGCGGCCGACAGATACAGCTTCCCTCGTCGCCGCGTCGGAGAATCGAGCGATCCCGAATTCCGCGACGACAGAAGGTAACGAAGGGAACTAAGACCATGACCGGCGGGCGACAACGCGGCGGCAGTACCGGATCATCGTTTACTCGGCGCGCCAAAGTCCGCCGGCCGATACCCGGTCCTTCAGGACTTTGTTCTCTTCGTTGCCTTCTGTCGGTTTGACCGGTGGCGGCCCGACCGATGCGCGTTCGGTGCGATGATTAGGCTCCTTACAATGCGAGACCCGGGGCCCGCCTTCGGCCTTGAACTCGCCCGGACGCCCGTTTGGCTCGGTGGCCCGATTGGTCAGGCTACAGATCCCTAAACCCAACCCGACACCCGCCTCCTCGGCCCGTGCCGAGCTTAAGCATCCATGAAACACCAGCCAACACCAACCGCCCGCCCAGCCAGCCTGCGCGCGCTCGCCGCCTCCGGTGCGCTCTTGGCCGCCGCCTCCGCCGCCCACGCCTTAACCTTCGACTACGGCGCGCTTCAGGGCAGCCTCGACTCGACCTTCTCCGTCGGCACGGCCTACCGGCTCCAGGACCCTGCGGCCGACCTCTACGCCACCTCGTCATCCTACGACGGCACCGTTGGCACCGCTGCCTCCGTCAACGGCGATGACGGCAACCTCAACTACGGCAAAGGTCTCTACTCCACCGTCTTCAAGGGCACCCACGACCTCCAGCTCAAGTACGGCAACCTCGCCGCCTTCTTCCGCACCACCTATTTCAAGGACTTCGAGGTCGAGGAGTCCGAGCACGAGCGCACGCCGCTCAGCACGCTCGGTCGCCGCAAAGTCGAGACCGACATCGCCCTGCTCGACGCCTACCTCAGCTACAAGTTCGAGGCCGCCGGCATGCCCGCGAACCTCCGCTTCGGCCGCCAGGTCCTGAGCTGGGGCGAGAGCACGTTCATCCCGAACGGCATCAACGCCATCAACCCCGTCGACGTCTCCCGCCTGCGCACCCCCGGCTCCGAGCTGCGCGAGGCGCTCAAGCCCGTGCCGATGGTCTCCGGTTCGCTCTCCGTGAGCGAGGCGCTCTCCTTCGACGCCTTCTACCTGCTCGCCTTCAAGAAGACCGACCTCGACCCGCGCGGCTCCTATTTCAGCACCAACGACTACGCCAGTGTCGGCGGCGACCGCGTCTACCTCGGCTACGGCGCCCTCTCCGACCAGGGCACGCTCGGCGCCATTCCCCGCGCCGAGGACAAGCTCGCCAAACACCAGGGCCAGTTCGGCCTCGCCGCCCACTATCTGTCCTCGAGCTTGGGCGACACCGAGTTCGGCCTCTTCTTCCTCAACTACCACAGCCGCGCGCCCCTCATCGGCGCGATCACGCCGACCGGCCCGGTGAACACCAACCTCCAGGCCCCGCTCACCGCCGCGTTGATGTCGACCGGTCTGAGCCAATCCGCCGCCGCCACCCAAGCCGCCGGACTCTGGCAACTCATCGTCCTCTCGCAGACCAACCCCGCCGCGCTCAACGCCACCCAGCTCGCCACTCTGCGCTCCGCCCCCGTCCAGGCCGCCATCGCCGGCGCCAAGAAGATCGCCTTCCTCAACGCCGCCGCCACCGGCCGCTATTTCCTCGAATACCCCGAGGACATCCAGCTCTACGGCGGCAGCTTCAACACCACCCTCGGCGGCACCGGCGTCTCGCTCCAAGGCGAGGTCTCCTACAAGGCCAACCAGCCCCTCCAGATCGACGACGTCGAGCTGCTCTCCGCCACCGTCTCCGCCCTCGATGCCTCCGCCGGCACCGTCTACGGCACCCACAACCAGCTCGGCAACTACGCCGGCCGCTACGGCACCTACGTGCGCGGCTACGAGCGACACGGCGTCTGGCAGGCCCAGGCCACCGCCACCAAGGTCTTCGGACGTCTCCTCGGCGCCAACCAGTGGTCGCTCGTCGCCGAGCTCGCCGCCGTCTCCGTCCCCAGCCTGCCGGCCAAATCCGAGCTGCGCTTCGAGGCCCCAGGCACCTACACCACCAACAGCGCCGCCGACCTCGTCGCCACCGGCAACGGCGCCCTCCGCGCCACCCCGGGCTCCTGGTTCGCCGACGACTTCTCCGCCGGCGCCCAGTTGCTCGCGAAGTTCGAGTACAACAACGTCTTCGCCGGCGTGAACCTCGCGCCCACCATCGGCTTCGCCTACGACATCCTCGGCAACACCCCGCTCCCGCTGGGCAACTTCGTCGAGGGCCGCACCACCACCACCCTCGGCGTCGAGTTCACCTACCAGAACCGCTGGTCGCTCGACCTGCGCTACGCGAACTTCTCCGGAGCCGGCTCGCGCAACCTCATCCACGACCGCGACTACGTTTCCACCACCCTCAAGTACTCCTTCTGACCCTTTCCCCGCCATGCCAACCCTCCGCACCCTCGCCCTCGCACTCCCCGCTCTGCTCGGCTCCGCCCTCGTCGCCGCCGTCAGCCCCGAGGAGGCCGCCCGCCTCGACAAAGACCTCACGCCCGTCGGCGCCGAGCGCGCCGGCAACGCCGCGGGCACCATCCCCGCCTGGACCGGCGGCATCGCCGAGGCCCCCGCCGGCTACACGCCGGGCATGCACCACCCCGATCCCTTCGCCGCCGACCAGGTGCTCTACACCGTCACCAAGGACAACCTCGCGCAGTACAAGGACCAGCTCACCGCCGGCCACCTCGCCCTGCTCCAGCTCTACCCCGACTACAAGCTCCCGGTCTACCCCTCGCGCCGCAGCGCCGCGTACCCGCAGCCCATCTACGACGCCACCCGCAAAATCGCCACCACCGCCGAGCTCGGCGCCAACGCCAACGGCGTCCTCAACGCCGTCATGGGCATCCCATTCCCCATCCCGACCAAGCCCACGGAGGTCATGTGGAACCACCTCCTGCGTTTCCGCGGCAACTCCGCCACCCGCTACATCAGCCAGGCCGCCCCGGCCCGCGGCGGCGACTACACCATCGTCCGCTTTGAGGAGGAGTTCCTCTTCCCCTATGTCCAGGAAGGCAAGACGCCCGAGACCCTCGACAACATCGTCTACTACTTCAAGCAGTCCGTCGTC
>CAZXHR010000285.1:0-3327 GCA_964640465.1 uncultured Opitutaceae bacterium
CGGGCGATGTCGGCGTGGAGATCGGAGGGGCGGTGGCCGGCCGCGGTAGAGCGGCTGCAGAAGTGACGGTCCTGCGCGAGGGTGAGGACGATCAGGTCGCGCGTTCCGCCGCCGGTGCCGCGAGTCTGGAGACGCTGTTCGATGCCGAAGCGGAGGGTGTTGATTTCGTTGAGATCGTCGAGGTAGCGGATGTCGGCGAGGTCGATGGTGGGCAGGCGTGTGGAGATGGCGGTGCGGTCGATATCGGGGATGAACTGGCGGCCCTTCTCGGCATCGGGGATGAAGCGGTATTGGACGAAGGGTTCGATGAGGTGGCGGAGCCCGTCGATGCCCCAGGTGTCGCTCTTCGTGTCGAATTGGCCGTAGGCGCGGGCGCGGAGGTCGCCGCCGAACTGGGCGAGGACGCGGGTGTAGGAGTCCTTGTCGCCGAGCGGGGAAAAGTAGTGGGAAACGCGGGCACCGGCGACGGGGGTGGCGGTGAGCCAGGGGGCGAGGACGGTGGGGCGTTCGAGGCCGTAGTAGGCGTCGAAGCGTTCGCTGGAGAGGTCGGGGGAGACGGTGGAGGCGTCCTCGCGCAGGGCGACGAAGCTGGCGGAGCTGCGCTGGATGAGCCCGCCTGCGAGGGGGGTGGCGAGACCGTCGAAGCGGATCTCGGGGACGCGGCGCTGGGTAATCTGGAAATCGTTGGGTTGGAGACGGGTGAAGGCGGAGGCGACGTAGTTGTCGCCGGCGTAGTCGACCTCAAGGAAGGTTTCCGGTTGCTGGCTGTGCTTGAAGCGTGGGCGGGCGAAGTCGCGGAGGGCCTCGGAGTCGCTCCAGTAGGCGAGCTGGCCCATGATGGTAAGGTGGTCGCCGTAGGTCTGGAGGTGGCGCCAGGCGATGTCGCCGGGCTCGCGGCCGATCTGGTCGTCGGCACCGAAGATGTCCTTGCCGAAGCCACGGTCGGATTTGCTGGCGAAGTCGTGGAGCCAGCCGGAGCGGAAGTGCCCGAGGAAGGTGGAGTCGTCGCGCTGGGTGTTGTACTCGGCGGCGGGGCCGAGGATGAGGCCGCGTTTGGTGTAGAGACCAAGTTCGGGGCCGAAGAAGACGCCGTTGGCGACGGGGGCGAGGGCGGTGACGTCGAGGAAGGCGCCAAGGGAGCCGCGGTAGCCGGCGCGGATCTCGGTCTCGACCGGGGGGACGTCGAGGCGCTGGCTGAAGACGGGCAGCGGGAGCAGCGGGATCGGGCCGATGCTCAGGTGCGAGCCGTGGGCGCGGAAGCTCTTGCCCTCGAGGAAGTCGACGGAGCTGGCATGCAACTTCGGGCTGAAGGAGGCGGGTTCGCCGTAGGTGATGGTGGCGTCCTTGAGGGTGAACTCGCGGGTGGTGCCCTCGAGCTCGCGGCCCTGGAGGTAGAGCGGGTAGTAGCCAGCGCGGGTGTTGGTGAGGGTGACCTTGCCGGAATCCACGTCGTAGCTGCCCGAGTCGGCGATGAGGCGGACGCCGCCACGGGTGAGGACGAGGTGGCCGGTGGCGTTGGCCTGGTGCGACTTGTCGTCGTAGCGGATCTCGTCGGCGATGAGGGTGACGTCGCCGTAGGTGAGGCGGGCGTCGCGGACGACCATCTGCTTGGTGTTGTAGTCGAACTCGATCGGCTTGTCGGAGACCGAGACCAAGTCGAGCGCTTCGCCGGCGGCGAGGAGGCGCGCGGAGGCCACGAGCGCGGCCAAGGTGGAGACGAGGAGAGTGTTTCGGAACTTCACGCGGCCGGCAGCAAAGAGGGAAGCGTGGCGCGGTGCAATCCCGGGAATGCGCGGTGCGGCGGGGTGTGCGGGCGGGACGGTGACTCCGGGCCGGGGCCGGCCGCAGGCGGCTGCCGCAGAAGGCGTGCGATGTGTTCGCACGGCGCTTGCATCGCCGGACTCGGCGGGAATACTTCCGCCACTTCCTCCGCATGAGCGCACCAACCGCCGCCGGTCCCACCCCCCTCCAACTTCTCCTGCGGGCCCAGCTCGCCGAGCCCCATTCGTTCCTCGGCATGCATCCGCACACGCTCGACAGCGAGCAGGGTGTGATTGTCCGGGCCTTCCTGCCGCAGGCCAGCGCCTGCGAGGTCGTCGACTCCGCGCACAAGCCCGAGCGGCGCTACCCGATGATGCAGCTGTCGCCGGAGGGCTATTTCGAGGTGTTCATCGCGAAGCGGTCCGACGTGTTCAGATACCAGCTGCGGGCCACGCTGCGCGCGGGCGACATTTGGCAGTTTTACGATCCGTACTCGTTCCTGCCGACGATCAGCGAGTACGACCTGTACCTGTTCAACCAGGGCAACGAGCACTTCATCTACAAGAAGCTCGGCGCGCACGTGCGCGAGATCGAGGGGGTGAAGGGCGTGACGTTCGCCGTGTGGGCGCCGGCGGCCACACGCGTCTCGGTGGTGGGCAACTTCAATCACTGGGACGGCCGTGCGCACCCGATGCGGCCGCTCGGAGCCTCGGGCGTGTGGGAGATCTTCATGCCGGGCTTGTGCGAGGGCGAGGTCTACAAGTACGAGATCCGCTCGCAAGGCGGCAGCGTCTTCCTCAAGACCGATCCGTACGGCACCTACTTCGAGGGGCCGCCGAACAACGCCTCCATCGTCTGCAACACCCGCCGCTACCAGTGGGGCGACGCCGAGTGGCTGGCCGCGCGCGCCAAGCAGCCCACGATCGACCGGCCGATGTCCATCTACGAGATGCACCTCGGCTCGTGGAAGCGCATCGTCGAGGACGCCAACCGCCCGCTCTCCTACCGCGAGATCGCACCGTTGCTCGCCGACTACGTGCTCGAGATGGGCTTCACCCACGTCGAGCTGATGCCGCTGGCGGAGCACCCCTTCGAGGGCTCGTGGGGTTACCAGGTCACCGGTTTCTTCGCCCCCACGCATCGCTACGGCTCGCCGGAGGACTTCCAGTTCTTCGTCGACTACCTGCACCAGCGCGGCATCGGCGTGATCCTCGACTGGGTGCCCGCGCACTTCCCGCGCGACAGCTTCGCGCTGCCGAACTTCGACGGCACGCACCTCTACGAGCACGCCGACCCGAAGCAGGGCGCCCACCAGGACTGGGGCACGCTGATCTTCAACTACGGGCGCCACGAGGTGCGCTGCTTCCTCGTCGCCAACGCCCTGGCTTGGCTCGACCGCTTCCACCTCGACGGTCTGCGCGTCGACGCCGTGGCCTCGATGCTCTACCTCGACTACTCCCGCAAGGAGGGCGAGTGGATCCCGAACAAGTTTGGCGGACGCGAGAACCTCGAGGCCATCGAGTTCCTCAAGCAGGTCAACGGTCTCGTGCACCACTACTATCCCGG
>CAZXHR010000286.1:0-3286 GCA_964640465.1 uncultured Opitutaceae bacterium
CAGCCCTTGGCCGGAGAGTGGCACGTCAGCGGCGGCGCAGGACCGTAAGGCCGACGAGGGCGAGGAGTGCCCCCGCGGGCTCGGGTAGCGGTTGACCCCAAACCTCCCACTTGGTGTCAACCAGCATTTGATTCAGCCGCGTCTCGGGATCCCAGAGCAACGACACGCTGTACACGTGTAGCCGCACAAAGTCAATCTGATAGCCTACAAGGTCGGGCGCTTGCCCCAAGAAGAGCGACTCGGACATGATCAATCCCGCCATCCACGTGCCACCAGACGGTTTCCTGAGTCTGCTGGATGGACCCACGAGGCCGCGAATTCCGTCGGTCCACAGGCTTTGAAGGGTCGTGAATCCTTCCGACGCCGACGTGAAATCGTAGGTGCCGGCTGAGTTGACCTCCCAGAGCGGCGCCGTTGTTCCGCCAACCTCCGTGCAGTCCCAGTAGTCGCTGGTGATCGTGGGCCACACGCACAAGTAGACGCGCACCGGGCCGCTGAGCTGCTCGCCGACCAATCCCCCGCCTTGGCCGAGAACACAGCTATACGACCCCAGCAAGATGGAATCCGCAGTGGCCGACGAGACGCCGGCGGCGAGCAGGAGCGAGCAGAGGATGGTCAGTTGCAGGTGACGCATGGGGCCTCCCGAGTTTCTTCCTTTGATGCCTGCGCTGAGTATACCGCGCGCGGAGGGGGTAGGGCAGCGCGGGGGGAGCGATTCGCGAATGGGTGATGCGGTTAGCGGACGCGGGGTGGGGGACGCGAGGCGCTGGGCTGAAGTCGCCGGGCGCGTCACGGTGTCGGCTTCAGCCAAGCCGTAGAGGCCGCTTACGCTTCTTTCTGCTCTTCCTGCGGTTCGGGCTCGTCCTCGAAGTGCGACGCGCGGTCGCGGTCGCCGTTGCCGCGGTGCTTGCCGCTGATGGCGTACTCGGTCGCGCGGACTTCGCGGAGGACGGTGATCTTGATCTCGCCGGGGAACGAGCCGACGTCCTGCTCGATCTTGCGGGCGACGTCGCGGGCCAGCTTCAGCGCCGAGCGGTCCTCGATGCGGTCGGCATCGACGATCACGCGCACCTCGCGGCCGGCCTCGATCGCGTAAGCCTGCTGCACGCCGTCGAACGACGTCGCGATGGCTTCCAGTTCCTGCAGACGCTTGATGTAGCGTTCGATCGACTCGCGCCGGCCGCCGGGGCGCGCCGCACTGATCGCGTCGGCCGCGGTGACGAGCGGCGTGTACGGATGCGTGGCGGCCACGTCGCCGTGGTGGCCGAGAATCGCATTGAGCACGGCGGGCGGCTCGTTCATGCGGCGGGCGAAGTCGTGGCCGACCTTAGTGTGGCTGCCTTCGGCCTCATGATCGAGGGCCTTGCCGATGTCGTGCAGCAGGCCGCAGCGGCGGGCGAGGACGCCGTCGAGTCCGAGTTCGTCGGCCATCAGTCCGCAGAGGTGTGCGACCTCGATGCTGTGCTTGAGGACGTTCTGTCCGTAGCTGGTGCGGTACTGCAAGCGGCCGAGGATGTCGAGCAGCTTCTTGTTGACGCCCTGAACCATGGCGGTGGCGGCGGCATCGCGGCCGGCCTCGACCACGCGGGCCTCGACTTCCTTGGTGACCTCGGCCACCAGGTCCTCGATGCGGGTGGGGTGAATGCGCCCGTCGCGGATGAGGCGGTCGAGGGCGAGGCGGGCGATTTCCTTGCGGACCGGGTCGAAGCTGGAGACCTGGATGATGCCGGGGGTATCGTCGACGATGACGGTGACGCCGGTGGCTTTCTCGAAGGCACGGATATTGCGGCCTTCGCGACCGATGACGCGGCCTTTCATTTCGTCAGAGGGCACGTCGACGGTTGCGACGACGGTTTCGCAGGTGTGCTCGGCGGCGTAGCGCTGGATGGCCGAGATGGTGATGTACCGCGCGCGTTCCCGGGCGTTCTCCTCGGCGGTTCCGATGATGCGTTCGACGATCTCGCCGGCCTCGGACTCGACGTCCTGCTCGATTTGGCGGAGGCAGATGGCCTTGGCCTGTTCGGGGGTCAGGCGCGAGATGCGGAGGAGTTCGGCGCGTTGCTGGGAGAGGGTGTTCTCGACCTCGGCGAGCTTCTGCTGGACGCCCTTTTCGCGCTCGGCGATCTGGGTTTCGGCAGCGTCGATCTTGCGTTCCTTGGTCGTGAGCACGTCCATCTTCTTTTCGAGGGCGTCCTCGCGCTTGTCGAGACGGCGTTCGACTTCCTTGAGTTCCTTGCGCGCCTCGGTTGTTTCGGCCTCGAAGCGCTGCATGGCCTCCAGGACGGTCTTTTGGGCCTCGACCTCGGCAGCCTTCAGGCGTTCGGCCGAGCGCTCGGAAGCGTCGGAGAGGATGCGTTCGGCTTCCTTCTCGCGCTGCAGACGCTCTTTGCGGCCCAGCAGGAACTGGAAGAGGGCGACGACGCCGCCCCCGAAGCCGGCGAACAGGAGGTTGACTGCGATGTTGAAGGTATTGGCCGCGCCGGCATCAGCGAGGAGGGATGGAGAAATACACATTGTTTATCCGCCTTTAGCGAGACAACGTAGGCGGGGCGGTAGCGTACGCACCCCAAGTAGGTGGGTACGATGGCAGGCTTGAAGAAAGCCGGAAGCGAGTCTTCCGGTGGCAAACCCTCAGAAGTCCGCGAACGGCCGCCGAGCCAATCGGTTGCGGCGGGCGTCACGTCAACAAGTCAGGACCGGATGAGGAATATAAACACGCGGATGATAATCGGGTCCTGTCAATTCGTGCGACCGTCGGACTGGATGAACGCACGTCCCGAAGCGGTCGACTCAGTGGATCGTCACACCCTACCACACGATCAGACCGGCCACCACGGACCAGCCTAGCGAGGAGCAACCATCGTTACCCCATACACCTACTCTATTATCGCGCCGGGGATTATACGCGCAGGGCGCCGACTCCGCTAGAGCCCGTCGCGGCGCAATTTCGGTCGCGCCGGGGCAGGATGGCGCGGCTCATGGCGGCGCCAAACCGTGATCCCGGCTCGCCTTGCCCCCTTGCGTGAAGGGCGTGGAGCGCATAGCATCCCAGCGGGGGCGACAGGGCGATTTTCTGGAGGTCAGCCCCGGATGGACGGCCCCGTGCACAGGGCGGCACCGCTGCGTTTCGCCGGTCCCACGGCGCCGTGGATCCTCGTGGTGCTGCTGGCCGTGATCGCTACCGCCCTGTGGCTGCGCCCCGTAGGCTCGGTGCTACCGGCCGGGTTGGCTCAGAATCAGCCCCTGGCCGCTGCCCGCGCCGAGTATGCCTTTACGGGGCAGCTCC
>CAZXHR010000287.1:0-3008 GCA_964640465.1 uncultured Opitutaceae bacterium
CAGTCGAATGTCCGGTTCTACGAAAACGGCGTGATCAGCATGAACCTGCCGGTGTCCGCCCTGGTGGGCGGCGGCAGGGCGGCCGCCCCGCAAGCTTCAACCGGCCCGGCGTGGCGCGTGCCGGCGATCGTCAGCGCCCAGCGCCGGTGGCCGGGGTGTGCTCCCAGTTCAGGGAGTCATTGGGCGCGCGGTGACGAATCGGGGTATCCGAGCGCGGGCAGCGCGGAGGATACCCCTGATGACAACCGTGGACCGGCTGTCGGAGCCGATTGTCGCGGCGTTCGAGGCGTGGGTCAAGGCGCAGTTTGCGGCGGCGCAAGGGGCGCCGGAGGAGTCGCTGGATGCGATGGTGGAGCGGGTGCGGGTGGAGGGGCAACGTCATCTGGCGGCGGTGGCGGAGGGGGTGACGGCGGCGGCGGCCCAGTACGAGCCGGCGCCGCGGTGTGCGGCGTGCGAGCGGCGGCAGCACAGCAAGGGGTTCGAGCGGCGGTACGTGGTCAGCCGGTTGGGGGCCTTGCGGGTGACGGTGCGGCGGTGGAAGTGTCCGGGGTGTGGGGCGGAAGGCTGCCCGCGGCGGGCGGCGGCGGACGTGCGGCACGGGCTGCTGCCGGCGGCGTGGCGGTTGGCGGTGGAGTATGGGGCGTGGCACCCGTATCGGCTGGCGGAAGCGCTGTTGGCGAACGTCGGGTGTCCGGTCAGCGACAACGTGGTGGGGGGGTTGGGGCGGGGGGGGGGCGGCGCGGCGGGGGCGCGGCGGCGGGCGGCGGCGGCGGCGGCGGCCAACCTGGCGGTGACCATCCCGGCGGAGCGGGCGGCGGAGCGGCTGTACGTGTTGGCGGACGGCTACAAGGTGCGGCTGCGGGACGAGGCGCGGCCGTGGCGGGAACCGCGGGTGGCGCTGCTCTTCGAGACGGCGGCGACGGGCCCGGACGAGGCGGGCGAGGCACCGCCGGCGCGGTGGATCCGGGCGGTGTCCTCGGTGGTGCAGGAGCCGGGGGACGAGGCGCAGATGGCGAGCTTCAGCCAGCTGGTGTGGCCGGAGGTGCTGCGCGGCGGGGGGGCCCAGGCGCAGGAGATGGTGCTGCTGGCGGACGGGGCCGACGCGCTCTGGCGGCGGCTGCCGCACCTGGTGCCGGTGGGGGTGCCGCATGAGGAGATCCTGGACTTCTACCATGCGGCGGAACACCTCACGAAGGCCGCCCAGGGGTGCGTGGGCAACCACGGGGCCAAGGCCCTGGCGGACGCCTGGCGCGGGTGGTTGAGGGCCGGTCAGGTGGACCTGGTGATCGGCGAGATCGCCGCCCGCCTGCCGACGGCCCCGGACCCCAAGGCGGTGGCCGAGGTCCTGAGCTACTTCCGGACCCACCGCGCGCGGATGCGCTACGCGCGCCTGCGCCAGGACGGCTACCACATCGGGAGCGGGGCGGTGGAGAGCACCTGCAAGCAGATCCTGAACCGCGTCCGCGGCCCGGGCATGCGGTGGTCGGAGACCGGCCTGGAGTGCATCCTGGCGCTGGTCTGCGACCAGATCGAGGAGGGCTGGAACCGCCGCCACCAAGCGGCTTGACTCCCGTCGGGCAAGATCACACCCAATACCCCAGGGCTGACTCAAAGTCGCGTCCACCGGGTCTAACTCCTCAGCCTGACACGCAAAGGAGAAGGCCCGATGGACGGATCGCATGGTATCACGTTGGTGGATTGCCTCCGCAGCCTGGATGACCCACGCGCCAAGCGGGGCCAACGCTATCCGTGGTGGCTGCTGGTGACGGTGGTCTTGGCGGGCTTGGTGCAGGAGGTGGGTGGGGTGCGGGCGATTGCCGAATGGGTGGAGTTCCACAGCGAGGAACTCCGCGCCTTTTTGGGGGTGCAGGTACGGCGGATGCCGAGCCTGACCACCTTGCAGCGGGTGATCGCGAGCTTGGATCTCGAGGCGCTGCGGGAGCGCTTGCGGGCGCTGTCGGAGGAGCAACGAACGGAGCTCGAAGCGGCCTTGGAGCCGCTGGACGACGGTGCTTTGCGGCTCTGGGCGCTGGACGGCAAAGCGGCCCGCGGAGCCGCGCGGCGGGGCGCGCCGATCCGCTTGGTGACGTTGTTCGACGAGGCGAGTGGGATCCCCGTGGACCAGGTGGCGGTCGGCGATGGCGGGGCCGAGATCCCCGGCGGCCAAGCGCTGCTGGCGGACAAGGACTTGCGCGGGGTACTGGTGACCGGCGATGCCCTGCACTGCCAGCGAAAGACGTGCGGCCTGGTTGTCGCCCAAGGAGGCCACTACCTGGTGGCGGTGCGAGGCAACCAGCCGGACCTCCAGCGCGACCTCGCAGCCGTCTTCGACACGCCGCCGACGCCGACCTGGAGCCCGGTCCGCGACCGCTGGGAGCAGCGCGAGTACCGCCATGGGCGGCTGGAGCACCGGGTCCTGGAGGTGAGCGGCGAGGTGGCCTGGCTGGACTGGCCGGGGGCGGTGCAGGTGCTGCGGCGCAGCTACTACCGCTACGAGCCGACCACCGGCAAGGAACAGCGGCTGGTCAGCTATGGGATCACCAGCTTGGCCCCCGCGGCCGCCGACGCCGCCCAGTTGCGGGACTACTGGCGCCGTCACTGGGGCATCGAGAACGGCCTGCACTGGGTCAAGGATGCGCTGCTGGCCGAAGACGCCTGCCAGGTGACGGCCGCGGGCGGGGCGGCGGCCCTCGGCTTCCTACGCAGCATGCTGGCCGCGCGGTACCGCCACAGCGGCTTCCCACGGATCGTCACCGCGCAGCGCTATGCGCGGTCGTCGGTCCAGCGCACCCTCGCGCTGATCGGCGCGATCTGACTTTGGGTCAGCCCTGCCCGTTGCGGGCCGTCCGGTTGCGCCGTGCCTGTTGCGGCGCTACAATGGCCCTGCAGGCTCACGCGGACGGGAGGGGCGGTTGCATGGCGAAGGGTTGGCACATCAGGCGGCTGGACAGCGGCAGCACAGTTCGGCGGTACGCCTACGAGCCCGGGCAGAACCGTCACCGACACCA
>CAZXHR010000287.1:3018-3283 GCA_964640465.1 uncultured Opitutaceae bacterium
C
Source organism: uncultured Opitutaceae bacterium (assembly GCA_964640465.1). Lineage (GTDB taxonomy): Bacteria > Verrucomicrobiota > Verrucomicrobiia > Opitutales > Opitutaceae > CAJCBL01. The sequence continues at coordinate 3,020 of CAZXHR010000287.1, forward strand.
CTGAACGCGCTGGAGCGCCGCCCGATGTGGGCCGACTCGCCGACCGCGCCCGCGGGCCGCGATGCTTCCGCCGAGCTGCCTCATCGGTTCCCCCAGGACGTCGATCCCCACGCCGAGCGTGAGCGGCTGGAGGCCGTTTCGGACGTCCGGGCGGATGTCTACGAGGCCCAGGCGGACGCGGCTCGCGACCTGCGCGCACGGCTCGACGTGGCCGAAACGGAGCGCCGCCAGCTCACCCACGCCCGCGCCGACCTCAGCTACCTC
>CAZXHR010000288.1:0-1818 GCA_964640465.1 uncultured Opitutaceae bacterium
GCGAAGCCCTCACGGGCTTCGCTACGACTGATGGTGTGGCGCCGTTCGTGAGAACGGCGATCCGGGGCGGGGGGCGCGTTTCCCCGCGTTGCCGATCTCCACATTCCGAAGGGTTCCGCGCATCGGGTCTTGTCTCGGCGGCGACGGTGGGCAGTGGTTGCGGCATGATCATCAAGACCGCAGTCCTGGAGGCCAGCACACCGACCATGAAGGGCGCGCCCGCGGATGCGCTGCCGGAGTTCGCGTTCATCGGCCGGTCGAACGTGGGGAAATCGTCGCTTATCAACCTGCTGGCGCAGCGGCGCGAGCTGGCGCTGGTGTCGTCCACTCCGGGGAAGACACGGCTGCTGAACTTTTTCCGGATCAACAACGATTGGCGGCTTGTCGACCTCCCCGGCTACGGACATGCGGCGGGCGCGAAGGGCGATCGGGCGGATTTCAACGTGGCGGTGGCCGACTACCTTGAGCGCGGCGAGAACGTGGAGTGCGTGTTCGTGCTGATCGACGCCTCGATCCCGCCGCAGCGGCTCGACATCGAGTTCCTGCGCTGGCTGGACGGCTGCGATGCGCCCTATGCGCTGGTATTCACGAAGTCCGACAAGATCGGCCGCGGGCGGCTCAACCAGGCGGTGGCGCAGTTCGAACGCGAGCTGGCGGCGGCCGGTGTGGCGATGCCGGAGCATTTCGCGGTGTCGTCGACCAAGCGCGAGGGGCGGGAGGAGCTGCTGAAGTTCATCGAGTCGCAGTTGGGTAGTGGGGGAGCGCAGCTGCCGCGGGTGTAGGGATTGCGGCAGGCCGGAAGGAGAAGACCGAATCTGGAACTCAGGAAATCAGGAACGGAGAAGATCACGCGGGCGCGGAGATCGGCCGCGCGATTCCGGTAGGATTTACCACGGAGGACACGGAGCTCACAGAGCGGGAACGAGTGGAACAGGAACGCTTCCTCTGTGCTCTCTGCGCACTCTGTGGTTTACATCCGTTGTCGGCGTGAATCAGCGGTTCCCTTCTCCGTGGCTTGGATCGGTTTCCTGAGTTCGTGAGTTCCAGATAATCCGAAGGTTCCTCACTTCAGGCTGAAGATGACGCGGGGCGCGGAGGCGGAGCCGGTGGCGGGCGGGACGCCGGAGGGAGTGAGGAAGACGCGGGCGGAGTCGATCTGCCCCTTCGTGAGTAGATACTCCTGGATACGCTGGGCACGTTTGGCGGCGAGATCGGCGAAGGCGGAGTCGCCCGGGACGATCGTGGCGAGAACCTGTGCGCGGATCTCCTCGGGCGTGAGGACGGCCGTGGCGGTTCTGGCGGTTGCAGCGGACGAGGTGGACTTCGCGGATGAGGCCGGGTGCTTCCCGGCGGCGCGCTCGGAGGGCGGCGGCTCGATGAAGAGACGGCGGAAGGTGCGGACGAGGAGGTTATGCGTTTCGGGTTTCGCGTTTCGGGTTTCGCGGTCCGGGGCTGGCGTGGCGCCGGCCGCTGATCCGGCGTGTTCGGGGATCGCAGGCGCGGAGGCCTGCGCCACGGATGGAGCGGTGGCGGGCGGGCAGCGCTCGGCGTGGAGCTCGGCGAGGTAGCGGGCGGTTTCCTCCGGGGTGAGCTGAAGGGTGGCCGGGTCGATGGTCTCGGTGGTCTTCGCGGCGAGCTCGCGGAGTTTGCGGGCGCGCAGGAGGGCATCGAGCTGCGCGGCGCGGAGGCCGTCGAGGTCGAGCTCGCGTTGGGGCTGGCTGGAGATCTCGAGGCTGAGGCCGGGGCGCTCGGTGAGGGCCTTGACGAGGCCGTCGAGGCGGGCGAGATCCGGTCGCGCGTGACCGGTTATCTCGACAA
>CAZXHR010000288.1:1828-3278 GCA_964640465.1 uncultured Opitutaceae bacterium
GGGCGAGCGAGTCTGCGCCGAACTCGGCGGAGCCGGAGGCGAAGTCGTGGGCGCTCAGGGCGTGGCCGCCGCCGAAGAGACCGCCGAGGATCGAGAACGGCGCGGTGGCGGCCTTCACGATGAGGGTGCCGAGGGTGTGCATGACGACCTTGCCGTACTTGAAGTCCGGATCGCCGAGGTTGCCGCGGATGGGCAGGTCGATGAGGATGCGGCCGTCGCGGTCGCGGAGGATGGCCAGCGCGAGCTTGAGGGGGAGTTTGACGGCGTCGGGGCTCTCGACGGTCTGGCCGAGGTAGAACTGGTCGACGACGACCTTGTTTTCGGCGGCGAGCTCGCGGGCGGAGAGGTGGTAGGCGAGGTCGAGGCTGAGCTTGCCCTTGTCGATGGTGTAGCCGGCGAACTTGCCGGAGTACGGGGTGAAGGGCGGGAGCTCGATGCCGGTGAAGGTGACCTTCACGTCGGTGAAGGCGTCGCTGCTGAGGGGGTTGATCTTGCCGGAGACCTTGAGCGGGGCGAGGCCGAGGCGGCCGGCGAGGTCGACATCGGCGCGGGCGAGCTGCTCGGAGGAGAGGCCGGAGATGGTGCCGCCGAACTCGGCGAGCTCGGTGGTGACCGCGGGCGTGACGGAGCGGTCGGTGGCGACGAAGCGTGCGCCGGAGAGCGTGACGCGGGCGATGGTGAGGAGAAGGGAGGGTTTTGGGTTTTGGGTTTCGAGTTTCGGGACGGAAGCGGAGCCTGTGGCTGCGGCGGGAGGCTGGATGGACGAAGTGGACGCGAGGGGGGTGGATGAGGCAGGGGCTGCGGCATCGCTGCTCTTGAGGATGGCGGTGAGGTTGAGGCGCTTGTCGGGGAAGACGATGGCGTGGGCGAAGGGCTCCTTCACGGCGATCTCGTCGAGGGAGACGGCGAGAGGTCGGGTGGTCGCGCGGATGTTGGTGAGCGCGAGGTCGGCGAAGCCGAAGAGCGGCTCGGAGAACTCGCCGTCGACGGTGGCGAAGCCCGCGAGGCCGGCGTCGCCTTGCCAGTGGATGTCGGGGGAGCCGTCGGCTGCGAGGGCGAAGGTGAGGTGCCCCTTGGCGCGGGCGGTGCCGCCGGTGAGGAGGACGTTGAGGAAGGGCGCGAGGTAGGGATCGAGCGGGCGTAGCGCGATATCGGCGACATCGAGCTGGAGATCGGCGGCGAGGGGCTGCGGGGTGACGGTGCCGTCGAGGGCGATGCGGCCGGCGCCGTTCCAGCGGAGGCTGGTGGCGAGGGCGACGGGCTTGTCGAGCTGGGTGCTGGCACCGGTGAGCTTGAAGCTGAGCTGGTCGATCACGAGATCGACGGGGCGCGGGTTGGTGAGGTCGTGGAGGTGGAGCGTGGCGCCGGCGATCTCGAAGGTGCCGAGGGTGGCGGACCAGGGGGCGGAGAAGGTTTCGGGTTTCGGGTTTTGGGTTTCGGGTTTTGGGGC
>CAZXHR010000289.1:0-3251 GCA_964640465.1 uncultured Opitutaceae bacterium
GCCGGCAAGTCCTTCACCGACCACCAGCCCAACGTCACCGGCGCCGTCGCCCCCGCCCCACTCGAAGGCGGCTTCGCTTGGCTGCTCAAGCTCTACCCCGGGATCAAGAAGATCGGCATGATCTACACCCCCTCCGAGCCCAACGTCATGACCGAGGTCCGCGTCGCCGAGGAGTTCGCGAAAAAGTACGGCTTCACCCTCGTCCGCCGCGCCGCCAACAACCCCAGCGAGGTCGCCGAGGCGCTCACCGCCGTCGTCTCCGAGGGCATCGACGCCTTCTTCCTCGAAGGCGACAACTCCATCATGGCCGCGGAGTCGCTCATCGTCTCCACCTGCCGGAAACACGCCATCCCCATCCTCGCCGACGACGAGTCCGAGATGGGCAAGGGCTCGCTGCTCGCCTGCGGCGTCAGCCCCGAGGGCAACGGCCACTTCGGCGGCCTCATCGCCGCCCGCGTCCTCCTCGGCGAAAACCCCGCCACGATCCCCTTCACGCCCTCCACCGCGGCCGACATCTCGCTCGACCTCGCCGCCGCCGCACAGCTCAACCTCGCGTTCCCACCCCAGCTTCTCCGCGAGGCCAACATCTTCCACCACGTCGCCTCCCGCTTCGGCGGCCGCCCCGCCCGCATCGCCCTTGTCAGCCTTGTCCAGGCCCACGACCTCGAGCTCGCCGAGCAGGGCCTCCTCCGCGGCCTCGCCCAGTCCGGCCTCGCCGAGGGCACCGACTTCGTCCTCAAGCGCTACAACGCCCAAGGCGAAATCTCACAGCTCCCCCAGCTCTTCGACGCCGCCCTCGCCGCCCAGCCCGACCTCATCGTCACCCTCACCACGCCGGCCTTCGTCGCCGGTGCCCGAAAAGTGAAGACCGTCCCGCTCGTCTTCACCGTCTCCAGCGAGCCGGCCAAGCTCGGCCTCTTCGCGGACGGCCGCCCCGCCAACATCACCGGCGTCCACGACGACCCGCCCATGGACAAACTCCTCGACCTGGCCGCCGCCCACCGGCCCGGCCTGGCCGCCGTCGGTACCGTCTACAACCCCGCAGAGCCCAACTCCATGATCTCGGTCGAGCGGCTCCGCGCCGTCTGCCGCGAGCGCCACCTCACCCTCCACGAGGCGACCGTTTCCAACGTCTCCGAACTTTCCCTCGCCGCCCAGTCGCTCGTCCAACGCGGCGCCCAGGCGCTCCTCACCTCGGCCGACAACCTCGTCGGCTCCGGCTTCCCAATCCTCGCCCGCACCGCCCGCGACGCCGGCATCCCGCTCTTCACCTCCGAGCCCGCCCAAGTCTCCCAAGGCGCCACCGGCGCCGTCGGCGACGACTACGAGGAATGGGGCGCGCAGTCCGGCCGCCTCGCCGCCAAGGTCCTCGCTGGCCTCTCGCCCGCCGAACTCCCGTTCGAGGTCACCGCCGTCCAGCGCACCGTCGTCCCCGAGCCGCCCGCCTCGGCGTCTCCAGCCGCCCACATCACCCCGCCGCCCACCGCGCCCGCCAAGCCCTGGCAGGTCCGCATCGTCGCCTTCAACGACACCACCATGTCCGAGCAGTGCGTCCGGGGCCTCAAGGACGGCCTCGTACGCGGCGGTCTCGCCGAGGGCCGCGACTTCGCCCTGAAGATCCTCAACGCCCAGGGCGACATGTCCACCCTCTCCAGCATCGTCGGCTCCGTCCGCTCCGAGCAGGTCGACCTCCTCCTGGTCGTCACCACCAACGCCCTCCAGACCGCCATCCGCCAGGCCGGCGACATCCCGATCGTCTTCACCGGCGTCGCCGACGGCGTCCAGGCCGGCGCCGGCAAGTCCGAGACCGACCACCTGCCCAACGTCACCGGCATCACCACCCGTTCCCCGTTCGAGGGGATGACAGCGCTCGTCCGCGAACTCGTCCCCGGTGTCCGCCGCGTAGGCACGCTCTTCACCCCCTCCGAACTCAACAGCGTCCTCTACAAGGACTGGTTCGGCGAAGTCCTGAAGCGCGAGGGAATCGAGCTCGTCGCCGTGCCCGTCACCGGCAGCGCCGAGACCGCCGAGGCCATCGATGCCCTCTGCCGCCAGCAGCTCGACCTCGTCTGCCAAGTCGCCGACAACACCACGCGCCCCGGCTTCGGCCTGATCGTGCGCAAGGCCACCGAGGCACGCCTGCCCGTCTTCTGTTTCGAGACCAACCACATCAAGGTCGGAGCCACCCTCGCCCTCGCCCGCGACTACTACGACGCGAGCGTCGAGGCGGGCCAGGTCGCCGTTCGCGTCCTGCGCGGCGAGAAACCGGCTTCGATCCCCTTCGCCAACACCCGCAGCGAGACGCTCACGATCAACCCCGCCGCAGCCGCGAAGGTCGGCCTCGCGATCCCCGAGTCCGTCCTCAGCCGCGCCAAGGTCGCCGCCCCCGCCGAGCCCGCCGCCAAGCCGTGAGCCCGCTCCCCCACTACGCCTCCGCAGTGGACCGCGCCATTCCTGTAGCCGGGGGCGCCGACCCCGACCACGACCGCCGCGAACGCCCAACCTCCGCCAACCGGCTTCACCGAAGCCGGCCAGAGGTTGCCGCACAACCACATCGCACCCTCTCCGCCCTATGACCGACGAAGGCTACATCGACGGCCCCGGCGGCCGCATCTGGTACGGCTCCCGCAACGACGACTCGCCCGGCATCCCGCTGCTCGTCGTCCACGGCGGCCCGGGTTTCCTCAGCGTGCCCGATGTCGTCTCCGACCTCGCCGACGAGCGCCCCATCTACTTCTACGACCAGCTCGGCTGCGGCCGCTCCGCCCGCGCGGCCGACAAGTCCCTCTACACCGTCGAGCACTATGCCGCCGAGCTGGCCGCCGTCCGCACCGCCCTCGGCCTGCGCGAGGTCCACCTCCTCGGCCAGTCCTGGGGCTGCCTGCTTGTCGCCGAATACCTGTTGCGCGAGCGCCCCGAGGGCGTCCGCAGCCTCACGCTCTCCGGCCCGCTGCTCAGCACCCCGCTATGGGAGGCCGACCAGCGCGCCCACCTCGCCGCGTTGCCCGCCACCCAGCAGGCCGTCGTCGCCGAGGCCGAGCGCACCGGCGATTTCGGCGACGCGTACCAGGTGGCATTGATGGAGTTCTACCGCCGCCACGTCTGCCGCCTCGACCCTTGGCCCGACCTGCTCGTCCAGGCGCTCGGGATGCTGAACCTCGACGTCTACAACTCCATGTGGGGCCCGAGCGAGTTCACCGTCACCGGCTCGCTCAAGGGCCACGATCTCCTCCCGCGCCTGCACGAGATCG
>CAZXHR010000290.1:0-3250 GCA_964640465.1 uncultured Opitutaceae bacterium
CCCCCCCGCCGCCCCCCCCCCCGCCCCCCCCCCCGCCCGCCCCGCCCGCGCGGGGCGCGCCGGCGAGGCGGAGCTGATTGTCGACGATGGATCCGCGGCAGAAGTGTGAACCCTCGATCCATGCGATTCCGGACGAAACGGCGCTCCAGGAACAGAGGGCAGCGATGTCGGCGGTTCGGAGGGGGATGGAGGCTGTCCCGGTGCTCAGGATCAGCGCATCTGTGCTGGCGCTAAGGACTGCATCGCCGAGGGGGAGCAGGGCGGTTATCTTGTCGTGGTGTTTGACGCATGGATCCCAACGGCTGGACGTGCCGGCACTGGGAGTGACGAAGCGGAGCAATTGGTTTTTGTCGGCCAGGTAGAGGCCGGTGCCGGTTTGGCGGATGGCTAGGATACGCTTGCCGGAGAGACCGTGGCGTGTGTCGAAGTAGGAGGTCCCGAGTTCGCCGCAGAAGGTGATGATTGCATCGGGCGTTGTTGCGGAGATGCAGCCGTTTGGGACGGCAGAGAGGTGCAGGATCCGGTCGCTTGGCATATCGCCGTAGCGGTCGAGCGTGGAGAGAAGCCTGCCTGCCGAATCCAAGATAAGGATGCCATGCCGGAGCGTGGCGATGGCAGCCCGGTTTCCGGACAGCGGGAGGGCGCCGGTGACACGGTCCTCGCGAAGCCGTGATGCTGCCTCGCCATCGAGGGGGCTGATCTGCCTCTCCTGCATGTGGAGCAGGCGGCCGCCGCTGCCGAGCAGGCGACTGCCATCCTTGAAGCCGATACCCCATTCGATGCCTTCGGTACCGTAAGGTTCCGGAAAGCCCGCTGGTACCAGTCCGGACTCGCTGACTCGCAAGGTGCCTGATCCGGCCTGGACGATGAAGATGCTGCCGTCGGCGTCGCGCCAGGCCGATAGCTGTCTCGGTGCGGGGAGCGCCCAGACTTGGATGCGACCGGGGCGGATGCGGAAAATACGATTTTCGGTGACGGCTATGATGGTGCCGTCGGACTGGGCGAACAGCGTACTTACGTTGCCGAGGTCGCGACGAAATTCGGGCGGTAGGTCGGGCCGCTGGGAGGTGAAGACGGGGGACTCGTCGGGCTGGCGTCGGAGCACGCCGAGGAGATTGTCGCCACCAACCCAGATGCCGCCGTCGGGGGCCTCAGCCAGCGCGCGCACGGAAGCGCTGGCGGGCAGCGGCATGGTCCGCCATGTTTCCCCGTCGTATTCGAGGAGTCCATCTTGGCCGACATAGAGCATCCCATCCTGCGTGCGCAGGGTGCAGCGGAAGGGAGAGAGGGTGCCGGTGTCGCGGCTCGTGAAGCTTTGGAGCAGCGGAATTCCGATACTGGTATCGCCCCAGTCAGCCGCCCATGCCGAATGTGCGCCTCCCCCGGAAAGGGCCGAGACGGCGACCAACAGGCGGAGCAGATTCAGTGCTCTGAGAGTGGTTTGCGGCACATTGCAAGCCTTCCTGTTTACCAAATAAATGGCAAGCGACTCACACAAGATTGGTAAACGTCGCAGTGGAGGAACAGGGCAAGGCTCACAGCCTTTGGGCCTCGTGGCAGCCAACCATCCCAGTTATGAACGGTTCCCGAGCGCTCGGCTTACGAGTCGAGCGACCGCTGGTGCCGCCGGCTGGGATGGCTGCTACATTGAAAACGGTTGTACTGCGGCAGCTGTTTCTACCCGGGGCAGGCTGGTTCCCGGATGGGTCTGAACAATCAGCGCGACGGCGCCCTCCACTTCATGCTACCAATGTGGGGGGCAGCAAAGTTAGGGCGCCGTCGCGGCTTGTTCGAGAAAACGCCCATGGTTACGGGCGCTTTTTGCACCTAGAAGGTACGCAAGGTGCTGGTAATCGAATGATTGCGTGTGACGACAGGGTGTGCTCGATAATCCTTGCTGGTTCCCAATGAGGCCGGATTCCGGACGATGCTGTTCTTGGCTTGTCGACTCGCAATTTGTTACGGCTTTGGGGGCTGGCCGAGGTGGGCGTGTAAGGCGTGGGTGAGCTCGGTGGCTTGGATTTCGAGTTCCGCTAGGAGCGATTGCATGCGGTCGAGGGCGCTGGCTTGGCCGGCTTTCTCCATATCGGCGGCGGTGCGGTGAAGCAGTTCGCCTCCGATGTTTGCCGCGGCACCTTTGATGGTGTGGGCGTGAAGAGTGGCCGACTTCGGATTATGGGCTTGGAGGGCGGCGCGGAGCGCTTCGAGCGTGAGAGGAATATCCTCGAGGAATTTTGTGAGGAAGGTTCGTACGAGGGTCTCGTCGCCAAGCACGCGCGCAAGGAGTGCCGCGTGGTTGAATGCCATGGGGGTCTCGGGGGCGGGCGGCGGTGAACTCGCGGTTGCGGCGGCCGCCGGGATACCGGGCGTGGCGGAGCCCTGAATCCAGCGGGAGAGCTTTTCGCGCAAAGCGTCGGCTTTGAGCGGCTTGGTAAGGTAGTCGTCCATGCCGGCGGCGAGGCATTGTTCGCGATCGGCCGGGGTGGCGTGCGCGGTCATTGCGACGATCGGCACTCGATGGTTGATCACATGGGTTGCCGAATCGCGAATGAGGCGAGTGGCGTTGAGCCCGTCGACCTCGGGCATCTGGACGTCCATGAAGACGATATCGTAGGGGACAGTGGTTAGGGCTTTGATGGCTTCGGCTCCGTTGGCGACGACATCGACGCGAGTGTAGCCGAGTTTGCCGAGGATGCCGATGGCAACCTGCTGGTTGGTGCTGTTGTCCTCGGCGAGGAGAATGCGTTCAGACCGGGCAGTGTCGACGGCGGCTGTGGTGTCGGCGGAATCGGCGGTGGCGAGGTTGCTAAAGGCGGCGACGAGACTGTCGAGCAGTTCGGCGGGGCGGAGGGGCTTGGCGAGGCAGGCGGCGAAAAGGCGGCGTTTTTCGGGAGGAAGCTCCGTGTGGGCCGAGGGGGCGAACATGCCGACTAGCGGTGTATAGCAGAGTTCACGGTTCTTGCGGATGATCTCGGCTAGGGCGATCCCGTCGGGTTCGGGCATCTGGAGGTCGATGAGGACAGCGGCGAAGGCGGAGCCGGCATCGAGGGCGGTTTGGATGGTGTCGAGGGCAGCGGCGCTGTCGCTGGCGTCGGTGACGATGGCGCCCCAGGTCTCAAGGCGTTGGTGGAGGGCGGTGCGGTGGGTGGCGTTGTCGTCGACGACGAGGAGGGCGACGCCTTGGAGCGGGGGGGGGGCGGGGATGGGCCCTGTTGCCGTGCGGCTGCGGCGCTCGTCCGCCGGTTTCTCA
>CAZXHR010000291.1:0-2646 GCA_964640465.1 uncultured Opitutaceae bacterium
CTTCCTGCAGCGCCAGCATAACACGCTGAAGCACAACCTCGTCGCCCAGGCCATGCACGCGATCGACCCGTCGCTGGTGCTGGTCGCCGTCGGCTCCATCGGGAAGATCAACAAGGACAACGACCCCAAGCAGGCGAAGAGCGGCTTGGGCTGGTCCGAAGGCATGCTGCTCGCCTCCGCCGACCATATGGACCTGATCTCCGAGCACGTCTACGACGGCCGCATGCCCTGGGAACCCGACACCGGCCGCGCCCCGCTCGAGAAACATGTCGGACTGCTGCGCACCGCGATCCGCAAGGTCGTCGACCAGCACCGCGCCTTCCAGACCGGACGCCCCGAGCTCAAGGGCCGCATCGTCCCCATCGCCCTCGACGAGTGGAACTACTGGCACCGCGAATACATCTACGGCGAGCTCGGCTGCGCCTACGACCTCGCCGATGCGCTCGGAGTCGCCGCCGCCCTGCACGAGATGTTCCGCCAGAGCGACCTCATCCAGATGGCACACTACGCACAGACGGTGAACGTCATCGGCGCCCTGAAGACCACCCGCACCGCCGCCGAGATGGAGACCACCGGCCTCGTTCTCCAGATGTACCGCGCCCACTTCGGCACCGTGCCGCTCAAGCTCGCCGCCGATTTCGCCCCGCTCGACATCGCCGCCGCGCTCACCGCAGACGGCAAGGCGCTCACCGTCGCCATCGTCAACCCGACCGCCGTAGCCCACACCGTCCCGCTCGCGCTCGCCGGCCGCATCGCCTCCGGGCCGGCCACGCGCTGGCTGATCGCAGGCACGGACGAGCGCGCACGCAACGAGCCCGGCCGACCGCGCACCGTCGACATCGTCCGCACCGACGGCATCTCCGCCGCCGAACCGCTCACCGTGCCCGCCCTGGGCTGCGCGCTCTTCGTCATCCCTCTCAACTAAGATCCTCTCTTTCTCATGAAACTCCATCACATCCTCCTCCTGCTAGCCTTTCTTGCCATGAGTGCGCCAATCGTATCCGCCGAACCGGCATCGTCGCCGCAGAATCCCGCCGGCTTCGCCATCAAGCGCGGCATCAACATCAGCCACTGGCTCTCGCAGGACTTCGGGTGGGCGCCGCGCGAGAAGTGGTTCACCGAAAAGGATGTCCGCTTCATCGCCAAGCAGGGCTTCGACCACATCCGCCTCCCCGTCGACGAGAAGGAACTCTGGTCCGCGGACGGCCGCCCGATCGAGAGCGAGTTCAAGCGCCTCGTGACCGCCATCGACTGGTGCCAGAAGGCAGGACTTCGCGTCATCGTCGATCTCCACACGCTCAACTCCCACCACTTCAACGCCGCCAACGAGGGCCTGAAGATCACCCTCTGGAGCAACCCGGCGGAGCAGGAGCACCTGCTCGCCCTCTGGCGCGACCTCGCCGCCCACCTGCGCCACTTCCCCGTCGATTTCCTCGCCTACGAAGTGCTCAACGAGCCCGTCGCCGACAACCCGGACGACTGGAACAAGCTCTTCGCGAAGTGCTACGCCATGCTCCGCAAGGACGAGCCGAACCGCGTCTTCGTCTTCGGCGCCAGCCGCTGGCAGATGCCGGAGAACGTGCCCTTCCTGAAGGTGCCCGAGGGCGACAAGAACATCATCCTCAGCTTCCACACCTATGTCCCGATGTTGTTCACCCACTACAAGGCCGACTGGGTGCCCACCAAGGTCTACACCGGCCCGGTGAACTATCCCGGCCCGATCGTCGACAAGGCCACCTTCGAGCACCTCGCCAAGGCCTACGATGCGAACGTGCTGAACCAGATCGGCAACGCATCCGAGAACTGGGGCCCGGCCCGGCTCCGCCAGGAGTACGAGCCCGCCTTCCGCCGCGCCAAGGAGCTCGGCCTCCAGCTCTATTGCGGCGAATTCGGCTGCCTGCCCACCGTGCCGCGCGCCGCCCGTCTGGCCTACTACCGCGATGTCGTCGGCATCTACGAGGCCGAGGGCATCGCCTACGCCAACTGGGAGTACAAGGGCGACTTCGGCATCTACGAGTGGCTCGGCCTCAAGGATCTCTGCGGCAAGCCCGACAAGGAGCTGATCCAGATCCTCGTCCCGAAGAAGTGACCGTCCCAGCGCGGGCCGCCTCTCGCGCCCGCGCATTCCCCTCGGCGCAGCGAACACCCACCGCCATGTCCACCTCGCATCCGTCCGGCCTCGACCGTCGCAGTTTCATCGCCAAAGGGCTCGGTCTCACCGCCGCCGCCATCGCCCTGCCCGTGCTGGGACGCTCGGCCGAGCCCGTGCCCGAGGCGACACGCGCGCCCGCCGCACCGAAACCCATCGACGATTTCGAGTGGGGCGTGGCCACCGCCGCAATCCAGGTCGAGGGCGCTGCGCGCGAGGACGGCCGCGGCGACAGCATCTGGGATACGTTCTGCCGCCAGCCCGGCCGCATCGCCGACGGAGGCACCGTCGACGTGTCCTGCGACCACTATCACCGCTTCGCCGCCGACATCGCGCTCATGGCCGAGCTCGGCGTAAAGCACTACCGGTTCAGCATCGCTTGGCCGCGCATCGTGCCCGAGGGCCGCGGCGCCGTGAACGAGAAGGGCGTCGACTTCTACCGCCGCCTCGTCGATTGCCTGCGCGAGCACGGCATCACCCCGCACGCCACGCTCTAC
>CAZXHR010000291.1:2656-3235 GCA_964640465.1 uncultured Opitutaceae bacterium
GCTCTACCACTGGGACCTGCCACAGGCGCTGCAGGACCGCTACGCCGGCTGGCAGAGCCGCGAGGTCGCGAAGGATTTCGCCGACTTCGTCACCGCCGTGGTGTCCCGCCTCGGCGACCGGATCGACCGCTGGATTCCGCTCAACGAAATCGCCACCTTCGCCTACTATAGCGGCTACGCGCTCGGCCACACGCCGCCCCACGCGCCCTGCGTCGCCCTCGCCACGCAGCGCGAGCAGTCGCAGGTTATCCACCACGCGATGCTCGCCCACGGCCTCGGCTGCCAGGCGATCCGCGCGGCCAGCCCGCGACCCTGCCGCATCGCCGCCGCCGAGAATTTCGAGAGCTGCATCCCGGTCGTCGAGACACCGGAGCACATCGCCGCCACGCGCCGGGCGTTCAACGACTCATTCGTCAACGGCGCCATCCTCCACCCGCTGCTCCACGGGAACTGGGACCCGGCCTGGGCCGAGCTGCACCGCGAGCGGCTGCCCGAGGTCGCCGAGGGCGACTGGCAGATCATCGCCCAGCCGCTCGATGAGCTCGGCTTCAACTGCTACACCGGCAGCTACTTCAAGGC
>CAZXHR010000292.1:0-3200 GCA_964640465.1 uncultured Opitutaceae bacterium
GCGGCAGAGTGCAATGCGGCGGTTTCGGCGGGAAGGGGACAAGCGGCGATGGGCGGGCTTGACGGATGCGATGAACGTGCCGGCGCGGACGTACATCGCCGATCTGATCATGCACAAGGACGTGTATCCGCAGTGGGAGCCGCGGGTGCGGGTGCTGGAGACGGGGGAGGCGGGTTGGGCGGATGTGAACGACCCGACGCGCGAGTTCGACGTGCTGGATCTGGCGGAACGGGTCGAGCCGCTGGGAACGGATCTCGAGTACTTCCGAGCGGCGGAGATCCCGAAGTACATCGATCTGCTGCACTACGTGTGCGAGCGGCGGCAGTGGGAGCCGCGGGAATTCCGCGGGTATCGCACACGCATCGACTACCCGGTCTTCGGGTCGCAGGTGCAGTTCGCGTTCGAGGTCCCGTTTGCTCAGCCGGACGGAGCGGGGTGCTGAGCTAGGCCGGCGGAGAGTGCTTCCACAAAGCGTTCGAGCGTCCAATCATCGGCGAGCGCGCGCTCAAGAATGCTCTCACTTGGCGGATAGCCCTCATCTTCGAGTGCGTCCAAGAGCTGTTCCGGAAGCCAGTCCACGCCTGATGACCGCACGATGAACAGTAGCAAGTCATCCGGTGCGAAGTGCGCATTGGGGTAGCCTCCAATCGTCGCGATCGTCTGCAGCACTTGTCGCGTGATTTCGGCATTCACGACGGCGCGACTCCACAGATTGGCGGGGAAGCTCGCACGCCCCGCGAGTTCTCGGTCGACCAGCGCCCGGCCATGGGGTGGGGGCTCAAGAGGCAGGAACACGACACTCAGCCAACGCCGTAGCCTGCGCGTGAACGCTTCGGGTTGTGCCGCCAACTCCCGATCGAGGTCGTTCGTCAGCGGCTGGTGGCGTCGGGGGTTCATTGGGGGACGTCTGCGGTCGTGGCGTGCTTCTGCTGGAGGACGGGCCAGAGCAGGTCGAGCACGCGGCCGGCGGTGCGGACGTGGTCGATCTGCTCGTCGGGGATGGAGATGTCGAAGGCCTCCTCGACGGTCATGGTGAACTCGACGGCGTCGAGGCTGTCGAAGTTGAGGTCGTTGAAGAAGTCGGTGTCGAGCGCGACGAGGGCCGGGTCGGCGGCGACTTGTTCAGCGGCGAGACAGCAGAGGGTTTGTGCGACTTGGTCGCGAGTCAGTGCAGTTTTCATGGAGTGCTCCTTCGGCATACAGCCGTCAGGCAGAGACGCTTGACGCCACGGGCGCGACGGTACGGGAACGGTCCGCACAGCGGACCCTACGGCTACGGCCTAAGCGCGGCGGCCGGCGAGGGCGGCGCGGTCCTGGGCCGCCTCGGCGTCGTTCATCGCCGTGACGAGTTTGCGGATGGTGGAGAAGTCGGGCGTGGTCTTGCCGCGCTCGACGCGGTTAAGCGTCTCGACGCGGACGCCGGCGCGCTCGGCGAGCTGAGCCTGAGTGAGGCCAGCGCGCTTACGGCGCTCGGCCAGGCGTTCGGCGAGGCGTTCGGTGTCGAGAGTCTCGGCGGCGGTGTCGGGCGGTGCTGGCGCGGTTTGCGCGGCCGGCGGCGGCAGGCCGGCGCGGCGGCAGAGCTCGACGAGGAGGCTTTCGCGCAAGATGGCATAGCGGACGCCGGCGAGCTCGACGGACTGATACGGCACGGAGGCACTGCTCTTGGTTGGCACAGGGAACTCCTCAATGGGCATGAGAAGAGGATAGCACGGAGTGCAGCAAAAGTCAAGTAATATGATTTGTAACGCATGTATTCGGCGGTGCGGTTTGGTGGGATTCTTCTATTACGACGAAGAACACAAAGGGCACGAACGAGGCAGTTCAGAGTGCCGAGTTCCAAGCAGAAAGTGATCGCGGCGCGGTCAAGAACCTGGGAGTGCTACCGCCCGGGGGGCGGGAAGGGACTTCTGCGGGGCGGGCGTGCGAGAAGGGGTTCTCGCACGGGCTGGCAGGTTGCGGTGCGTCGAGGCTGTGGGCGTTGCGGTTCGGCGGACGTGTGCCGTGAGATGTGCAATTTGCCTTACGGCGAGGGCAAGGAGTTAGCTGCCCACGACGAGGTTTTGGGGTTTGCCGGCGAGGAAGGCGGCGATGTTGGCGCGCGTCGTGTCGAGGATGCGGCGCGAGGCTTCGCGGGTGGCGAAGGCGCTGTGCGGCGTGATGTAGACGTTGCGCATGCGCAGAAGCACGTGGTCGGCCAGGAGCGTCTCGAGGTCGTGCTCGCGGCCGAAGAAGGAGCGCAGCAACTCGGCTTCCTCGTGGATGGCGGGCTCTTCGGGGAGGACGTCGAGGCCGGCGGCGGCGACCTTGCCTTCGGCGAGGGCCTGCAGCAGGGCGCGGACGTTGACGATGCTGCCGCGGGCGGTGTTGATGAGGACGACGCCGGGCTTCATGCGTTCGAACTGGGGGAAGGAAATCAGGTTCTGCGTCTGCGGCAGGGCGGGGACGTGGAGCGTAACGACATCGGCGGCGGCGAGAACGTCGTCGAGCGGGGCATACGTGCAGCCGACTTGGTGGGCGAAGTCAGCATCGGGGCGGACGTCGTAGGCGAGGACGCGCATGTCGAAGCCGCGGGCGATGCGGATGACGTGGCGGCCGATGGCGCCGGTGCCGATGACGCCGAGGGTCTTGCCTTCGAGGTCGAAGCCCTGCAGGCCGCGGAGGGAGAAGTCGCCGCGGCGCGTCTGATTGACGGCGTCGACCATCTTGTGGCTGATGGTGAGGAGGAGGGCGAAGACGTGCTCGGCGACGGTGCGCTCGCCGTAGGCAGGGACGTTGGCGACGGCGATGTTGTGCGCGCGGCAGTACGCGAGGTCGATATGGTCGACGCCGGTGGAGCGGGTAGCGATGAGGCGCAACTTCGGCAAGCTCGCGAGGACGGGGGCGCGCAGCTCGGAGCGCAGGAAGGGGCTGATGACTTCGGCGTCGGCATAAGTCTCGACGCCGGCGGCGCGGAGCGGCTCGGTGACGAGGGTGTCGCCAGACTGACGCGTGGATTCGAGCACCGGGCGCTCCCAGGATTCGACTTCGAAGAAGACGGCGGACATGGCGGGGCTCCGTGACGGCTTCGTGTTTGCGGCGGCTGCGCCGGCAGGCGAACAACGAACCTGCGGGCGGCCAGTTTGATGATAGGCAGCGTGGGCGATTAGCATGGGATTTTGCGTTGTTGTTGACGTATTGAGATAACGACATGATGGCGCGGC
>CAZXHR010000293.1:0-3186 GCA_964640465.1 uncultured Opitutaceae bacterium
GGACGCACTGGGACAGTTTAGGTTCACGGTCGTGAAGGTAAACGGTCGGGGCTTGGCGACTGTCGTCGAGGATCGACGCGGGCGCGGCGGCGTGTTGGGATCGCCGGCGCATGGAAAACCCCGGCATGTTCGCAAAACACGATGCGGTCCCCTACGCGCTGGCGTTGCCCGGCATCGACCGCCGCACGCTCTGCTATGGCGCACGGATGCTGATGACGGAATTCCGTCTTCAGGCCGGACACATGCTGCCGACCCACGCGCACCCGCAGGAGCAGACGGGCTACCTCGTGAGCGGCCGGATGCAGCTGCGTATCGGAGCGGAGGAGCGCGAGCTGGCGCCGGGCGACAGCTGGAGCATTCCCGGCGGCGTGGAGCATGGGGCGACGATCCTCGAGGATTCGGTGGCGCTGGAGGTGTTTTCGCCGGTGCGCGAGGACTACCTGCCGCAGAATGCCGCGCAGCCGGGGGCGCTTTCGCCCAAGGCGCCGGCCGCAGGCCAGCCCATCCCGGTCATCGCCCGCGCGACCGCAGCCGATGCCGCCGAGCTCCACGAATTGCAACGCCTCGCCTACCGCAGCGAGGCCGAGCTGTGTGGCGACTGGAACATCCCGCCGTTGGTCGAGCCGCTCGCGGCGACCGAGCGGGCGCTGGCCGACATGGTCGTGTTGAAGGCGACGCTGGGAGGTCGCATCGTCGGCTCTGTGCGCGGACGGATGGTCGGTGCGACCTGCAATGTCGGCCGGCTGATCGTGCATCCGGACAACCAGGGGCGCGGGCTCGGCACTCGGCTGATGCTTGAGCTGGAGGCGGTGCTGCCGCAGGCGAAGCGCTTCGAGCTGTTCACTGGCGAGAACAGCGCCCGCAACCTCCATCTGTATGCGAAGCTCGGCTATATCGCCTTTCGCACCGAGCCGCTCTCGCCGAAGGTGATGCTGGTGTTTCTGGAGAAGAAGCGGGCCTGAGCCGGTGGGCGGATGGGCGATGCGCGGCGGCGTGGGCTGCAGGACTGTAGATCTGGTCCGGAGTGGCGGAAAACGGCTCGCCAGTGCACGCGTACCGCACTGGCCTTTGCCCTATGCCGTTCTCCCTGTTTCGTCGGTTCCTTTCCGCCGTGTTCTGCTGTGTTGGTGCGTTTACGTTGTTCGCTGCTGCGACAGCGAGCGCCGGGACCGCAACCACGGCCCCCGCTATGAGTCCCGACTCCACAACCGTTTCCCCGCGCGACCCGATGATCCAGTATATCGGGCGGGTCGCCTTCGTGGGCGACTCAGAGGCGAAGATGGGGTTCCCGGGCGTGACGATCCGCTTCGCCTACCGTGGTCCGGCGCCCACGGTCCTCCTTGGCGCGAGCTCGGCGTTCTGCGGCTACAATCTCTCCGTCAACGGCTGGGAGCCGGTCGCGATCCGTCCGCCCGAGGGGCGCAGCGAGCTGCCGTTGCCCTCCGGCCCGGCGCCGAAGGACGGCTGGGTCGTCGAGCTCGTGCGCCGCAACGAGAACTGGCAGGGCGTCGCCTCTTTCTTCGGACTGCGGTTGCCCGCCGGCTGCGAGCTGCTCCCCCCGCCGCCGCTGCCGGAGCGCAAGCTGATGTTCATCGGCGACTCGATCACCTGCGGCGAGGCGATCGACCGCCTCCCGCCCGAGCTCGACAACACCTCGCGCATGGCCAACGCACCGCGCTCCTACGGCATGCTTCTCGGCCGCCAGCTCGGCGCGCAGGTTCACCTCGTGAGCTGCGGTGGGCGCGGCGTGATGCGCAACTGGAAGGGCGAGGGCTCCGACAGCGACGTGACCGCGCCGCAGTTCTTCCAGCGCGCGCTGCCCGACGATCCTGCGGCCCGGTGGGACCACTCCAGCTACACTCCCGACGCCATCGTGATCGCGCTCGGGCAGAACGATCTCAATGCCGGCCTCGTGGACGAGGCCGTGTTCACCGCAGCGTTCGCCAACCTCCTCGCCGACATCCGCAAGGTGCATCCGAAGGCCGCCGTGCTCTTCACGGAGAGCCCGATGCGCAGCGAGGATCCGACGACCGAGGACGGCAAGAAGCGCGAGTTCCAGCGCCGCTGCTTGCACACGGTGGTCGAGGCCGCGCGCAAGGCCGGCGACAAGCGCGTGGCCTTCGCCCCGCTGCACCAGTATCCGGGTACGCCGACCAACGCGCACCCGGTGGCCTTCCAGCACGAGCAGATCGCCGCGGAGCTGATCGGACCGTTGCGAGAGCTCGTCGGGTGGTAGGCGCTGAGGCGAGGGGCCGGAAAATAGAAGACGGAAGGCCGAGGGCGGAGTGTGTGCCGTTCGTGAGAACGGCGGTCCGAAAGGCTGGCGGTGCGCTTGAGGGAGCTGCTCTGGCGAGCAGCTCCACGTTGTGGCGCCGGGCGGATCAGCGTGGCGGGCGTTTCTGAGCGAGGAGGAGGAGCTGGGCGGTGGAGGTGGCACCGAGCTTCTTCATGATCCGTGTCTTAACGGTGGAGACGGTTTTCTCGCTGAGCCGGAGGTGTTCGGCGATCTCGCAGTTGCGGCGGCCTTCGGCGAGGAGATCGAAGATGCGCAACTCCTGATCGCTCAGGGGCTGGCCGGGCTCGGCCGGTTCGGCAGCGGGCTCCTGCCCGAGTCCCGCGCGGAGCAGCCGGCTGGTCACGGTGGGGCTGGCGACGAGATTTCCGGCGTGGATCTCGCGCAGGGCGGCGACGATGCGTTCGGCCGGCTCGCTCTTCGAGAGGTAGCCGCGGGCGCCGGCGCGCAGGAGTCGCTCGGCGTAGACGATCTCGTCGCACACGGAGAGCACCAGCGTGGGTGGCAACGCGGCGGCTTCGCGGAGACGCTCGATGAGCGTCCAGCCGTTGCCGTCGGCCAAGTTGAGGTCGAGAACGAGCAGATCGGGGCGGAGCGCAGGGATGCGGGCGAGGGCCTCGGCGCAACTGTCGGCCTCGCCGACGACGGCGAAGTCGGGCTCGCGTTCGATGGCGGTGCGCAGGCCGAGTCGGACGAAGGGATGGTCGTCGACCAGGAAAACGCGGCGGGGGGCGCTCATGCTTCGGGGATGGACGGGAGAACGCGGGGCAGGGTCAACATCAAGCTGGCGCCGCCGCCCGGGGTGGGTTCGAGGACGAAGTTGCCGCAAAGCAGGGCGGCGCGCATGCGCATCTGGCGCAGACCGAGCCCCTCGGTGCGTCGGTCGGGGGGCG
>CAZXHR010000294.1:0-3173 GCA_964640465.1 uncultured Opitutaceae bacterium
CACCCACGACCGCCACCAGACCGCCGCCGCCTCTGCCCTCGGTCTCACGCCCATAGGCATCCAATCGGAGCCACTCCGAGATTAGCGCCTATCAGCGTTCATTAGCGGTTTCCCCATTCAGGACGTTCGACTATTCCTCGGCCACTCGCCTCCGGATTCCAGCTTCCCAGCTTTCCACATTCCATCTTCCGTCCTCCCCCTTCCGCCTTCTGCGTTCTTCATTCTGCCTTCTCCCTTCACCCTTAGGTCCTCCGCAACCATGCTTCGCATCGGCCACGGCTACGACATCCACCGCACCATCGCCGGACGCCCGCTCGTCCTCGGCGGCGTGCGCTTCGACTGCCCATTCGGCCTCGACGGCCACTCCGACGCCGACTGCCTCACACACGCCATCTGCGACGCCCTCCTCGGCGCCGCCGGCCTGCCCGACATCGGTCACCACTTCCCGAACACCGATCCGGCGTTCAAGAACATCGACTCGCAGATCCTCCTCCAGCGCGTCGTCGCCGACCTCGCCGCCCGCGGCTGGAAGATCGCCAACATCGATTCCTCGCTCATCGCCGAGAAGCCCAAGATCGCCCCGCACCTCGCCGCGATGAAGGCCATCCTTGCGAAATCCGCCGGCATCACCCCCGAACAGATCGGTGTAAAGGCCACGACTAACGAGGGCAGCGACGACATCGGCCGCGGCCTCGCCATCGCCGCCCACGCCGTCGCCCTCATCGAGCGCGCCTGATCAATCCCCGCCGTCCGCCTGCGCAGGACAGATTGCGCCCCGATCAAGCGCTGCGCCATCTGGCTGCGCTCCGACCATTTGCGGCTTCTGCAGCAGTACCTCGCGATCCTGCGGGATCGCATCCCAGCATAGTCCGGCAGTCTGCAGCTGCCCCTGCCGCCGTGGCCAAAAGCGCTCCGCCTCCCCGAAAAAACCGCTTGCTCCGCACTCGGCGGCCCGGGATAAACCCACCTCGCGTTAGTGATGGTCCGGCGGTTCGGACCTTCACCTCGACTGGTACTGGCGCCTCCAGCGTCGGCACTAGAACGGTGCGACCGGCCTCCACAGCGGGTTGCACGGGGTCTCCTCCGAGGCCCTCACAGTCGTGGATCAACCAACAACCAACATGTCTGAAGTCATTGTTAAGCAGGAAGTCATCACCAAGTTCCGGACCCACGAGAAGGATACCGGCTCACCCGAGGTCCAGATCGCGTTGCTCTCCGCTCGCATCGCCCACCTCACGGAACACCTTCGCGATCACCGCAAGGATTTCCACAGCCGCCGTGGCCTTCTCGCGATGGCCAGCCGCCGCCGCAAGCTCCTCGATTATCTGAAGAGCGAAAGCGTCGACCGCTACAACGCCGTCGTGCAGTCCCTCGGACTGCGTCGCTAACCAAAACCTCTTTGACCCGTCGGCGGCGATACCCGGAAAGATCGCCGCCGACGCCTTTTCAGGGACCGAACTAAGACTGGGACATTTCCGACCGCCCTTCGCCCCGCAGCGCCACCCCGCGCCGGAGGGCGCTCGGAAATCTCTCAGGTTCTGGTCCGGCAGGTCGGAGCCCTCGGAAGCTCCTCAACCCCCATTTCCGAATACCAGATACCATGAATCAGAAGCACTCCGTCACCGTCCCCGGCCTCGGGATCAAGATCTCGACCGGTTCCATCGCCCAGCTCGCCTCGGGCGCCGTCACCATCAGCCTCGGCGAGACCACCCTCTTCGTTTCCGCGCAGGTCGCCGCCAACATCAAGCCCGGCCAGGACTTCTTCCCCCTCACCGTCGACTACCGCGAGAAGTTCTCCGCGGCCGGTCGTTTCCCCGGCGGCTACTTCAAGCGCGAAGGACGTCCCTCCGAGAAAGAGATCCTCACCTCCCGCCTCTGCGACCGCCCCTGCCGCCCGCTCTTCCCGGAAGGTTTCCTCAATGAGGTCCAGATCATCGGTCTGCTCCTCTCCACCGACCTCCAGAACGAGCCCGATGTCCTGATGGTCAACGGCGCCTCCGCTGCCCTCTCCATCTCCGACATTCCGTGGGCCGGCCCGATCGCCTGCGTGCGCGTCGGCCTCATCGCCGGCCAGTTCGTCGCCAACCCGCCCCTCGACCAGATGGCCGGCTCCGCGCTCGACCTCATCTACGTCGGCAGCGAGACCGACATGCTCATGATCGAAGGCTCCGCCGACCAGCTCCCCGAGGAGGAGTTCTGCAAGGCCCTCGAGTTCGCCCAGAACGCGATCCAGCCCATCATCAAGGCCATCAAGGAGCTCACCGCCGTCGCCGGCAAAGCCAAGGTCTCCCCGAAGCTCGTCACCGCCAAGCCCGAGGCCGCCGCCATCATCAAGCGCCTCTTCGCCGACAAAGTGAAGCCCGCCATCTTCGGCAAGGAGAAGCAGGAGCGCGCCGCCAACATCAAGAAGCTCATGGAGGAGGCCACTGCCGCCCTCACCACCGAGCTCGGCGAAGGCAAGTTCGAGTCCCACGACGTCTCCATCGTGTTCGAGGAACTCCAGTACAACGCCTACCGCACCACCGTCCTCGACGAGGGCAAGCGCGCCGACAACCGCGACAGCCTCTCCCTCCGCCCGATCTCCTGCGAGGTCGGCGTCCTCCCCCGCGTCCACGGTTCCGCCGTATTCAAGCGCGGCGACACCCAGGGCCTCGTCATCGCCACCCTCGCCCCCGCGGGCGATGCCCAGGAGCTCGACGGCCTCACCGGCGGCGCCAAGACCAAGAGCTTCATCCTCCACTACAACTTCCCGCCCTTCTCCGTCGGCGAGACCGGCCGCACCGGTTCCCCCGGCCGCCGCGAGATCGGCCACGGCGCCCTCGCCGAGCGCTCGCTCCTCCCGGTGGTGCCTTCGGAAGACGCCTTCCCGTACGCGATCCGCCTCTCCTCCGAGATCATGGCCTCCAACGGCTCGACCTCGATGGCCTCGATCTGCGGCGGCTGCCTCGCCCTCATGGACGCCGGCGTGCCGATCATCGCCCCCGTCGCCGGCATCTCCTGCGGCCTCATCACCGAGAAGGACGCCTCCGGCAAGATCACCCGCAGCGCGGTCATCACCGACATCCTCGGTGAGGAAGACCACTTCGGCGACATGGACTTCAAGGTCGCCGGCACCACCAAGGGCATCACCGGCTTCCAGCTCGACCTGAAGATCAACGGCCTGCCGTTCGACC
>CAZXHR010000295.1:0-3168 GCA_964640465.1 uncultured Opitutaceae bacterium
AGGGCGGGTGCGCGGACGATTGACGGGACGTTGGTGGTTATATGATCGAAAGCGATCCTAAAAATTGGAACGGGTCGGCGGGAGCGGCGCGGACAGTCCGGAGCGGGGGACTGGCCTGGGATGCATGCCGGTGTCAGTTCGGGGCGGCGCGCTACGGGATCGCGGCAGATGGGACGGGGCGAGGAACGGGCGCGGACGTGGCGTGGCCGACGGCGGAGGTTGTCACGTATTACGTGACAACCTCCGTCGTCGGCGCGCTCGCGTTCTGGAGTGTGAATCCGGGCCAGGGGCGTGACCGATTCGTGACGTCCTTTTTCCGCGGGGCCGAATGGCAGGCGCGCGGCCGATGGTGCGAGAACGGCCGACGCTCGATCCGTCCGAAGCGGAGTGGCTGGCGCCGGGGGCATGCCTCAGCCTACGCTGCGGTTCCCCATGACCTCGGATACCGTTGTGCAAGTCGCCGTCTTCGTCCTGCTCACCGCCCTTGTTGCCTTGGTGACCTGGCTGCACTGCCGCAAGGCGGAGCGATCGAGCGACAGCGCGCGCGAGTACTTCCTGGCCAACGGCGGGCTGAGCGCGGTGTTCATCGCCGGCTCGATCACGCTGACGAACATCAGCACCGACACGTTCGTGGGCATGAACGGCGCGCAGTGCCTGAACATCATCTGGTGGGAGCTCTCCGGCGCGGTAGGCCTGCTGCTGCTGGCGACACTCTTCATCCCGGTCTACTACCGGTACAAGTGCACCACGGTCACCGAGC
This sequence comes from uncultured Opitutaceae bacterium, assembly GCA_964640465.1. Taxonomy (GTDB): domain Bacteria; phylum Verrucomicrobiota; class Verrucomicrobiia; order Opitutales; family Opitutaceae; genus CAJCBL01. Next base: position 761 of record CAZXHR010000295.1, read on the forward strand.
TGCTGGAGCGCCGGTACAACAACAAGCATATCCGCGCCACCGTGGCACTGGTCTTTCTCGTGGGGAACGTCTTCCTGTTCCTGCCGGCGATGCTCTACACGAGTGCGCTGGTGATGAAGAACATGTTCAACCTCGGCGACACGCTCTGCGGCGTGGACACCATCTACGCCATCGGCGTGACGGTGGCGGTCGTCGGCGCGGCCTACGCGGTGCTCGGCGGGCTGCGCGCGGTGGCGATCTCCGACACCTACTGCGGCTTGATCGTGCTGGGGCTGGGCGTGGCGCTGGTGTTCTTCGGACTCGATGCGATCGGCTGGAGCTTCGAGGGCATCCCGGCGGAGCGACTCCGGTTGATGGGCACGGCAAACGACCCGATCCCGTGGACGACGCTCCTGACGGGCATGGTGTTCAGCCAGCTCTTCTACTGGAGCACGAACCAGACGATCACCCAGCGCGCGCTGGCGGCGCCCTCGGTGGCCGAGGCCAAGCGCGGCGTGTACATGGCGCTGGTCATCCGCATCGTTCTTGTGCCGGGGATGACGGTCATCCCCGGGCTGTGCGCGTACAAGCTCTTCGGTCCGATCGGCGATGCGAGCTACGGCCGGCTGGTCGGCCAGACGCTGCCGCACTGGCTCTCGGGCGCGTTCGCGGCGGCGATGTTTGCCGCGGTGATGTCGAGCTACAACGCCGTGCTCAACTCCTCGGCTGCACTCTACGTGTGCGACCTGCATCAGCGCTACATCAAACCCGGCTGCAACGTCGCGCGGCTCGGCACGCTGGTCTCGCTGGGCTTCGCCCTGATCTCCATCGGCCTGATGCCGCTCTACGTGGGCGCGACGAGCATCATCGCGACGATTCAGGAGGTGCTCGGATTGTTCAGCATGCCGATCCTCTCGGCCTTCATCGTCGGTCTGTTGTTCCGGAACGTGGATGCGCGGGCGGTGATCGCGACCGTCGGCTTCGGCACGGGGCTGTACGGGCTGCTCACCTTCGGCTGGAACTGGCTGCGCTCGGTCGTGCCGGCGCTGCCGGTGTCGGTGCACTTCCTGCACCTGATGGCGCTCACGGTCGTCGCGTGCGTGGCCTTCGCGCTGGCGCTCAATCGAGTCGCCTTCGGCCGGCGGGCGAGCTTCGGACTCTCGGCCGAGGCGCAGCCGCCGCAGGCGGGCACGTGAGACTGCGGACTAGGGCGCGGCGTAACTCTTGGCGCACGGCGATTCGGTGGCCGGCGTAGGGGCGGCGGCTTGCGCCGCCTGTTGAGCGTTTCGAACCAGCGAGCTGGGCGATCCCAATGGGCGCCGCAAGATGGCGCCCCTACGCGACATATTCGGACGGAATCCGATAGATCGAGATTGGCGCCGACTGCACGAAGACGGCTCAGCGCGCGGCGATCAACTGCCGGGCTGGGAGCGCGATTCCGGCGGCTTCAAGCGCGGCGGGGCGGGCGTCGGTGACGAGCGTGAGGCCCTTGGCCCAGCCGGTGACGCGGTGGGGCGTGGCGCGGCCGAGCTTGGTCTGGTCGATGCAGTAGAAGACTCGGTCGGCGTGGCGCAGCACGTTCTGCTGGAAGAGCGCGATGGTGGCGTGCGAGTTGGTGACGCCCTCGGCGTCGATGCCCTCGCCGCCGAGAAAGGCGGCGTCGAATTTCCAATGCGCGATGGACTCGATCGCCTGCGGGCCGAGCAGGATGGCCTGGCGGTGCAGGAAAATCCCACCGAGGACGTGGAGCTCGATGCCCTCGGCGCCGCCCAGGATGCTGGCGACGGGCAGGCTGTTGGTCACGACGGTGAGGCCGTCGAAGTCGTGGCGGCGCAGCATCTGGCGGGCGAGCGACTGCACGGTGGTGCCGGCGTCGAGGAAGATGGTGCCGCGGGTGGGCAGGTGCGCGAGGGCGGCGCGGGCGATGCGCTCCTTGGCGGTGCGGGCGCGCTGGGCGCGCTGGTCGACGGAGGCGAAGGTGGTGTTGTAGTCGGCGAGGGCGCCGCCGCGGGTGCGCGTGACATGGCCGCGGGCGGCGACGGTGGCGAGGTCCCGGCGTGCGGTGACGACGGACACGCCGAGGCGTTTCGCCAGTTCGGCTACGGGGAGAAAGCCGTCGGTGCGGATGAGGTCGCGGAGGCGTTCGCGGCGGGCTTCGACGATGTGCAGCGGCACGCGCATGTGGGGAAATTGTGGCGCCGGCGCGCGGAAAGCGAGCCGACGTGTGGCGGAGCGTCAGGCGGCTGCGGTCGAGTGGCTTGTTTGCGCCCGCAGGGTGGTGCGTCGAGGACGCGTGGAGGCAGTGTCTCGTGGGTTGCCGGAACTTGTCACGTTTTACGTGACAAGTTGCGGCGGCGGTGCCCGCATGAGCGGCGCCGCTCAGTGCGCCGGCCGGCTCCAGCGTTGGGCGCCCCAGGCCAGGAGGGGCA
>CAZXHR010000296.1:0-3082 GCA_964640465.1 uncultured Opitutaceae bacterium
CCCCCGTGCGCGACCGGCCACGCCGGCCGCCGGCAACTCCGAGCGACGCCCCGCCCCGCCTGCCACCCGACGGCAGCCTGCCGACCGGCGCGCCGAATCCGTAGTGTGGCATATTCGCCCCGCCGATGCAACGCGCCCCACTTCCGCCCCCCGTTCCCCGCCCGACTTTGCATGGACGCCCGCCTCCAACCCGGCGATAATGCCCCGCTTATACCCTGGGGGGCGAAAGGGCTCGCATGCGTCGCGCCTTCAGTTTGGCAACACTCCTCACCCTCGCGGCCACCCTCGCCGGCTGCCAGGCTCCCCAACCGCGCCCGACCCCCACGACCCAGCCCGCGGTCGACCCCATGACCGCCGTCAATACGCTGATCGACGCCCCACCGGGCTTCCTCGACCAGCACATCGACTCGCCCGAATTCCCCATCCCGCCCTACGCCAAGTATCTCAAGGGCGTGAAGATCTGCCTCGACCCCGGCCACGGCGGCGACGCCCACAAACGCGCCTACAAGCGCGGCCCCACCGGCGTCCGCGAGGCGGAGATGAACCTCCGCGTCGCCCAGTACCTCCGCGAACTGCTCACGCGCTGCGGCGCCGACGTCAAGCTCACCCGCGAGGACGATACCGAATCCTCGCTCGCCGCCCGCGCCGACGTCGCCACCACTTGGGGCGCCGACCTCTTCGTCTCCATCCACCACAACGCCATCGGCAACAAGCCCAAGGTCAACCACACCACCGTCTGGTACCACAACGACGTCGATTACCGGCCCTCCAATCTCGACCTCGCCCGCTATCTCTGCGGCGGCCTGTACGACACCCTCGCCCTGCCCGAGCTCGCGGACGTCCCGCTCAAGAGCGATCAGCTCATGTATGAGAGCGGCTTCGGCCTGCTCCGCGCCGCGAAGGTCACCGCCGCCCTCTGCGAAATCTCCTTCTTCACCAACCCGGATGAGGAGCAACGCCTTCGCACGCCGGAGTGGAACTTCAAGGAAGCCTACGGCCTGTTCCTCGGCCTCGCCCGCTACACCGCCGGCGGCCTGCCGCGCGCTACCCTCGTCGACCCCGCCGACGGCGTTCTCCGCCTCCTCCCACCCGAAGAGCCGCAGGATGAGGAGATGGACGACGAAGACAAAGACACCACCGCCGCCGCCCACTCAAGTCGTACCATCACACTCACGGCGGCCGACGCCGCCCCCCGCGTCGTCCTGCTCCCGCTCGCCCGCGACGACAATGAAGACGAGGACGAAGGCGAAGACGCGCAGATGGAAGACGACGAGGAAGCCGCTGAGTCCGACCTCATCCCCGTCATCTTCCAGCTCGACGACGGCCTCCGCGGCCGCAAGTCCTGGGGCAGCGAACGCCAGATGGTCGTCTCCACCTCGCTGGCCGTCCGCCTCGACGGCGAGGACATCCCCTTCAGCTTCGCCAACGAGGACTACCGCCTAGCCGCCCTGCTGCCCAACGACATCGAGCCGGGACAGCACACGATCGAGATTCAGTTCATGAACCTCTTCAAGAACTCCGTCCTCAATCCGCGCTTCACGATCGAAGTCCGCGAAGTGGCGGAGGACGAAGACGACGCCGCTCCGACCGACCCCCACGCGCCGGCCAGCCAGCCGATCAAAGACTAGCCGCCCGCGGATGAAGTAGCGTCGGCCCCAGCGCCCGACGTGGAATGCAGAAACGACCCGGGGGAATGTAGAAGGAAGTATCGTGACCATGCCTCAGCAGCCCGCGACCGACATCGTCCCCGTCCCGCCGCTCAACCTCGCCGGCCAGTTCGCCGGCATCCGCGCCGAGCTCCTCCAGGAACTCACCGCCGTCGCCGACTCCGGCTACTACGTCCTCGGCCCCAAGGTCACGGCCTTTGAGGAAGCCCTCGCGCGCTACTGCGGCACCAAGTACGCCCTCGGCCTGTCCTCCGGCACCGACGCCCTACTCATCGCCCTCATGGCCCTCGGCGTCGGCCCCGGCGACGAAGTCATCGTCCCCACGTTCACGTTCTTCGCCACGGCCGGCACCGTCGCCCGCGTCGGGGCCAAGCCCGTCTTCTGCGACATTGTCGCCAAAACCTACAACATGGACGTCGCGCAGGTGGAACGCCTCATCACCCCGCGCACCAGGGCCATCATCCCCGTGCATCTCTACGGCCAGCTCGCCGACATGGGCCCGCTCATGGCCCTCGCGCAGCGCCACAGCCTGCCGGTGATCGAGGACGCCGCCCAAGCCATCGGCGCTACCGCGCCCGACGGCAAGCGGGCCGGCGCTTACGCCCTCTTCGGCGCCCTGAGCTTCTATCCCACCAAGAACCTCGGCGCGATGGGCGATGCCGGCGCGCTGCTGACGAACGATGAAGCGCAGTTCGAACTCTGCCGCAAGCTCCGCATTCACGGCAGCGGCCACACGTACTACCACGACATGGTCGGCGGCAACTTCCGCATCGACGCGCTGCAGGCCGCGATCCTCACGCTCAAGCTCGCGCACCTGGAGGACTGGACCACGCAGCGCCGCGCCCGGGCCGCCCGCTACACGCAGCTCATCACGGAGGCCGGCCTCGCCCCCGAGTGCGTCCGCCCGCCGCAGGAGCTCAACGGCCGTCACGTGTACCACCAGTACGTCCTCCGCGCGCAGCGCCGCGACGAATTGATGGCCTTCTTGAAGGATCGCAAGATCGGCGCCGGCGTGTACTACCCGCTGCCGCTGCACCAGCAGACGTGCTTCCAGGACCTCGGCTACAAACCCGGCGACTTCCCGCAGGCGGAAAAGGCCGCGACCGAAGTCCTCGCGCTGCCAATCTACCCCGAGCTGACCGAAGTGCAGCAGCAGTCCGTCGTGTCGGCGTTGCGGGCGTTCTACCGCAAGTAGGGCCGGCAGGCGGTGGGCTGGCGGCACGGGAGACCGTGCGCGGTTCGTGAGGCACCAGCCCAAGGTGATCAAAGTAGGGATTGAGGGACGCAGGGATTGGGGGATTCAGGGGGGAGCGTGCGCGGTTCGCTGCTTGCTGGTCGAAGGTGCGCAAGATTCTGTTTCGCGCGCGTCCTAAGTGAGCATCTTGGATATACGGACCTTGCGGCCGAGTGGGAAG
>CAZXHR010000297.1:0-2589 GCA_964640465.1 uncultured Opitutaceae bacterium
CTACCAGCTCACCGGACTCGAGCGCGACAAGATCGAGGCCGAGTACATGGAGCTCCTCAAGGCCATCGAATACTACGAGTCCATCCTCGCCTCCGAACACCTCCTCATGGAGCTCATCAAGAAGGAGCTCCTCGAGATGAAGGCCAAGTACACCCAGCCCCGCAAAAGCGAGATCATCGCCGCCGAGGGCGAGTTCCGCATGGAGGACGTCATCGTCAACGAGGGCTGCGTCATCACCGTCTCCCACCTCGGCTTCATCAAGCGCACCCGCGTCGCCGATTACCGCGTCCAGAAACGCGGCGGCAAGGGCGTCATCGGCACCGAGACCTACGAGGAGGATTTCGTCCAGCACCTCTTCACCGCCTCCACGCACGACTACATCCTCTTCGTCACCTCCGCCGGACAGTCCTACGCCAAGAAGGTCTACGATATCCCCGAGGGCGCCCGCACCGCCAAGGGCAAGTCCGTCACCAGCTTCCTCAAGCTCAGCGAGGGCGAGAAGATCGCCGCGATGGTCTGCTTCAGCGCCTTCACCGAGGACCGCTTCCTCGTCCTCGCCACCCGAGCCGGCATCGTGAAGAAAACGATGCTCTCCGAGTACGAGGGCGCCACCCGCGAACGCGAGGGCGGCCTCGCCGCCATCAACCTCCGCGACGGCGACCAGATCGTCGGCGGTGTCCTGACTTCAGGTACAAACGAGATCGTCCTCGTCTCCCACCAGGGCCTCGCCGTCCGCTTCCAGGAAGGCCCGCTCGGGGCCGGCACCGCGGACGACGAAGAGTCCGCCGCAGCCGACGCTTCCGCCACCGCCCAGCCCGTCGAGGGCGAAGCCGAGGCCGGCGAGGTCAAGGTCGGCCTCCGCGCCACCGGCCGCGCCACCGGCGGCGTCACCGGCATGCGCTTCAAGAAGAAGGGCGACTACCTCGAGGCCATCGAGGTCTGCGACTCCACGGCCCGCCTCCTCGTCGCCCGCGAGGACGGCATCGGCAAGCGCACCCCGTTCGAGGACTACCGTCTCACCCGCCGCGGCGGTTCCGGCGTCATCGCCATCGACCTGCCCGACGACGGCTCCATCGCCGTCGCCGGCGCGCTCAGCGTTCAGGATACGGACGAGATCATGCTCCTCACCGCCAAGAACCAGAGCGTGCGCTGCCCCGTCAACGGCATCCGCGAGACCGGTCGCGGCGCCAAGGGCGTGAAGCTCATCGACCTCGCCGAAGGCGACAAGCTCCTCTCCATCGCCCGCATCGTCGACAAGGGCGACGACGACGAATCCCCCGCCGCCGGCGACGCTCCGGCCAGCGACGCTCCCACGAGCTAAGCCTCCCCACATCTGCCGCGTTTCCAAAACCCCCGGCGCCCTCCCAGGCCCGGGGGTTTTTACTACCTCCGCTACGCCACAGGCTCCGTAGCGCCTCCCGTGGTGCCGACTCCGTGGAGCTGCCCGTGAGGGCAACTCTCCGCCCCGCCCATGCTATCGTCCGAGCCCGTCGCTCCGCACGCCGCGCTTGCCTGCCCTGCGCCCCCGCGACATTCCATTCCCCGGTCAACGACCGGTCTGCTACCTCCCGGTGAACACTCGCCCCCAACGCCAGATCCACCCCGCCCGCGAAGGTGTTCTCGTGGCTGCCACCGTGCTCACGGTCGCCGCGGCGGTGCTCACCTACACCTACTCCTACGCTCGCCGCGCCCAGATCGAGTCCGTCCGCACCGAACTGTTGCAACTCGCCAAAGCCGCCGCAGTCCAGATCGACGGCGATCTCCACGAGACCCTGGTCTCTCCCGAGCAGACCGGCTCGCCCCAACACCTCCGCGCCCTCGAGCCGCTGCTGAAGATGCAGCGCGCCACCAAGGATCTCCTCTACATCTACACCGCCACCCTCCACGACGGACAGATCAACTTCATCCTCGATACCGCCTACTTCATCCGCCCCTACGACGATACCGACGCTCCGCCCCAGCTCGTCTTCCCCTACACCGGCCAGGACATCACGCTCCGCCAAGCCCTCACCGAGCAACGCGCTCTCGCCAACGCCCGCCCCGTGCCCGAGCAGGTGCGCACCTACATGAGCGCCTTCGCCCCGTTCTACAATTCCCGCGGCGAGTTCGTCGGCGTCGCCGGAGTCGACATGTGGGCGCACGATCTCGAACAGCGACTCGCCACCTTCCGTCAGGTCGCCGTCGCCGCCGCCCTCGGCATCGCCGGCCTCTCGCTCCTCATCGGCTGGTTGACGTACCGGATACGCCTCTCCTCCGCCCGCGCCGAGCAGCGTCTCATCGAGACCACCGACCGTCTCCGCGACGAGAAGCTCAAGGCCGACGAACTCAACCAGCGCCTTCAGCGCGCCATCCAGGCCTCCGAGGAGGAGGCGCGCGCCGCCGAAGCGGCCAACCATGCCAAGAGCGCCTTCCTCGCGGTCATGAGCCACGAGATCCGCACCCCGATGAACGGCGTCCTCGGCATGGCCCAGCTTCTCGCCAGCACCGAACTCACCCTTGAGCAACGCGAATACATCCGCACCATCAGCCACTGCGGCGACACCCTCCTCGCCATCATCAACGACGTCCTCGACTACTCCAAGATCGAGG
>CAZXHR010000297.1:2599-3061 GCA_964640465.1 uncultured Opitutaceae bacterium
CGCCCCGGGCGACAGCCGCACCGTCGTCGAGACCGTCCTCGACCTCTGCGGCACCCAGGCCCAGGAGAAGCACCTCGAGCTTGGTTTCCTTATCGATCCCGATGTCCCCAGCCTCTTTCTGGGCGACAGCACGCGCCTCCAGCAGATCCTCTTCAACCTCGTCGGCAACGCGATCAAGTTCACCTCCAGCGGCGAGGTCTTCCGCTCCGTCCAACGCGTCCCCGCCAGCCAGCCCCTCCAGCTCCATTTCAGCGTCCGCGACACCGGCATCGGCATCCCTGCCGACCGGATGGACCGCCTCTTCAGGCCCTTCTCCCAGATCGATTCCGCTACCACGCGCCGCTTCGGCGGCACGGGTCTCGGCCTCGCCATCGCCCACCGCCTCACCGAACTCATGCATGGCCGCATGTGGGTCGAGAGCGAGGTCGCCCACGGCTCCACCTTCCACTTCACGCTCCCCGT
>CAZXHR010000298.1:0-3060 GCA_964640465.1 uncultured Opitutaceae bacterium
CCCAGGCCAACTTCGCCGTCTACACCTCCGTGCTCCAGCCGGGCGACAAGATCCTCGGCATGAACTTGAGCCACGGCGGCCACCTCACCCACGGCAACCCGGCGAACTTCTCCGGCAAACTCTACAACTTCGTCCAGTACGGCGTCCGCCAGGACAACGGCCTCATCGACTACGACGAGCTCGCCAAGATCGCCGCCGCCGAGAAGCCGAAGATGATCACCGTCGGCGCCAGCGCCTACCCGCGCACCATCGACTTCGCTCGCATGGGCGAGATCGCCCGCTCCGTCGGCGCCCTGCTCTTCGCCGACATCGCCCACATCGCCGGCCTCGTCGCCGCGGGCCTCCACCCGTCGCCCGTCCCGCACGCCGATTTCGTCACCACCACCACGCACAAGACCCTGCGCGGCCCGCGCGGCGGCCTCATCCTCTGCAAGGCCATCCACGCGAAAGCCCTCGACAGCGCCGTGTTCCCCGGCGGCCAGGGCGGCCCGCTCGAGCACGTCATCGCCGCCAAGGCCGTCTGCTTCGGCGACGCCCTCAAGCCCGAGTTCAAGGTCTACCAGCAGCAGATCGTCGCCAACGCCAAGGCCCTCGCCGCCGCGATGGTCAAGCGCGGCTACGCCCTCGCCTCCGGTGGCACCGACAACCACCTCATGCTCGTCGACCTCCGCGCGAAGTTCCCGGAGCTCACCGGCAAGGTCGCCCAGGAGTCGCTCGATAAGGCCAACATCACCTGCAACAAGAACACCGTCCCGTACGAGACGCGCTCGCCGTTCCAGGCCAGCGGTATCCGCCTCGGCACGCCGGCGGTGACCAGCCGCGGCTTCAAGGAAGCCGACATGTAACAGAGCGCCTAGGCGATCGACCTCGTGCTTGGCGCCCCCGAGAGCGAGGAGAAGCGCGCCGCCGCCAAGGCGATCGTCAAGAAGCTCACCATCGCCCACCCGCTTCCGTACAACCTCTGAGCCGAGCGCCGAAAAGTAGCGAGGAGCCTGCTCGCCTCTGGCGAGTGAGTAGCGGGTAGCAAGTAGTACCCGGCACTCGATCCAAGCGCTTACACCTTCAACGGCCCGCCCTTACCGGCGGGCCGTTTCGTTTTCGTAGCCCACGCTTTCTTGCCGCACCGCCGAGCATCGCAGTCACGCATGTGGGTGGACGCGCTTGCCCCAAGCGCGTCGAGGACTCGGCCCGCGACCGGCAGCTGGCCGTCCGCGTACAGATACCGGCCACCGCAGATCGCCCACGCGGCGGCGTTGGGGGCAACGCCGTCCACCTTCGTTTCCTTCGTTACCTTCTGTGGTCCGAAGGATTTCGGGCACTCGCGCTCAGCGTGCCGCAGTCTCGGCGACGCGCAGGCTCGCGGGCGGCCCGAGGTAGGTCGGCTTCTGGCCGCCGGCGTCGATCACAAAGCGCTGGAGCACCACGCCGGAATCGACCATCCACACCTTCAGCGTGTGCCGGCCGGCCGCGAGCGGCTGCCGCGCAGAGGTCAGGATCTTGATGTGGTTGCCCACCGCGTCGTTCCACCACTTCGGATACTTCCAGTCGGGCACGTCCTCGCCCGCGTTGATGTTGATGACCTGCGGCGCACCGTCGTCGATCGCGACCGCGAACCGCAGTCCGCCGCCTTTCCGGAAGTCCTGCGTCGGCGAGACATGGGCGGCCACGGAGACCGCGGCCGCGTCGTCGAGTAGTGTGAAGACATACTCCAGACGCGGCGCGTCCGCTCCGGGCGTGCAGCTCGCGGCAGTGGACGGCGCGATGGTGACGGCCGAGTCCGTGCGCCCGAGGTTCGGCACGGTGATCCAGCGCGCCGCAGCGGTGTGCTGCACGCGATCAAAGCGCGCCGCCTCGATCGCGACGACACCGTTGTTCTCCACGGCTCCGGCGAGCGCCGGCTGCTCGTTGCGGATCGGCAACGTCACGGTGTACTCGCTGCCGGCGCCGGCGATCACGAGTTCGCCCACGCTGCGACCCGGCGGCGCCTTCTGCCAGTCGACGGCGATCTCGATCCGCTCCTCGAACTGGACCGTGCCTTCGCGTTTCGCCGGGCGGAGCCAGTCCTGTTTCTGCGTGAGCGTGTAGTGCAGCGGCTGGCTGCCGCGGTTGAAGACCTCGACGTAGGGCCGCTGGTCGTTGCTCCGGTCGGCCGGCGGCAGCGCGTGGGTGAAGCTCCAGTCGGCCTCGACATCCAACCAGCCCCAGCGCGGCCGCTCGCCGTGCTCGACGAGGAAGCCGAGCTCCGCACTGTCGCCGATCTGCACGTATGAGACTGCCGGCATCCGGTTCAGCGGCGGGTGCTGCCAGTAGGTGTAGCCGATGTGGGTCTGGTCCATCATGTGGTTCCACTTTCCACCCAGCAGCTCGGTGTGGAACTGACGGGTGAGCTCGGCATCGCGTGCGAAGAGCTCCTTCACGCGGTCGGCGTAGTAGTTGGCCGAAGCCGCGCCGCGCTCGGCGTAGTAGGCGTTCTTGCCTGCGGCCACATACATCTCGTTCAGGTTGGCGCACGCCTCGATCGGGAAGAGCGCCAGCTGGTAGAATGCCGGTTTGTGCGACTCGGGCAGCTGCGCGTAGAGCGCGCGGGCCTTCTCGGCGAGTTGCCGGTACTCCGCCACGATGCGGTCGGCCTCGCGGTAGTTGCCCACGCTGTAGGTGTCGGGCGCGAGCATCTCGGGCGTGCGGCGGGCGTTGTACTTCGTGTAGAGCGCGAGCAGCTCCGCCACCTCGGCGGCGTGCTCGGCGCCGAACTGCTGCCGCGCCCAGCTCACATAGTACGCGGGCAGGTCCGCGGCGGTGAGCGCCTCCGGATTCCAGGCGAGGTCGAGGAAGAAGCTCATCGGCAGCTCCATGGGCTTGATGTCGCCCACGTTCAGGATCCACAGCCCGCGCACGCCCGACTCGTAGGTGAGGGTCATCTGTTCCCATACGCGCTCGATCTGACTCACGTTGAGCCAGCGGTAGGAAACCGGCGCGCCGACATAGTCGACATGGTAATACATCCCGTATCCGCCGGGGCGGTTGCGCTCCTCGGGACGAGGCAGGAAGCGGACGTTGCCA
>CAZXHR010000299.1:0-2893 GCA_964640465.1 uncultured Opitutaceae bacterium
CATGGGAGAGGAGTCGGAAGTAGCGCGTAGCGAGTAGATCGGAGGGGCGAAACGCTCACGCGTTCCGCTACGGATCAGTAGATGCGGAAGCCGTCGACGAGGACGCAGCGGCGGGTGCGGGTGAATGTGCGCGGGTTGCTGATACCTTCGCCTGTGGTCGTCGCGATCGAGTAGCTGAGGTAGCCTTCGCCGCCGAGGCCGAGGCCGGCGACGGAGGGCCCGTTCTTGACGAAGACGGTGGTGTCGAGCGCGCGGGCCATCTGCGTCATGTGATTGACGTCGAGGGAGTGGATGATGGCGGAGTGCTTGTAGCCGTGCTCCGCGCGGACGGCGGCGGCGATGCCCTCCTCGACGGACTTCACGCGGACGATGGGCAGCATGGGCATCATCTGCTCCTCGATGACGAAGGCGTGGTTGGCGTCGGTCTCGGCGAAGAGGAGCTGGGTGCCGGCCGGGATGGAGGCGCCGGCGTGCTGGGCGAGGACGGCGGGATCGACGCCGACGAGGGCGCGGTTGAGCACCGGATGCGAGCAGCCGCCCGCGCCGGCCTTGGTGGAGAAGGCGACGGCGGTGAGCTTGTCGAGCTGGTTGCCGTTGAGCTGGTAGGCGCCGTTGCGGGAGAGGGCTGCCATGAGCTGGTCGGCGACGGAGTCGAGGACGAAGACCTCCTTCTCGCCGACGCAGAGCAGGTTGTTGTCGTAGGCGGCGCCCTGGATGATGTCGCGGGCGGCCTTGTCGAGGCAGCCGGTGCCGTCGACGAGGACGGGCGGGTTGCCGGGGCCGGCGCAGATGGCGCGCTTGCCGGACTTCATGGCGGCGGCGACGACGGCGGGGCCGCCGGTGACGCAGATGACGCGGACCTCGGGGGCCTTGCAGAGGGCGTCGAAGGATTCCAACGTCGGCTGCTCGATGGTGCAGACGAGGTTCTCGATGCCGATGGCGGCCTTGATGGCCTCGTTGTAGGCGGCGACGGCGAGCGCGGCGGAGCGGGCGCCGCCCGGGTGCGGGTTGAAGACGACCGAATTACCGGCGGCGACGATGTTGATGATGTTGCCGGAGAGGGTGGGGATGGAGTGCGTCATCGGCAGGATGGCCGCGATGACGCCGAAGGGGGTGTACTCCTCGAGGGTGATGCCGTTGTCGCCGCTGCGGGCGTCGGGGTGGAGCCACTCGACGCCGGGGACGAGCTTCACGATCTGGAGCTTCTCGATCTTGTGGTCGAGGCGGCCGATCTTGGTCTCGGCGAACTCGAACTTGCCCCACTCGGCGGCGTTCTGGGTGGCGAGGGTCTTGACGATCTCGACAACCTTGGCGCGGGCGGCGACGCCCTTCTCGGCGAGCTGCTTCTGGGCGACGGCGGCGGCGGCGCAGGCGGCGGCGGCGTCTTGGAAGACGCCGGGGCGGCGCGAGGGCGCGACGATGGCGGGGCCGGAGCCGGTGGATACGGCACCGTTGCGGCCGAAGGCTTTGACGACTTGCTCGACGACGCTGCGGACGAGCGCCTCATCGATGGCGGGAGCGGAGGACATGATGGAAAGAGGCGAGAGGTGAAAGGCGGAAGGCTAGAGGGTGGAGCAGACCCGGAACGCGGGAACGAAGGTCGGAGCGGGTCGGGAGGTAGGAGCCTGCTTGCAGGCGAGGCGGACGCAGATCGGCGGACGGAGCGCAGATCGCGTGCGAGCACGCTCCTACATTTCGGAGAGAGGAAAGATCGGGAATCAGGAGACGCGCTTGCCGAGGACCTCGACGGTGTCGACCAGACCGACGACGGCGGCATCGATCGGGAGGGGCTTCATGCCGGTGGCTTGGCGGGCGGAGCTGCCCTGACAGAACAGGACGGTGTCGCCGTTGCCGGCGCCGAGGGCGTCGCACGCGACGATGGTGTTGGAGCCCGGGCGGAGCTGGGCGGGGTTGGCCTCGTCGACCAGCAGCGGGCGAAGAAGGAGGAGTTTCTGGCCGCGCATGGTGTCGTCCTTCTTGGTCGAGACCACGGAGCCGATGACGCGCGCGAGGAACATGGCGGTGAAGGCTTGAGTCGAGAGGCTGGAGGCGGGAGGAGATCGAAGCGCTTACGCGCTTCGATCCGAGGATGATGGCGGGAAGCGGAAGTCGAAACGCACACCCGAGTCGCTACGAGGAGAGTGGCGGCCGGCTGGAGGCGCCGGAACGAAACCCATGGCGGGTTTCGCCACAGCGGGCGGCGCTCTAGGCGGAAGAGCTGAACGGCTCTGCGCCGTCCAGCTACGGGAGGAGCAAAGAACGCGAACCTTACTTCTTGGCGACTGCCGGCTTCGGGAGCACGGCGGCGACATCGTCGTGCGGGCGGGCGATCACCTGGACGGTGATGACCTCGCCGTACTGGCGAGCGGCGGAGGCACCGGCTTCGGTGGCGGCCTTGACGGCGGCGACATCGCCGGTGACGACGGCGGTGACCATCGCGTTGCCGACCTGCTTCATGGGGCCGACGAGGGTGACGTTGGCGGATTTGAGCATCGCGTCGGTGCCGGCGACGAGGGCGGTGAGACCGCGGGTTTCAAGGAGGCCGAGGGCGGATTGTGCCATGATATTGGAGGGTTGAGGCTGAATGGATTGGTTTCGGAAAAGTCAGGACGCGCGGCGAGCGGCGAGGAGGCGCGAGGCCTCTCGGGCGACGACTAGCTCCTCGTTGGCGGGGATGACGAGGACGCGCGTGGTGGAGTCGGCGGCGGCGAGGTTGGACTCGTGCGGGGCCGAGGCGTTGGCGGCGAGGTCGAGGTGGAGGCCGAGGTCGGAGAGACCGGCGCAGACGGCTTCGCGCAGCCACGGGTTGTTCTCGCCGATGCGGGCGGTGAACACGAGGGCGTCGCAGCCGCCGATGTCGCGCCAGACGGCGCCGAGCCAGTGGGGGCTGCTG
>CAZXHR010000300.1:0-2773 GCA_964640465.1 uncultured Opitutaceae bacterium
CCCACGCAAGCGCCCAACTGTCAACCACAGGCCGAGCGCCGGTCGGATCGTCGACCGTCTCGATGGTCGTCATGCGAGCGAGCGCGTCGTAGCCGTAGGTGGTTTCGAGAACGCCGGCCGCCGGCCCGCGCAGGCGCGAGTCGAGCCTCCCCCCTGGGCCGATGTACGAGTTGCGCAGGATGCGAGCGCTGTCCGCGTTGATGTCGCGGATGCGGTGCAGCGCGTCGCGAGTCATGGCGATGTGCTGGCCGCCAGGGTAGACGACATCCGACACGGCCCCGACGTACCCGTCCCGCGAACACCATGGGCCCTCCTGTGTCCGAGGCCGCGGGCGGGGTCAGGCGGTGGTGGGAGCCGGGGGCGATGGCGTCGGTGCTGGTTTGTGCCATTTGTCCGGCAGGAGTTCGTCGAGTCGGTTGACAGGATGGCTGCCGATCCGGCCGAGGATGTCGGAAAGGTACTCGAACGTGTTGTGGCCGGAGCGTTTGCAGGATTCGATGAGCGAAAAGAACATTGCGGCGGCGCGTCCGCCGCGGGGGCTGCCGGCGAAGAGCCAGTTCTTGCGTCCGAGCGCCACGGGCCGGATGTCACGTTCGAGTGCATTGTTGTCGATCGGCATGCGGCCGTCTTCGAGCACGCGAATGATACATTGCCAGCGGCCGAGTGTGTAGTTGACGGCCTTGCCGAGCGGGGACTTCGGAACCAGATCGGTGTGCCGGTCGAGCCAGTCCTTCAGGTGAGCGAAGGCGAGAGCGCTTCTCTCCCAACGCATTTGTGCGCGAACGTCGGGCGCGAGGTCCTTTGCAAGCCACTCGATTTCATACAACGCACCGATGAGGTCGATGGCCTCCCGGGCGGTCTTGTCGCCGGCGTCGAGCGCCTCGACGAACTTGCGGCGCGCGTGTGCGAGGCAGCCGTGAAGTATGATTTCTCCGTGCTCGCGCGCCTGTTTGTCATATACGCTATAGGCGTCGGTGAGAAGGCGGCCGCTGAACGTGCTGTACGCTTCGGGCAGTCCGCCCGCGCCGCGCGTCTCGGCGAAGCGGAAGACTGTGTAGGGTGCGAGGTTGTCGAGTCCGCGCGATGCCCACAGCCAGCAACGCTTCGTCCTGCCGGGCGCCTGCATCGGCAAGTGCGTTTCGTCCGCGCAGGCGCAGCCCGAAGTGAGGATTCTCTGCTCCATCAGGTTCACGAGCGGCGTGACCAGCTCCGCCACGGCCATCAGCCATTCGCACATGCGGCCGCGATCGAGCTCGATTCCCGAGCGGTCGAGTATGCGTTCGAGCCGGCTGAGCGGCAGGTGGTCCTCGTACTTCCAGAGCACGAGCAGCGTCGCGAGGCCGGCCGTCGCGTCCGTGCGCGGAAGCGCCTGCGGCGCAAGGGGTTGTTGAAGCACGCCGCACTTGCACGAGCCGCAGGCATAGCGCGGCCGTTCGACGCGGCGCACGAACAGCTCGATCGGCCTGGCGTCCAGCTTCTCCGTCGCGTCGACGCCGATGCACTTCATCGGCTTGCCGCACTCCGGGCAGACCTTGTCGGCCTCGGGCAAATCACACAACGTCGTTTCGCGCGGGAGGTACTTGGGGAGCGGGGCGCGTCCACCGCCAGAGTGTGCTTTCTTCGGCTTCGGCGGCTTCAGCTCCTCGGCGATCTCCGCCGGCGTTGCCTCGTCGGGCGGCTTGTGTGATTTCTCCGAGCGCCGCCCGAAGACCCTCTTCTTCAGCGCTGCAATGAGGAGTTCGTGTTCCGCTAGGAGTGCCTGCTGCTGCGTTGCCAACGCCTGGAGCTCGGCGATGTAGTCGCGGCACTCCGACAGAGTGTCGGGCAGCGGGCGGTTGATGATGGCATTTGCGTCGTTGCACATGGCCGCATTTGCAGCCTATGCCCTCGCACAACGGCAACAAGAAAGTGCATATGTGAAAGCGATCGCGTGCGATCAGGGCGACTCCGGCCCGTCCCAGCGCCGTCGCAGGTCGAGCCCGCCGATCAGCAGTTGGAACGTCTGCGCCGAGATCGCCCGGCGCCCTCCCGCCGGCGGGAACGAGAACCGCCCGCGCTCCAGGCGCTTGTACCATATCGCATAGCCGTTGCGGTCCCAGGCCAGGACCTTCATCCGGTCGCCGCGGCGGTTGCGGAAAACAAACAAGTGACCCGACAGCGGGTCCTCGCCGAACGCATTCATCACAAGCGCCGCGAGCCCGTCGATCGAACGCCGAAGGTCCACCGGCTCCGTCGCCACGAAGATGCGCTCCTGCGCCGACAATGTTAACATGCGCCGAGCGCCTTCAGCACCATCGCCAGCTCGCGCTCCCCGGCGCCCGTGCCAACCCGCACGACCGTCCCGCCGGAAAGTGCAATCTCGATCCCGCGAGTGTCAGGCTGCCCCTCCGATCTCACAACCAGTTCGGCAAACCCCTGGACCACCTTTGTGCGCTTTCTGCGCGGCTCGCCGCTCGCCGGACGTTTTCCCCCTTGCGGCACAACGCCGAGCTTCTTGCGCCAGTAGGACCAACTCGCCGCGCGCACCCCGTGGCGCGCGCAGATCGCCGCCGCCGTCCCGCCCGCCGCCGCGTGCTCCGCAAACACCCTCCGCCACACCGCCGCCAGATCGCCGACTTCGCCAACCGACTCCGCCATCGCGCCCTCCAGAGAAGGAATGGACGCGCAGCCTACCCCGGCCGACCCGCCACGTCAACATGGGGCGGGTGGAACGGATACGTTCCGATGGCAATCGCGTCGGTATCGTTGAGACACGTGGCGAAGAGCATGTCGT
>CAZXHR010000301.1:0-2758 GCA_964640465.1 uncultured Opitutaceae bacterium
TCCCGGTCCACATGATCGAGACGCTGAACAAGGTGATGCAGGTCCAGAAGCAGCTCCTCCAGGAGTTCGGCCACGAGCCGACCCCCGAGGAGGTCGCCGACGAGATGAACCTCCCCGTCGAGCGCGTGCAGCAGATCATGAAGATGGCGCAGCAGCCCATCTCGCTCCAATCCCCGGTCGGCGACGGCGACGACACCAGCTTCGGCGATTTCATCGAGGACAAGTCGGCGGAAAACCCGTACGACATGACCGCCTACTCGCTCCTGCGTGAGAAGATCATCGACGTCCTCGACACCCTCACCGAACGCGAACGCCGCGTGCTTTCCCTGCGCTTCGGCCTGGTCGACGGCTACAGCCGCACCCTCGAAGAGGTCGGCCGCCAGTTCAAGGTCACTCGCGAGCGCATCCGCCAGATCGAGGCCAAGGCCCTGCGCAAGATGCGCCACCCCACCCGCCTCCGCCAGCTCCACGGCTTCTTCGACGCCGAGCTGGGCGAGAACCCCGAGCTGCTCCTCAAGAAGCTCGCCGGCGAGAAGGGCAACGGGAAACCGTAAGCACAGTACCACAATCCATTCACGCGAAACGGCGGGCTCCTCAGGCCCGCCGTTTCTTTTGCCCCGGCAGGCTTATGCCGTTCCGGCATGAGTGAGAGAGGAAGGAAGCATTTCCCTGCCACCGCCCATGCGCGGTATACTCAACCCCATGTTTCCGCTGCCGCACGCCGTGACATCGCCCGCCGCACAGCCCGCTGTGCCCTCGGCGACGCATGCGCCGGCCAACATGGAACCACGCCGGTCATCCAGCCCCGCTTGCCTGCCCCAACCCCACCCATGATCATCCGCGACACCCTCGTTTTCCGCACCTTGTTGGCCATCGCACGCCAGCGACCCGACTACGACGAGCTCCGCAGCCACGCTCTGCTCGAGCTGCTCGCCACCGCCGAGTCCGTACGCAGCAAAGTCAAATTACGCCTCCAAGAATTCTCCCTCTCCGAACTCCAGTTCTCCTCCCTCGTCGTGCTTCTCGCCCTCGATCCCGAACCGGTTCTTCCCACCACCCTCGCCACTCACACCAGCGCCAGCCGCGCCACCATGACCGACATCCTCGATCACCTGCTCGCCCGCGGCTACATCGAGCGCCAACGCAGCAAAGAGGACCGCCGCAACTATCTCATCACCCTGACCGACGCCGGTCGTGCCCTCGCAGATAAAGCCGAAGCCGCCGTGCTTCAATCCTTCGCCGAGCTCGCCAGCCCTCTCAGCGAACCCGCCCCTCGCGCCCTTCTTGCCATCTGCGACAAACTCGCGCCGCGCCTCCATTTCTCCGCGGCCAGCTAGCCGCTCTCTCACGCATCACCGCTCAGGGTTCGCACCGCGCACATTCCCAGACAAAACGCACTTTTTCGATTAGGTACCGTACTATTCACCACAGTCATCATCCAAACCGCACACCAGTACCACGCCGTACCGCAGACGGCCCATTCCCTTTGTTTACCATGAACATCCTCGCCCAGCCCATCCAGGACTCCGCATTGCCAACGCACTCCCGCCGTGCTCTCAGCCTCTCGCTGCTCGCGCTCGCCGGTGGACTGCTCCTTTCCGCCTGCGGTCAACGATCCGGCCCCCCGGCCGCCGCGGTCCTGGAAGTTGCCACGATCTCCGTCGCCCCGCAGCCGCTCACCCTCACCACCGAGCTGCCCGGCCGCACCGCCGCCTACCGCGTCGCCGAGATCCGCCCGCAGGTAAACGGCCTCATCCAGAAACGCCTCTACACCGAAGGCTCCGAAGTCGCCGCCGGCCAGCCGCTCTACCAGATCGATCCCGCGCCCTTCCAGGCCGCCTACGATAGCGCTGCCGCCGCGCTCGCCCGCGCCGAGGCAAACCTCCCCGCCGCCCGCGCCCTCGCCGAACGCTACCAGTCCCTCGCGGCCGACAAGGCGGTCAGCGCCCAGACCCTCGAGAACGCCACCGCCGCCCTCAAGCAGGCCGAAGCCGACGTCGCCTACTACAAGGCCACCGTCGAGACCGCCCGCATCAACCTCGGCTACACCAAGATCGTCTCGCCCATCGCCGGCCGCACCGGCCCATCGACCGTGACCGACGGCGCCATCGTCACCGCCTACCAGGGCATCTCACTCACCTCCGTCCAACAGCTCGATCCCATCTACGTCGACGTTCCCCAATCCACCGCCGAGCTCCTCCGCCTCGAACGCCGCCTCGCCGACGGCCGCCTTGCCGAAGACAAAAACGGCCAGAACACCGTCCAGCTCCTCGAAGAGGACGGCACTCCCTACAAACAGCCCGGCACGCTGCAGTTCCGCGACATCACCGTCGACCAGACCACTGGCGCCGTCACCCTCCGAATGGTTTTCCCCAACCCCGACGGCATCCTCCTGCCCGGCATGTTCGTCCGCGCCGTCGTCAAGGAAGGCGTGAAGACCGACGCAATCCTCGTCCCGCAGCAATGCGTCAGCCGCGACCCGCGTGGCAATCCCTTCGTGTACCTCGTCAACGCTGCCGGCATCGCACAAGTCCAGCCCATCGCCATCGACCGCGCCGTCGGCAACCAGTGGTACGTCTCCTCCGGCTTGAAGGCTGGCGACCAACTCATCGTCGAAGGCTTCCAACGTCTCCGCCCCGGCATGCCGGTGAAAGCTGTCCCCTTCTCCGCCGCCCCGAAAGCCGCCGCACCCGCCGCCGCCCAGCCCGCCCGCTAACCGCACCGCCGGAGTCCCACCATGATATCACGTTTCTTCCTC
>CAZXHR010000302.1:0-2719 GCA_964640465.1 uncultured Opitutaceae bacterium
CAGAAGGTAACGAAGGAAACAAAGGCACTGCAGATCAAGGGAGTTCAGTGCCCGCCCGCCCGCGTACTCACCCTTCACCTGCGAGGTGAAGACTGTGGCCACGGATATGGGTATCCAACACGTTTACACTTCGTTACCTTTGTTGCCTTCTGTCGTTTGTCGAGAACTGGGCCGAATGCCGGGTGCGGCGCCCCGGTTGTGCCGGGGCGCGCGGATGGGCTATTTCACCTGCAGCTCGAAGGCATTCCCGTTGGCCAGGAGGGCGTAGAAGCCGGGCTGGAGCGGCGTGTTGGCGACGAGCAGGGTGATGCCAGGCTCGGGCGTGGAGAGCGTGGCGGCGATCCGGGCGGTCTGGAAGCCGGCGATCTCCGGGGTGACGCGGAAGAGATCGGCGATGCGTTTGCTGCCGACGAGCGCCTTGCGCGCCGGGGCCAGCTCGACGCCGGGATAGCCGGTCAGCTCCTCCGGGTACTTCGCGACCAGATCGGCCGAGGGCGGCGTGACAGCGCCGACATAGACGATCACGACGGGGGAGATAAGCGGGATGGCGGGCACCGCGGCTTTGCCGTCGAAGATGAGTTCGGCGACCTTCACGGGACCGTCCTTCTTCGAGGAGCGGGAGTTGACGGGATGGCCGTTGTTGGCGGGAAGCGGTTTCCAGGAGCCGGAGGTGAGCACGTAGGCGCCGCCGGCGGTCGGCCAGGCGGGGAGCTCGGCGGGCGCGGCGATGGCGCCGCTGCCGAGGGCGAAGCGGAGCGTCCAGTCGGTGTCGTGCTCGATGGTGCCGTCGATGGCGCTCTCGGCGAGGGCGAGGTCCAAGGTGTACTTGGCGTCCTGGACAAGGAACGGCACGCGGAGGCCGGAGTCGGCATCGGGCCTGCCGCCTGTGCTGGAGAGCTGGAGCCGGCGGGCTGCGAAGTCGATGGTGCCGGCGAGGCGTGCGAGGACTCCCGGACGCTTCAGCGATTCGACGACTGCGCCGACGGTGCCGTCGTCCTCGACGCGGGTGAAGCGGAGGCGGAGGGCGGTGTCGAAACCGTCGCGGTGGCGGGCGGTGCCGTCGTAGGTGGAACCGGCTTTGACGACGGCGAGCAGGTTGGTCTGCGCGGTGCGGCGGGAGTCGTCGAGCTGGCCGACCTCGTCGGCGGAGAGCGGGGCGAACTCGTATTCGAAGAAGTCGTCGATGCCGGAGAGTGCACCGCCCTTGATCGCGAACGCGGGGGCGAGGTCGAAGGCGAGGCCGGCGACGGAGGCGTTGTCGGTGCGGGAGTTGCGGCGGCGGCTTTCGGAGGCGAGGCGCAGGGGGCGGTCGCCGGTGCGGTGGGGGTTGGCGGCGATGTAGCCGCGGAAGGCGCGGGTGCGGCCGGGCTGGTCGGCGAGCTCGATCTCGGCCTCGATGCGGACGCCGTTGTCGTCCTGCCGGGTGAACCGCAAGAAGGCGGTGGCGGCGGTGCCGTTGGCCTTGGCGGTGACGGTGCCGCGGTAGACGGTGCCGGGCCGGGTGGCGGCGATGGCGGCCTCGTGCACGGCGGCGAGCTCGGCGCGGGTGCGCTCGAGGTCGGCGGAGGGGACGCGGGTGAAGGTGTACTTGTGGGTGGGCGACTGGCCTACGAGGTGGCCCTCGGGGTCGAGAGTGAGGTCGATCGTCCAGGCGGCCGCGGTGGCGAGCAACGGGCCGGCGTCGGGGACGGTCTGGCTGGCGCGGGTGGCGAGCTGGAGCTTGAGCGCGGTGAAGTCGGCGTCGGTCTCCCAAGTGCCGGCGAAGGTGCGGGTGTCCGTCCAGTCGCCCTTGTTGCGCAGGAGGGCGGTGACTTGGCGGGCGGTCTCCTTGGCGGATGCGATCTCGAGGACGAGGCCGGGGGCGGTCTCGGTACCGATGGCGAGCGGCTCGGCGCGGCCAAGGAAGAGGGCTCCGGGCTGGAGGGCGACGAGGAGGGCGGCCTGGCGGGCGTCGCGCTCCTGGCGGATTTGTTCGGCCATCTGGAGACGGGCGTCCTCGAGCTTCCCGGCGAAGGCGAGGCGATCGGCGATGGCGTGGTCGAGCGTGGAGGCGAACGCGGGGTCGGCGACGAGAAGGGCTGCGGCGGGGTGGTTGGCGCGCGGCTTGCCGAGCGGGAGTGCGGGGACGAAGTCGCCCGGACCCACTTCGAGTTTCCAGCCGTCGGGACCGCGGGTGGCGGTGAGCTGGCCGGTGGCGGCGAGGGCGAGGCCGGCATCTGCGGTTTTGGCGAGGAGGACGAACTCGAGCGGATCGGCCGGTGGGTGGCCGAGCTTGGCGATCTCGGCGAGGTGGAGATTGGCGGGAGTGGCGAACTCGGTGGCGAGCGCTTCGAGGCGGGCGAGGCGGTCGGGGTATTTTTCGCGCAGGAGGGCGAGGGTGTCGTTGCGGACGAAGAGGTCGGTGGCGAGGGTGCCGGTGGCCTTGAACTTGACGACGCGTTCCTGGGCCGAGGTGGAAACAGGTTCCAGCGCGACGGCGGTGAAGTGGACCTTGCCGGCGCCGAGCTGCGCGTCGAGGGCGGCGAGCACGGTGCTCTCGGCTAGGTCGTCGCGGTTGCCCAGCCAGAACCAGATGATGCCGGCGACGGCGAGCAGAAGCGCGATGGCAAGGCCGGCGAGGGCGAGGCCGAGGCGGCGGTTGCGCGGCTGTGCCGGTGCGAGCGCCGCTGGTGGTGCGGGCGGCTTGGGTGCCGACGCGGGCGGCGGCGGTGGGGGCGCG
>CAZXHR010000303.1:0-2619 GCA_964640465.1 uncultured Opitutaceae bacterium
CTCGTGTTCGCGCTGTTGTTGGCCGAAGTGCTGTCGAGGGCGTCGTTCGTCCCCGAGCACCCGTAGTTCACCAGTCCCTCCGCCGCCTTGCCGAGAATCTTGATGCCCAACTCGCGGCCCGGGACGAGGTTGTAGGGCGTGCCGCGCTCGATGAAGAGGAGCTTGGCGTTGGACTGGATGTTTTCAAGGCCCTCGAAGATCTGGATCTTGCCGACGTAGGCGGTGAGGTTCTTCGTCGGGGAGAGCTCGATCCACGCGTCGTCGAGAACCGTGGAGCTACCGCCGAAGTTGGGAGACACGATCCAGCGGACGGAATCGCCGATGTTGCCGCGCAAGGAAAGAATCGCCCGGCGCACGTAGAATTCGTTGTTGCCGTCCCTGGAGTCG
The DNA here is from genome assembly GCA_964640465.1 of uncultured Opitutaceae bacterium. Taxonomy (GTDB): domain Bacteria; phylum Verrucomicrobiota; class Verrucomicrobiia; order Opitutales; family Opitutaceae; genus CAJCBL01. The sequence continues at coordinate 388 of CAZXHR010000303.1, forward strand.
GGGAAGAAGTGGAAATCGTTCTGGAGTCGTGGCCGAATCTGGAAGCCGAAGCCGCCGTCGGCGGTGGAAAGGGAGAAGCCCTTGCTGTTGAACTTGACGGTTGTGGCGTCGGGCGAGCTCTTTGCCGGAGCGGCGGCTGCGGGCGCCGCCGCCGTTGTGGCGGGTGCCGGAGCCGCGGCTGCCTTCGCCTGTGCGGCGGCCTCGCGGGCCTCGATGGCGTCCAACCGCTTCTGGAGCAGGACGATCTGCTCGCGCAGGGCCTGAATTTCGGCGGCGTCTGAGGCCGGATCGGCCTGTAGCGTCGCCCAGGGGAGCGCCGTGGCGAGTAGGGCGGCGGAGAAGACCGCCGTGCGAGTGTGTTTTGCCAGTTTCATCATGGGAGTGGCGTGTTTGAGGATGGAAGCTGTTTCACATTGTCCCTCGGGGAGGTGGGAGCAAGTGGCGCGGAGTGATTTCCCGGCAAAGGGAAAGTATGGTTTCCAGATCGGGAACGCGGATCACTCGGGATGCCGGTTCAAAAGCTCGGCGAGGAAACCGTCGCTCACGCTGGCGCCCGTCTGGCTCATGCCGTGGCGTGCGGCGGTGGAGGATCGCTCGCGCATGAAGTAATGCTCGGCGCCGTTGCGGCGAATCTTGCGGAGGGTCACCTCCACCACGTCGGCGAGGGTGTAGCGGTCCAGAATGCCGCTGATGGCGTTGCGCACGTCGATCATGATCATCCGCAGGCCGCAATGGTCCTCGTCCGCGCAGGAGCAGGGCTCGTAGGCGTTCTGGCTCGCGCAGGCGATCGGGGCGAGCGGGCCGTCCAGAACGCGGACGAGGTCGCCCATCTTTACGGTCTTCGGATCCTTCGCCAGAAAGTAGCCGCCGTTCTTGCCGCGCTGGGTGTCGACGAAGCCCGCCTCGCGCAGTCCGATCAGGATTTGTTCGAGGAACTTCATCGGCAGGTTGTCGGCGAAGGCCAGATCCGCCACGGATACGCGGCTGCGGCCCAGGGCTTGCGCGATGCCCAGATTGATCACCGCGCGCAACCCGTACTCGGCTTTCTTTGTCAGTCTCACGAAACCCTACCGTATGTGTAGGATATAGAATGTCAACATTGGTTCCTTCGGAATGTTCGTTTTTTTGCGGAATCGTTCCCAGTGAAGAAAAAACGACATGATTTCGAGGACGAGAGTCGCTTGGTACGGAGAAAGCTAGAGAGGCCGTCGTAGCTGTGTTTCGCGGCGTGGTTTCTACGTCGCCAATCCGGCGATAGATAAGTTGTAATATAACATAAGTTACTGACATCCAACATCCATCAAACTATGAAGGCTCTATCAAAATGCCTCGTATCTAGGCGTGCCGCATGGCTTGTCGCCGGTGCGCTGGCCCTCGCAATGGCCTCCTCCGCCAGCGCGGAGGAAGCCGCCGCGGAGACCGTGAGCTACCTGCCGCAGGCCGTTGGCGACTACATGTGGCTGCTCCTGACCGGTTTCCTCGTGTTCTTCATGCAGGCTGGTTTCGCCATGGTCGAAACCGGTCTCACCCGCGCGAAGAACGCCTCGAACATCATGATGAAGAATCTGATGGACTTCTGCATCGGCACCGTCTGCTGATGGGCCATCGGCTATGCTCTCATGTATGGTGCCAATGGCAACAGCTTCATCGGATGGGACAAGAACCTGCTGCTCCTAGGGAGCTTCACGCAGGGCGATCCCGCCGGCAGCGCTGGTTGGTACTTCCAGGTCGTCTTCGCCGCGACCGCCGCGACGATCGTTTCCGGCGCAATGGCCGAACGCACGCACTTCGTCGCCTACTGCTTCTACTCGGGCATCATCTCGCTCGTCCTTTATCCGACCACCGGTCACTGGATCTGGGGCGGCGGCTGGCTCTCGGCCATGGGCATGCGCGACTTCGCCGGTTCCACGGTGGTGCACTCGGTCGGCGCTTGGTGCGCTCTTGCGGGCTGCATCCTGATCGGACCGCGCATCGGCAAGTACGGCAAGGACGGCAAGGTGAACGTGATTCCCGGCCACAGCATGACGCTGGCGGCCTTGGGTGTGTTCATCCTGTGGTTCGGCTGGTACGGGTTCAACCCGGGCTCCACCCTCGTTGCGATGCCCTTCATCGGCCACATCGCTGTGACGACGACCCTCGCGGCGGCTGCCGGCGCGTGTGCCGCGATGCTCTATACCTGGCTCAAGTTCGGCAAGCCCGAGCTTTCCTTGACCCTCAACGGCACCCGCGCGG
>CAZXHR010000304.1:0-2611 GCA_964640465.1 uncultured Opitutaceae bacterium
GGCGCTGTCGCTGCTGTGGGGCCGGCGCAAGAGCGCGCTGGTGCTGAACTTCCTCCTGGCGGCGGTGCAATGGCCCTGCCGTTACAGCCTGTTGCCGCTGATTCTCTGGGCGGTGCACACGCCGGTGAACCCGGTGCCGCTGTTTCTCGCGCAGGGGCTGCTGTTCATGATCTCCATGGCGGTGGTCGTGCCCGGCGGCGGTGGTGCGGTGGAGGTGCTGGCGGCGCTGATCCTGCCGGCGTTCGTGCCGGTGGCGCTGGTTGGCGCGGTCGTGCTGCTGTGGCGGCTGACGACCTTCTACCTCTACCTGCTCGGCGGCGGCACAGCGTTCTTCCTTGCCGTGCGCCAGCGGCGGCTGGTGGAGGCTGTAGCGGAGTCCACTGAAGACCGAAGAGTGTAGAGTAATCCGTCACGACCGTCTGGAGAACGAGGCGGAGCGGTTGGCCGAGTCGGCTCTGGTGTGGTGACACCGGCCGGCGGGGTCCTATGGGGAAGGGTGCGCGCCCGAGACGAAACCGGCCGCGAGGTGGGGGGCGCGGCCGTCGGGAGAGAAGGCTGTTGCTGCGCGGATCAGGTGAAGAACTCGTCCTTGTTGGCCGAGGCTTGCGCGGGCTGTTGAACCGAAGCCGAGTGCTTACTCGAAGCTGCAGGGCGCGTGGCGGGTGTCGCGCTGGCGTGGGCAGACTGGCGGGGCGCGCTCTCGGCGGTGTGGAGCGCGGGTTGATGTGCGGTGTGCGTGCCCTCGACGAGGGCGATGAGATCGGCGACGGCGCCGCGGAGGCTCTCGGCCTGGGCGTTGAGTTCGTGGGCGGCGCTGGCGCTTTCCTCGGCGGTGGCGGCGTTGGACTGGGTGAGCTTGTCCATCTCGGACACGGCGGAGCTGATCTGCTTGGTCCCCTGGTTTTGCTCGTTGGAGGCGGTGGTGATGGCTTCGACGAGCTGGGCGATCTTACCGGCGATCCGTTTGTTGGCCTCGATGGCGGTGGTGACCTGGGTGTTGAGGCCGGCGGTCTCGGTGATGCGGGCGTTGGCGCGCTCGATCATCTCGGCGGTTTCGCGCGAGGCCTTGGCGCTGCGTTGGGCGAGGGCGCGGACTTCGTCGGCGACGACGGCGAACCCGGCGCCGGCCTCGCCGGCGCGGGCGGCCTCGACGGCGGCGTTGAGGGCGAGGATGTTGGTTTGGAAGGCGATCTCGTCGATGGTCTTGACGATCTTGGCGGTCTCCTTGGCGGCGGCGACGGCGGCGTCGATGGCGGTGACCATGCGACCGTTGCAGCCTTCGATCTCCTGGAAGTTGGGCATCGCCTCCTCTTTGAGGACACGGTTGGCGGTGGTGGCATCGTCGGCGTTGCGCTGGGTCATGCTGGACATCTCCTCAAGGGAGGAGCTGGTCTCTTCGAGGGAGGCGGCCTGCTGGGTGGCGCCGGTGGCGAGCTGGTTGCTGGCGGAGGAGACCTGCTGGGCGGCGGCGGCGGTCTGCTCGGAGTTGGCGGTGAGCTGCGCGGCGACCTCGGTGAGCGGCTTGGCGATGGTGCGGGCGGTGAAGTAGGCGATGGCGGCGCCAGCGAGTAATGCGCCGATGCCGAGAACGAGGATGACGTAGGCCATACGGCGGACGGGGGCGGTGAGCTCGGTCAGGGGAACGTTGATGGCGATGCCCCAGCCGAGGGTCTTGCTGGTGCGGAAGACGAGGGCCTTGGCGCTGCCTTCGAACTCGTATTCAATCTGGCCGTTGCGCAGAGAGAGAACCTGGCGGCCCCAGTCGAAGTCGGAGATTTTTGTCTTCATGATGTGCTCGGTCTTCGGGTGGGCGAGGAGGAGGCCGTTGCGGTCGAACATGAAGGCGTAGCCGGTCTGGAGGACCTTGATGGTGCCGATCTCGCGATGGCTGAACTCCTTCAGATCGACGGCGGCAAAGATGACGCCTTTGACGATGCTTCCTTCGGTGACCGGGGCGGCGACGACGACGATCGGGCTGCCGCTACGCTGGCTGAGGACGATATCGGAAATGGCGACTTTGCCGCCCATCGCCTGCTTGAAGTAGTCGCGGGTGCCGATGCTGATCTTGTCGACGGTAGCGGGGTCGGAGCCGGCGACGATGAGACCGGTGGAGTCGGTAAGGTTGATACCTTCCATGTATCCGAGCAGGTTCTTCGAGCGGGCGTAGTCGGCCGAGAGTTTGGCGCGGGCTTCGGCTGAGCCGTTGACGGCGACCACAGCGGTGGTGTCGCCGGCCCACTGCTGCACCAGCAGCGACTGAGTATTCACCCATTCTTCGACCGATCCGACCGTCCCGGTGGTGAGGTCCTGAAGCTGTTGATCCAGCGTGGCGGAAAGCGATTTCCGACTCATCGAGTACGCTACCGTGGCGATGGTGGCGGTGATGGCGGCGACCAGCAGGATGGTGGGAATGACGATGCGAAGCTTAAGATTCCATTTCATGGGATGATATTGTGGAGTGCCCGCGGGCGATGCCCCGAAGGGCATTGCTGGGTATGAGCTTGGCAGCGGGCTCCCGTACATCGGCCAACGTCACGAAGACTTGATTCCGCCCGGTACGAGTATCGGGTGGAACGATTCCGTTCGTGTGCCGAGAAAACAGAACGGCCGC
>CAZXHR010000305.1:0-1817 GCA_964640465.1 uncultured Opitutaceae bacterium
ACGAGGTCGTAGGGCATGCGGCAGGCCTGGGCGCACTCGCCGCGGTTGGCGGAGCGGCCGCCGAGCGACTCGCTGGTGAGGCATTGGCCGGAGTAGGCGACGCAGAGCGCGCCGTGGACGAATACCTCGAGCTTGATGGCGGACGCGGCGGCAGGGGAACCGTCGGCCTCGGTCTCGGTGGCGAGCTCGGCCTGAAGTTTGCCGATTTCCGAGAGGGAGTTCTCGCGGGCGAGGACGACGAGGCTGGCGCCGAGATCGCGGGCGAAGCGCACGCCGGCGGCGCTGGTGACCGTCATCTGCGTGGAGACGTGGATCGGCAGATCCGGCGAGAGGGCGCGAATCATCCGGCACAGGCCGACGTCCTGCACGATCACGCCATCGATGCCGGCTGTCGCCAGAGTGCGGATGTAGTCGGCGGCGTCGGCGAGCTCGTCGGAGAAGACGAGGGTGTTGAAGGTGACGTAGCCGCGCACGCCGCGCCGGTGGAGGAAGCGCATGAGCTCCGGGAGGTCGGCGGCGGTGAAGTTGTGCGCGCGCATCCGGGCGTTGAAGCGGTCGAGGCCGAAGTAGACGGCGTCGGCGCCGTGCTCGCCGGCGGCGTGCACGCAGTCCCAGGCGCCGGCGGGCGCGAGCACCTCGGGACGGCGCAGCGCGACAGGCGCAGCGGCGGGCGAGGGTGTGGACTGGGTGGCGGGAGCGGACATCGCGGAAGGGCGGACGTTAGGGCCGGGTGGGGGACGGGCAACGGCCAAGTGGGCTGGAGCGATGCAGCGGGACCTGGCTGAAGGGGCGCGCCGACTGTGCGCCGAGCGGATGACGTCTCGGGCCGGTGTTGTTCGCTGCCAGATTGCCCGGCCGGGTCGTGCTGAAGCGACGGCCTACGGCACGATCCAGACCAAGTCGCCGGTGCGGACGTGCTCGAAGAGTTCGACGATGTCGAGGTTGCCCAAGCGCACGCAGCCGTGGCTGGCAGGACGGCCGAGATCGGTCTCGTGGTTGGTGCCGTGGATGTAGATGTAGCGGCTGTGCGAATCGACATCGCCGCCCGCGTTCACACCCGGCTCGAGGCCGCGCAGCCAGAGGATGCGGGAGGTGACGAAGTCGGTGCTGTCCGCGGCCGCCGGGTGGTACTCGTTGAAATGGAAACCGGTGCTGCGCCGTCCCTTGAAGACGATGCCGGGGGGCGAACCGGCGCCGATCTTCTCGTCGATCTTGTGCAGGCCGGTGGGGGTGCCCATCGAGCCCTTGCGGTTGGAGGGCGGGCGCTTCGAGGTGGAGACGACGTAGGATTTTTTCAGGCGGCCGGACTCGAAAAACTGCAGGGTCTGGTCGTTGAGCGAAACGAGCAGCAACCGGACTGTGGGCTTGATCCCCAGCGCGGCGCACTTATCGCTCAGCAGTTCCAATTTCGAATCCATACCATGAAGAAGGCTTACAATGTCGGCATCGTCGGGGCCACTGGCGCCGTCGGTCAAGAGTTGATCCGGTTGCTCGAGATGCGTGATTTCCCGATGGCGGAAGTGCGGCTTCTCGCCTCTGCGCGCAGCGCGGGGAAGACCGTTGAGGCGTTCGGCAAGAAGCTCACTGTGCAGGAGGCCAAGAGCGGCGCCTTCGCTGGGTTGGACCTCGCCTTCTTCGCCGCCGGCGGCTCGGTGACCCGTGCCTTCGCCAAGGACGCCGTCGCGTCCGGTTGCGTCGTCATCGACAAGAGCTCGGCGCTGCGCATGGAGCCCGATATCCCGCTCGTGGTGCCGGAGATCAACGCCGACCAGCTTGCGCGCCACAAGGGCATCATCGCCAACCCGAACTGCTCGACG
>CAZXHR010000305.1:1827-2572 GCA_964640465.1 uncultured Opitutaceae bacterium
CCGCATGGGCCGGTGGCCGCGGCCCCAGGCGTTCACCGCCAAGCGCGTCATCAGCTCCACCTTCCAGTCCGTCTCCGGCACCGGTGCCGAGGCGATCCGCGAGCTGGCCCAGCAGGTCAAGGCCCTCCAGACCGGCGCGCCGCTGGTGAAGAAGGTCTATCCCTACCAGATCGCCTTCAACTGCATCCCGCAGGTCGATACCTTCGGCCCGGACCTCTACACCGGCGAGGAGAACAAGATGATGCTCGAGAGCCGCAAGATCATGGGCCTGCCCGAGCTGCGCGTCTCCGCCCCCTGCGTGCGCGTGCCGGTTGTCCAGGCGCACTCGATCTCCGTCTCGGCCGAGTTCGAGAAGCCGGTCGATGTCGCCCAGGCCCGCGCGGCCGTGGCGGCGTTCCCCGGTGCCGAGCTCGTCGACGATCCGGCGAACCGCCTCTATCCGACGCCGCTGGATTTCACCCGCAAGGTGAAGTGCGGCGTGGGCCGCATCCGCAAGGACACGGCGTTCGACAACGGCCTCTCGTTCTGGGTGAGCGGCGACAACCTCTGGAAGGGCGCCGCCCTCAACGCCATCCAGGTGGCCGAGACGCTCATCGCTCGCGACCTCCTTCGCGTGCCGGCCGCCTGAGCGCGTCTGCCCGCCCGGCGTTTCCCGTGGCGGCGGCTGGCAAAAGCCTTGCCGCCGCCCGGCAGTTCCGCCTTTAGTCGGCGTTTTCAGCCGGCCGGCTAGCTCAGCGGGTAGCGC
>CAZXHR010000306.1:0-2539 GCA_964640465.1 uncultured Opitutaceae bacterium
CGCATCTGCCCCATCGAGACCCCGGAAGGCACGAACATCGGCCTGATTTCCAGCCTGGCCATCTACGCCGGCGTGGACGAGTACGGATTCCTCGTCACCCCCTATCGGAAGGTGAAGAACGGCAAGCTCACCGACGAAATCGAGTGGCTCCGCGCGGATCAGGAGTACGAAGCCTACGCGGCCCCAGCGGACGCCCTGATCGAAGGCGACAAGCTCGTCGGCGACACGATCATCGCGCGCTATCACGGCGACTTCTCCTTGGTGTCGGTCAATCAGATTCAGTACATCGATGTGGCCCCGAGTCAGATGATCGGCGTGTCGGCCGGGTTGATCCCCTTCCTGGAGCATGACGACGCGAACCGGGCGCTCATGGGCTCGAACATGCAGCGGCAGGCCGTGCCGCTGCTGGTGACGGAGCCGCCGCTGGTGGCCACCGGCATGGAGCGCGACACGGCCATCAATTCGAGCATGTTGATTCGCGCCCGGCGCAAGGGTACGGTTTCTTACGTCGACGCGCGCCGGATCGAGATCGGCGCTGACGTCTACGAGCTGCGCAAGTTCGTCGGGCTCAACGAGCGAACCTGTCAGAACCAGAAGCCCATCGTCTCGGTGGGCCAGAAGGTCGAGAAGGGCGACGTGATTGCCGACGGAGCAGGCACGTACCACGGAGAGCTTGCCCTGGGGCGGAACGTGCTCGCAGCGTTCATGGCCTGGGACGGGTTCAACTTCGAGGACGCCATCATCATCAGCGAGGAGCTCGTCGAGAACGACGCCTACACGTCGATCCACATCGAGGAGTTCGACATCGAAATCCGCGAGACGAAGCTCGGCCGGGAGGAGTTCACCCGCGACATCCCGAACGTCAGCGAGAAAGCCCTGCGGAATCTCGACGAGAATGGAATCGTTCGGATTGGCACGTACGTGCGGCCGGGCGACATTCTCGTGGGCAAGGTCTCGCCGAAGTCGAAGACGGAGCTGACGCCCGAGGAGAAGCTGCTGCACGCGATTTTCGGCCGCGCCGGCGAGGACGTGAAGAACGACTCGCTGGAAGTGCCCTCCGGCATCGAAGGCATCGTGATCGACACGCAGAAGTTCTCTCGTCGCATGAGCCTGTCGGAGGACGAGCGCAAGGAATTCGAGGAGTCGCTCAAGCAGGCGGAGGCCGAAGGCAACGCCAAGATTGCCATGGCGTTCGGCGAGCTGGTCAGCCAGATCGAAAGCGTGCTGGGACGGAAGCTCGTCGACGAAGACGGCAATCCGTTGGTCGAGGGCCAGGAGCACCGCTACGTGGCCGAGCAGGCGCATCAGTTCCGCCTGGCGACGCTGGACATCCGCAGCCCGCAGCGCAAGAGCGACGTCGAGAAGATTTACAAGAACGTCTGGCCGATGGTCGAGGCGGCCATCGACGCCCGCGACCGGCGCCTCAATTCGATGAAGCGCGGCGACGAGCTCCGCAGCGGCGTCCTTCAGATGGTCAAGGTGTACATCGCGGCGAAGCGGGTGATTTCGGTCGGGGATAAGATGGCCGGACGGCACGGAAACAAGGGCGTCATCGCCAAGATCCTGCCCCGCGAGGACATGCCCTATCTGCCGGACGGCACGCCGGTTCAGATTCTGCTTAATCCCCTGGGCGTGCCCAGCCGTATGAACGTCGGCCAGATTCTCGAGACACACCTGGGCTGGGCGGCGGCGGCGCTCGGGTTCCAGGCGATCACGCCGGTTTTCGACGGGGCGGATGAGGACGCCATCCGCGCCTGCCTTCGCGAGGCCGGGCTGCCCGAGCGTGGGAAGATCGTCCTCCGCGATGGGCGCACCGGCGAGCCGTTCGAGCAGGAGTCGACCGTGGGCTACATCTACATGCTGAAGCTCCATCACCTGGTCGACGACAAGGTTCACGCCCGGAGCACGGGCCCCTACTCGCTTATTACCCAGCAGCCGTTGGGCGGGAAGGCGCGATTCGGCGGCCAGCGCTTCGGGGAGATGGAGGTCTGGGCCTTGGAGGCCTACGGGGCGGCGTACATCCTCCAGGAGCTCTTGACGGTCAAGAGCGACGACGTGGAAGGCCGCACGAAGATCTACGAATCGATGGTCAAGGGCGAGAACACGCTTGAGGCGGGCACGCCTGCCAGCTTCGACGTGCTGACCAACGAGATACGCGGGCTGGGCTTGAACATGCAGCTTGAGAAAGGTCGCGCGTAGCGCGTTGCAGAGCGCCTTATCGCATACCCCTCTCCGATACAAGGAGTGCCAACCGTGAGTATTGGCGAATCGACCTACGATCGGATCAACGACTACGCCTCGGTCAAGATCAGCCTTGCCCGGCCGCACGACATTCGGAGCTGGTCGTTCGGCGAGGTGAAGAAACCCGAGACGATCAACTACCGGACCTACCGGCCCGAGAAAGATGGCTTGTTCTGCGAGCGGATCTTCGGTCCGGAGAAGGACTGGGAGTGCGCCTGCGGCAAGTACCGCGGGATGAAGTACAAGGGGATGATCTGCGACCGCTGCGGGGTGAAGATCACTCATAGCCGCGTGCGCC
>CAZXHR010000307.1:0-2502 GCA_964640465.1 uncultured Opitutaceae bacterium
ACCCCGAGTACATCGAGAAGCTTGGCGAGGAGGAGATCGTCTTTCGGAATTACGAAGGGAAACGCTTCACATATCCGTTGCGCAGCCAGCAGTTCCCGACGGTGCAGGCGATGCGAACGTGCGACGCAAGACGTTGCGGTTGCCGGTTTTAGGCGGAGATCGAGTCGATAGCGTCATGAGGTGACGCAGTTTTCCCGAGTTTTCGCTAAAGTCTGCCGGCGGCTGATCGATAACACAGGCTGTAGTTCTCGCAGTTTGTTTGTGTTTAGGGTTTGCACGGGCCGCCAGCGCCCCTAGGGCGCGGCGGCCTTTGTGTTTTCACAACAGGCGCAACGAGCCGGAGGCGGAATGGTTCGGAAGCTTGCGTGCTCGCAGGACGAACCGCTCAATCGGTTGCATGATTTCCTTCAGCGAGGCCAAGGCCTCCGCGCGCCGAAAAAAGCAGAAGCCGGACCGGGTGTTGCATTTGCACCTCGCTATTCAGGATCTGCAGCCCCTGATCTGGCGGCGCATGGTTGCGCGCGAGTCCATGAGTCTCGCGCAGTTGCACGATGCGATCCAGATCGCCTTCGGCTGGTTCGACTACCAGGTGCACCGCTTTGTCGTGAACGACCTGTGCTATGGCAACCCGGTGCGCCGCGAGAATGTCACGACGATCGAGGACGACCGGGACTTCACGCTTGCCGATCTAGAGCTCTCGCCCAAGGAGGCCATGCTCTACGAGTACAACTTCGGCGACGGCTGGCGCATCGGCATTGTCGTTGAACGGATCGAGCCGGCGAAAACCGGCACAAAGTATCCCTATCTAGAATCCGGCAGCTTGAATGGGCCGCCCGAGGATTGCGGAGGGCCCGATGGCTACAAGGAAGTCCTTTATTCCCTCAAGAATCCCGACGAGCCGCTCTCGAAAGAGTGGCTGGAGTGGTTGGGCGAAGGGTTCGATCCGGAGGAGTTCGACTTGGCCAAGCTCAACAAGGCGCTCGGCAAGCTGCCGAAATAGCCGGCGCCCAGCCTCCGCGCCAGGGCCACTCCGGTTCTCGCCTGCCGTTGGGTTCACCCTATCCCGTCCATGCCTCCTCGCCGTACCACCACGCGTTCGCGCACCCGACCACTGAAGCTCGTCTTCGGGCTCAACCTCGTACTGCTTCTGGCTCTCGGCGGCTGGTTTCTTGTGCAGCCGACGTCGCGGCAGGAGGAGGTGCGGACGCTCGTCGAGAACTATCTCGCGCGGAACAAACGGATCGAGCTTCTGGATGTCGTCCGCGACATCTGGACACTCTACTACAGCGACCAGTTTGTCGCCGTGCCGCAGCGCAAGGCGGAGGGCAATGCGGCGCTATATGCCGGCGGTGCTCGGCAAACCTCGGCAGCCACGCCTGTCCGTGTGCTGGTCAACAGCGGCTACGTTGTCGGCTACAGCGACATTCTGCGCGACCCGTTATGGGCCGCTTACCGCGTGTGGGATCTACCGAATATTCCCGAGCCGCCGCCGCGGCCGGACAAGTTCGCCGTCGACCTGCGGACAGTCGCCCGGGTCGAGCCCTCCGCCTATTCCGGCAGCGGCTACGACCGGGGCCACATGGCGCCGAACTTCGCCATTGCCACGCGCTTCGGAGCGGGCGGGCAGGAGGAGACGTTCCTCATGTCGAACATCGTCCCCCAGAAACACGCGCTCAACGCAGGAGTGTGGAAGGAGTTGGAACTCCGCGCGGCCACGAGCTATGCGGCGCGGTTTCGCGAAGTGTGGGTGATGGCCGGGCCGATCTTCGGCAAGCACCCGGCGCGACTGCGTGGCGGCGTGACGGTGCCCGAGGCGTGTTGGATGGTCATGCTCGACGAGCACGAGGGGAGAGTGCGCACGCAGGCCTTCGTGATTCCGCAGGATGCCCCGGTCGACGCGCCGCCGGACCGTTACCTCACCAGCATCGACCACATTGAAGAGCTCACCGGTCTGGACCTGTTTCCGGACCTGCCCGATGCCGTGGAGGCAGTTATAGAGTCGAAAACCGCGGAACGGGTATGGTGAGCGCCGCGAGCCGGCGGCCTCAATAAAAAGCGCCGCACGAAGACGGCGCTCGGTGGAAGACGGGACTACGGGATCGGTTCAGTAGCCCATGCGCTGGAGCTGGGCGCCGAGCTCGGCCTGGAAGGCCTGGATGTCCGTCTGGCTCGGCTTGTAGGCCTTGTTGGCGGCGTCGAGCATGAGGCGGCCGTATTGGTCCATCGCCCATTTGGCGGATACGCCGTCGCTGAAGGTAACGCTGCCGCTAACGAGCGTTCCCGGGCGCGTGAGACGGTCGACCTCGACCTTGATGTTCGATGCACCGGCAGGGGCAGGTTCCTCGGGCGGGAGATCGGCGGGAATATCCTCTTCGAGCAGCTCCTCCTCGGGAGGAAGATCGGCTTCGGGGGGCTCAGCAGAGCCGCCAGTCACGGCGTCCTTGAGCTTGCCGAAGAGGCCTTTCTTGGCCGGGGGCTCGGCGGGGGCGGCCGGCTGGGGCG
>CAZXHR010000308.1:0-2490 GCA_964640465.1 uncultured Opitutaceae bacterium
GTCGTCGCCACGACGCGGATGCCCTTGGCGCGCAGGAAGGCGTGAACCTCGTCGGTCGTCGCGATCGCCACCGGCATCGCGAAGAGCACGCCGGTCGAGGAGCGGACGACGTTGGGGTTGAAAAGATCCGTCACCGGGTCGCACACGATCACGGCGTCGACACCGGCAGCGTCAGCGCTGCGCAGAATGGTGCCGAGGTTGCCCGGCTTCTCGATGGCCTCGACGACGAGCAGGAATGGCGGATCGGAGAGCTCCAGCTCCTCGAGCTTCGTGCGCCACTGCGGGATCAGCGCGAGCAGGCCGTCGGGCCGTTCGCGGTAGGCGACCTTGGCGAACGCGTCCTTCGAGAGTTCGAAGACACGCGCGCCGGCGGCCTCGGCGCGGGCGATCAGCGCGGGCTCGTTCTCGCCGAGGAACCAGTCGGGCGAGACGTAGAACTCCACCGGCTTCGCGCCCTGGTCGAGCGCGCGCAGGATCTCGCGGTAGCCCTCGACGATGAACACGCCCGCCTCGTCGCGTTCGCGCCGCTCACGCAGGCGGACGAGCTGTTTGATGCGCGGATTCTGGAGGCTGGTGAGACGTTCGGCGGGCATGGCGGTGGCGGAGCGAAGCAAGCGCGGCCCGCGCGAGCAAGCCAGCGCGTGGGGCGTTCCTTTAGGACGCCCAGCCAGGCGCCGCGCACACACCGACGGTAAAACCATCCGGCCTCCCTAAAGAAACGGCACACGACCAGCGCGTACCCGGGCTTGCGGCCTCGCCGCTCGGCGTTCTCTCTGTGTTTCCCGTGGCCAAGAAGCGCTTCAACGACCATCCGTTCCCGTATCACGCCGAGTTCGAGCTCGAGATCTCGACGCTCACCAATCTCGGCGTCGGCCTCGGGCGCGTCGAGATTGCGGAAGGCGGATCGCGGAATGCGGATTCGGCCAAACCATCCGCCGGCACAGCCAACGGTGAGGCGCCCCGGATTCCGCCCGCCAATCCGCAATCCGAAATCCGCGATCCGAAATCGCCGGCCGCCGAAGGCAGCCGTTGGGTCGTGATGGTGCCGTTCGCGCTGCCGGGCGAGCGCGTGCGCGTCCGCATTTTCCGCAACCACAAGAACTACTCCGAGGCCGACCTCGTCGCGGTCGTCCGCCCCGCGCCCGAGCGCATCGCGCCGCGCTGCCCGCTCTTCGGCACCTGCGGCGGCTGCCAGTACCAGAACCTCGCCTACGCCGAGCAGCTTCGCTGGAAGCAGCGCCACGTGGCCGAACTGCTCCGCCACATGGCGAAGATCGAGTTCCCGGTGAACCCGGTAATGCCGTCGCCCTGCGAGTTCGGCTACCGCTCGAAGATCACGCCGCATTTCGAACCGCCGCGCGCGGGCGAGAACGCCGCCTTCTTCCCCATCGGCTTCCTCAAGGCCGCCTCGCGTTTCTCTCTCGTCGACGTGCCGCAGTGCCCGATCGCGACCGACGCCATCAACGCCGCCCTCCCCGCCCTGCGCGACGAGATCCGCGCCAAGGCCGCCGCCGGCGCCTACAAGCGCGGCGCCACCGTCCTGCTCCGCCACTCGCTCGAAGGCGTCACCACCGACTACGAGGCGACGATCACCGAGGAGATCGCGATCGCTGTTCCTGTAGCCGGCCGCGCCGAGGCCGGCCTCTCCGCCGAAATCGCAGCGCCGGGTTCACCGCCCCCGACTACAGCTCCCGCGCCAGCCTCCGCCAATCCGCAATCTCGGAGGTGCGAAGCACCGGAGATTCTGCCGAACGGCAGAACGCAATCCATCAAGCTCCGCTTCCTCGCCCGCGACTTCTTCCAGAACAACCCCTTCATCCTGCCCTCGTTCACCGGTTACGTGCGCGAGCAGGCCGCCGCGAGCGGCGCGCGTTTCCTCGTCGACGCCTACTGCGGCAGCGGGCTCTTCGCGCTCACCGCCGCGCGCCGCTTCGAGCGCGTGGCCGGCGTCGAGATCAGCGAGACCTCCGTGCGCTGGGCGCAGGAGAACGCCGCCGCCAACGGCATCGCCAACGCCACCTTCCTCGCCGCCGACGCCGCCGCGATCTTCGCCGGGCTCGACTTCCCCGCCGCCGAAACTGCCGTCGTGATCGACCCGCCGCGCAAGGGCTGCGACGAGGCGTTCCTCCGCCAGCTCGTCGCCTTCGGCCCGCGCGCGATCGTCTACGTCTCGTGCGACCCGGCCACACAGATGCGCGACCTCGCGCTGCTCCAGCCCGCCGGCTACGCGCTCACCGCCGTGCAGCCCTTCGACCTCTTCCCGCAGACGCGCCACCTCGAGTGCGTCGTCACGTTGCGAAAGAGCTGATCCGTCTCCACCGTTTCCCGCCATGTCCGCCGACGCCGTGCCTCCCTCGCCCCCTTCGCCGCAACCACCGCCTCCGCCCGAAGAAGGCATCGAGATCCGCAGCCACTTCGTCCGCTCGCGCAACGCCGTCGTCATCCGCGCCCCGCACACCCCGCTCTACGTCGCCTACATCCTCCATCACG
>CAZXHR010000309.1:0-2480 GCA_964640465.1 uncultured Opitutaceae bacterium
TCCCCCCCTGGTGTTGCGGGCGGGGCGGGCGTGGCGGACGTGGCCCTGCGCGGGATGCTCCGTGGGGGGGGGGGGGGCTAGCTGCGCGGGGGCGGGGAGGGACTGGGCGCCGAGGTTTGGGGAGCGGTAGAGCTCGCGGCCGGCGAGGTCGCGGATCTGGATGTAGTAGAGGCCGAGGTCGTAGTCGGCCTCGCCGTGGATGCGGTGCTCGAGGTTTTCCGGGGTGAGGGGCGATACCTCGGCGACGATCCCGTCGAGCTCGCGGAACTCGAAATCGTGGAGGGCGTCGATGTTGCGCAGGAGCTGGCGGGCGAGCAGCGCGCCGCCGGCGGCGAGGACGACGGCGGAGGTGACGATGACGAGCAGCGCTAGACGCAGGGCGAGTTTCCAGGTGAACGAGCCGAACACTGTGGCGCGGGGCGCGGGCTGGCGGGTGGCGTCGCTCATGCGAGTTGGTAGCCCATGCCGCGGACGGTCTGGATGAAGGGCTTCTCGCCAGGTGTCTCCAGTTTCTGGCGAAGGCGGCGCACGTAGACGTCGATCAGGTTGGTGCCGAGGTCGTAGCTGGCCTGCCAGACGCGCTCAGCGATGAAGGTGCGGGTGAGGACGCGGCCGGGGTTCTGGAGGAAGAGCTCCACCAGGGCGAATTCGCGGTTGGTGAGGACGACGCGCTGGCCGCGGTGGGTGACGGTGCGGGCGAGGAGGTCGACGCGGAGCTCGCCGTGGGGGAGGACGGTGGTCTTCACGCCGGCCTGGCGGCGCAGGAGCGTGCGGAGGCGGGCGAGAAGCTCGTCCATGCCGAAGGGTTTCGGCAGGTAGTCGTCGGCGCCGAGGTTGAGGCCGGCGACGCGGTCCTCGCGGGCGTCGCGTGCGCTGAGGATGAGGACGGGCTCGTTGAAACCGCTGGCGCGCCACTGGCGGAGGAGGTCGAGCCCGTCGCCATCGGGCAGGCCGAGGTCGAGGATGACGGCGTCGACGGGGGCCTCGGCGAGGGCGTCGCGTGCGGCGGCGCAGGTGCGCACGAGCTGGACGGTGTAGCTCTGCTCGGTGAGCGCCTTCACGATGAAGGCGCCCATGCGCGGTTCGTCTTCGACGATGAGGACTTTCATTTGGTCGCCGCCGGGGAGGGTAGGCTGGCGGCGGGGCGGAGGGCAACAGCGGCGGTGGGCGGGGTTGGCGAGGCCGATGTTGGAGATTGGAGACGCGCGGCGGCGACCTCGCCGGTGGCAAGGCGGGCGATCTCGGCTTCGGTGGGGGGCGTGTAGGCGCGGCGGGCGTAGAGGTCGCTGGCGGTCTCGTAGGCGGCGATGGTGCGGGAGAGCAGGGCCTCGTCGCGCCCGACCGGCTCGAGTGCCAGCGTGGTGGGATCGCAGCGGTAGGTGGCGTCGTGGCGGACCGGCTTGAGCACGACGAGGCGGTTGTCGGCTAGGAGGCCGAGCTTCTGGTAGTTGCCGACGAGGGCGCGGCCCTTGGCGGGGTCGATGCGGCGGACATCCTGGCCGAAGAAGCGGCTCGGGTAGCTCCAGTGGAGCAGGCCGAGGAGCGTGGGCGCGTAGTCGATCTGGCTCATCACGGTGTCGACGCGGCCGGGGGCGATCTGGCCGCCGGGGGCGAAGACGAGGAGCGGGATGTGGTACTTGTCGACGGGGAGCTCGCTGCGGCCGGCGGAGGAGGCGCAGTGGTCGGCGACGATGACGAAGATGGTGTCCTTGTACCACGGTTTCGCGGCGGCGGCGCGGAGGAACTGGCCGATGGCGAAGTCGGTGTACTTCACGCCGCCGGAGCGGCCGGAGGACTTCGAGGGGAGGTCGATGCGGCCGTCGGGGAAGGTGTACGGGCGGTGGTTGGAGGTCGTCATCACGAAGTGGTGGAACGGCCTGCCGGCGGCGAAGGCGGCGTCGGCCTCGCGGAGGGTCCAGCGGTAGAGGTCCTCGTCGCACGCGCCCCAGACATTGGCGAAGGTGATGTCGGACTTGGCGACGGCCTGGCGATCGACGACGCGGTAGCCGTTGTGTCCGAAAAAGTAGTTCATGTTGTCGAAGTAGCCGTAGCCGCTGTAGATGAAGGCGGTGTCGTAGCCGCGGGTGCGCAGGACGCTGCCGAGGGTGAAGAGGCCCTCGTTGTGCGGGCGCTTGACGAGGGAGCGGCCGGCGGTGGGCGGGAGCGAGAGGGTGAGCGCCTCCATGCCGCGGTCGGTGCGGGTGCCGGTGGCGTAGAGCCGGGTGAAGACGAGGCTTTGCGGCGCGAGGGCGTCGAGGTTGGGGGTGAGCTTCGAGTCGGGGTTGAAGGAGCCGAGAAACTCCGCGCTGAGACTTTCGACCGTGATCTGGATGATGTTGGGGCGGAGCTCGGGACCGTCGTTGCGGACGAGGCGGAGCGTGTCGTGCGCGGGGGCGGCGGGGAGCTCGGAGCCGTCGGCAGCGAGATCGCGGCGGAGGGTGGCGAAGGCGGCGTCGAGCGGGCGGGTGGGGTAGAAGTGG
>CAZXHR010000310.1:0-2469 GCA_964640465.1 uncultured Opitutaceae bacterium
GCATGACTTCGTTGTCCGACTTGCCCTTCGGGTCGAAGTCGGAGCCGCCCTTGCCGCCGCCCATCGGCAACGTCGTCAGCGAGTTCTTGAAGATCTGCTCGAAGCCGAGGAACTTCAGGATGCCGATGTTGACGCTGGGGTGGAGGCGGATGCCGCCCTTGTAGGGGCCGATGGCGCTGTTGAACTGAATACGGAAGCCACGATTGACCTGCACGCGGCCCTTGTCGTCGGTCCAAGCCACGCGGAACATGATCTGGCGCTCCGGCTCGACGATGCGCTCGAGGATGCGGTTATCCTTGTACTTCTTGTGACGCTCGACGACCGGGGAGAGGGTCTCGAGCACTTCACGCACGGCTTGGAGGAACTCAGGCTCGCCGGCGTTGCGGCGGGCCGTGACTTCGAGGACTTCAGCGATGTATTCGTTCATGTGTATTTGAGTAGATCGTATCTCTCAATTGCCACGGCCGGGCCGCGATATCTTAGACTGCGGGGTTGGGGTGCAGTGCGTTCCGGACATGACAGAGGTCGACGCTCGGGGAACCCCTGCCGGGCAACAAGGGAAAAATGAGCGGAATTCATGCATCCACCCCGAGTCCTGCGCTTTGCGCCGTGGCAGGCGGCATGCCGCAGTGTGGGCGTCGGCTCACGGACCGATGGCCGCTGCGGGGTACCTACGTCGAGGCCGCCACCTGCAACCGCCAACGTCGGCCCTCGCGCCGCACGCGCACGGGATGGCCGAAGAGTCCGGAGAGTTTCGCGGAGGTTAGGGTCTTGGCGAGAGGACCGGCGGCGAGTGCGGTGCCTTTGCGCAGCAGCAATGCGTGGGTGAAGCCGGCGACGATCTCCTCGACGTGGTGGGTGACCAGCACCAAGCCCGGCCCGCGGGGCGCGCGGGCGAATTGCGAGAGGCTGGTGAGAAACGCCTCGCGCGCCACGGGATCGAGGCCGGCGCAGGGTTCGTCCAAGATGAGCAGTCGCGGGTGGGCCATCTGCGCGCGGGCCAGGAGCGTGCGCTGGCGCTCGCCCTCGGAGAGTTGCAGCCAGGTATGGTCGGCGATGCCGCCCAGACCGATCTGCGCGAGGAGCCGTTGTGCGCGGCGGCGGGCCGCGGCGGGGAAACGGCCCCACGGGTTAAGCATCGCGCGGTAGCCGCCGAGCACGGTTTCGAACGCCGTCGTATCCGGCTCGATCAGCCGCGACATCCCGGCGCCGACGACACCGATGTGCTCGCGCAACTCGCGCCAGTCGCTGTGCCCGAAACTCCGGCCGAGCACCTCGATCTCGCCGCCCGAGGGCGTGAGGTAGCCGGTGAGCGCGGCGAGCAGGGAGCTCTTGCCCGCGCCGTTGGGACCGAGGATCACCCAGTGTTCGCCGCGACGCACCCTCCAGTCCAGCCCGGCGAGGATCGTGGTGCGATCGCGCACGATGCGGAGCCCGTGCAGGTCGAGCAGCGGTTTGACGGAGGGGGTGCGGGGCGCGGTGGGCATGGCGGAAGAAACGGGAAAACGAAACGCGATGAGCGGGCCGGACGCTACCGTGCGAAGAACGGGTTGTGCTCCAGCTCCTCGCCCACGGTCGTTAGCGGGCCGTGGCCGCAGGCGATCACCGTGGCCGGCGGCAGGCTCATGAGCTTTGAGATGTTGTTGTTCCGCGCGTCCTCGTACGACTCCATGCCGCCGCCCATCGACGAGGCGAACAGCGCATCGCCCACGACGACCAGCGGGTGCGCGAGGCCGTCGACCACGTAGCTCGTGCCACCGCGCGTGTGGCCCCATGTCGAGAGTGTGCGGACGTGCACGGCGCCGAATTCGAACACCCGCCCCTCGGCGAACGTTGCCGCGCCGGCGATGGTCTCTCGCTCGGAGGTCCAGACGGGGACCCGGTGAGCCCGAAGGATGGAGACGAGATCGGCGAGGTGGTCCTGGTGCGTGTGGGTGAGAAATGCGGCCTCGAGCTTGAGTCCGCGGCGGTCGATCTCGGCGAGCAGCGGTGCGGCGGTCGAGCCGGTGTCGAATGTGGCGGCGCGTTTCGAGACCGGGTCCCAGACGAGGTAGGCGTTGATCGTCATGTCGCCGTAGTCGGTCGTGCACATGGCGAACCCGTCGGGGAAGGCGACCGGGCGAGGGTACCATGCGCCGCGAGAGAGCGCGACGAGCGCCGCCGCGCTCAGGCGCAGGTGCGGGGCGATGGCGCGCAGCGTGGCCTCGGTGCCCTTGTTCTTGCGCGCGGCCTGCACGGCCTCGGGATCGACCCCGGCAAGGCGGCCCAGCGCGGTATCGCCGAGATTGGCGCCACGCATGGCTTTGGCGATCACATCGCCGGCGTTGTCTTCGAGGGGAAGCTGGACCATTCCGTCAAGAAAACCGCGAAATGGCGCGCGATGCCAGCGCGAAGGCCGACGTGCGGCGATGGCCCCGATCCTCACGAAGGATTGAGCTTGGCTCTGGATGGCGGAGAGAGGCGGTGCGG
>CAZXHR010000311.1:0-2446 GCA_964640465.1 uncultured Opitutaceae bacterium
GACGGGGTGCCTTGTAGACAGGGCGTAATGGTGACCGACCTGAAGGGGTGTGCGTAGGCAGCGGTCGTAGTGGTGACGACTACGAGAGGAGCTACGAAGCGGCCGGGGGCTGCCAGTTGGCGGGCAGGAGCGCGGCGAGGTCGTCGTGGTTGGTCATCTTGGGCAGGCGGGCGAGGACGTCGCGCAGGTACGCGAGGGGATCCTTGCCGTGGCGCTGGCAGGTGATGAGCAACGAGTAGATGATGGCGATGCGGGGACCGGCGTCGGGGTGACCGACGAAGAGCCAGTTCTTCGCACCGAGTTTGGTGGGGCGCACAGCGTTCTCGACGAGGTTGTTGTCGAGCCGAGTGCGGCTGTGGCGGCAATGGGCGACGAGCGCCTCCCAGTGCGCGAGCAGGTAGCCGCAGGCCTTGCCGAGGGTGGATTGGTTGAGGTGCTTGGCGCGCAGGCCGGTGACGATCTTCTTCAACCAGTACAGCGGTCGGGCAAAGTCCTTCTCGCGCAGCGCGGCGCGCCCGTCGGTGACGCCGGCCTGGTCCCAGCGCTGTTCGCAGGCGTAGAGTTTGCCGATGACGCGCAGCACCACCCCGGCGGCCTTGGGATGGTCTTTGAGGGAGTCGAAGAAGCCGCGGCGGGCGTGGGCCCAGCAGCCGACCCACTCGACGCCGGGATGCGCAGCGGCGAAGGCCGGATACGCGCCGTAGGCGTCGGACTGGAGCAGTCCGACGAAGTTGCCCAGGAGCGCCTCGAGCTCGGCGTGCCGGCGGGAGTTGGCCCAGCGGAAGACGGTGTCGCCGCTGGGATCGTCGGCGACCCAGAGGTAACCCTGGACGGTGCTGCCGGGATGATCGGGGTCCTGACAACGGATTGGGGTCTCGTCGACCTGCAGGTAGCCGCGGGCGAGCAGCTGTTGCAGGAGCAGCTTGTGGAGCGGTTCGAGCAGATCGGCGACGAGCGCCACCCACTCGCCGAGGGTTTGGCGGGAGATCCGCACGCCCCAGCGCGTGAGCATCTTCTCCTGACGGTAGAGCGGGAGGTGGTCGACGAACTTGGCGATGATGACCCAGGCCAGCAGGCCGGCAGAGGCGTAGCCGCCGACCACGGGCCGCACCGGCGCGGGCGCGAGCACGGGCGGAAGGCTGCGGTCGGCCTTGCGGCGGAACTTGGGGCGGACGATCTCGCGGCGGAAGAGCTGCGGGGCGACGATATCCACCTCGAAGGTGCGTTCTTCGCCGATCTGCTCGAAGGCCTCGGGCTCGGCCTTCACCTCGTCGGGCATGATGACGATGGTCTCCTTCACCGGTAGATGGGCGAAGGTCTCGGCGGGGGTGGGCCGTGCAGTGCGCGGGCCCTTCTCGCGCTGGTAGGTGATGGTCTCCACGGGCCGCTCGGGGGCGGGGGTGTTGGCGGCGTCCAGCGCGATGAGCTGTTGGGCGCGGTCGAGCGTCTCGCTGCAGCCCGGGCCGAAGAGCTTCCGTTTGAACCAGGCGAGCTGGTCGCGCAGCACCTTGACCTCGCCGCGCAGGAGCACGATCTCCTGCTGGAGCGCGGCGGGATCGGCGTTGGCGGCGGCGGTGGACATCGGCTCGCGTATCTTAGCAAAGGACACGCCAACGCTGCGCGTTGGACGTTTTTTGCGGCACTTTTTTGCGACCCGAAACGACACCGGCTTCAGCGCTCGTACCACGCCTTCAGCGTGCCGCTTTTGAGGTCGATACCGCCCAGAATCAACGCGAGCGCCTCGGCGGTGAGTGCGAGCTTGGCCCTGCCCGCGTCGGCGGGCCAGCTGAAGCGGCCCTGCTCCAGCCGCTTGGCCAGGATCCACACGCCCGTGCCGTCCCAATACAGCAGCTTGAGCCGCGTGCGGTCCTTGTTGATGAAGCCGAACAGCGCGCCGGCCTTGGGGTCCTCGCCGAGCCGCTCGACGGCGGCCGACCACAGGCCGTTGAACTGCTTGCGCATGTCCACCGGCTCCAGTGCCAGAAAGATGCGAGTGGAAGAGGTAAACGGCAGCATCGTTTAGCTCCTCAGGGCGCGCACCAACGCGGCCAGTTCCTCGACAGCGCCGCCGCGCACCGTGGTGCCGTCGGTCAGTTGCACTTCCAGTCGCAGATTGTGTGCGCTCGGCGACGTCGGTTGCGGCCAACGCACTTGCGCGAAGCGCACCGCCGGCGCGAGCGCGCCTTTGTTGGCCTGCTGCACCCAGTGCGCGAAGGTCGGGTAACGCAGTCCCTCGCGACGAGCGAACGCCGTAAGCGTCATCCCGCTGCGCCTCCACGCCTCCACGTGCTCGGCGCGGCGCGCGGCCGGCGTGATCCGCCGCCCGCGCCCGTCGCGCTGCTCCCCGGTCTCGATGATCTCTGTGCTGATCGCGTGCTTGTTCATCGCCAGCGATCCTACCGCCTTCAGCCCCTGCCGACTACGAGGTCCCCGCTCGGGCGCTTAC
>CAZXHR010000312.1:0-2437 GCA_964640465.1 uncultured Opitutaceae bacterium
GCAGGGGTCGCGGGCGCCGTCGAGGCGCGCCGCGGGGCGGCGGCCGGGGGCGTGGAGGGCGACCAGGCGGGTGTAGTCGTCGTCGCTGCGGTCGACGGCGCGGGTGCCCAGGCCGAAGACCAGGCGCACGACGCCGGCCTGCGGGTCGATGTCGGGATGCCAGGCAAAGGGGTTGTAGGAGAGGCCGACACCGGCGGCCTGCGGGTAGTAGTAGCGGCCCTGCGGCGAGCCCGACACGCGCATGATGAGCAGCGCCATGCGCTCCTCGCTGTGGAGCAGGCCGCGGCGCTTGCGGTAGCGCAGCGCCTCCTCGTCGAGCACGCTGGCGTACACGGTGCGGACAGCCTTCAGCAGCTCGGTCATGCGCTGCTCGCGCGAACCGCGGTTGACGACGAAAACGCTCTCGTACTTGCCGGAAAAGGCGTTGCCCCGGGCGTCTTCAAGGATGGAGCTGGAGCGGACGATGTACGGCGACTCGCCGAAGTAATCGATCATGCCCTGGAACTGCTCCATGATGTTGTTGGGGAACCGCCCGAAGGTGATGCGGCGGCGGCCTTCCTCGAGCCCCTGGAGAAACGTATCGTCGCTCTTCTGCTGTTCGCGCAACCACCAGACCTTGTTCTGCACGAGGAAGGTGATGAAGACCTCGGCGCCGACGAAGAACGAATCGTGGGCCTCGAGCTTGGCGGCGAGGTCGGGATCGCGTTCGCGCAGGATGGCGCGGGCGACGAGCATGCCGAGCGTCTTGCCGCCGACGGAGCCGATGCCGATCATGCGGTCGCGGATGGCGAGGAAGTCTTCGAGAGTCAGATACTTCTCGACGAGCGGGGCGATGCCGGAGCGGTGGACGCGCATGGCCCAGCGAATCTGGCCGAGCATTGCATCGTAGCGCTCGCGGGTGCAGCGGCCGGCCTTGAACTCGTCGGACACGACCTGGGCTTCGGCGAAGAGCTTGCGCCAGTAGCCGGAGCGGCGGTCGCTCTGGAGCCGGGGCCACTGGGTGCGGGAGAGGATCTGCGCGAGCACGGCGCTCTCCTTGACGGGGAGGAAGGCGTCGCCCTGGCGGACGTGGATGGTGTTCATCGCCTCGCGCGAGCGATGCTGCACCTTGATCGGGCGCACGTAGAGCCGCTCGTCGAGCCGGAACAGGTCGAGCATGAACTGGGTCGTGCTGCGGATCGGGTCGAGGGCGTAGCTGGAGTGTTTGTCGCGGAAGAGGCCGAAGTACGTCACCGTCTCCAGGTCGAAGAGACGCGGGCAGGTGAGCATGAAGAAGTTGCCCAGGCTTTGGTCGGCCTTCCAGACGTCGGCGAGGTGGGAGAGGCAGTCGAAGACGTAGACGGCGCCGCGGCCGGCGCGCTCGATCACGGCATGGACATCGCGCACGAAGTTCTCGAAGCCGCCGGCTGGATCCACGTTGTGGATCTCCGCTCCGGCCGAGTCGGGCACAAGCGAGGGGTGGGGCGCGAAACGGAAGTAGATGAGATGGCGGCCGGCGGCCTTGGAGGCCTCCACGTAGGGGACGATGAGTTCGCCGTATTCCTCGATGTCGTCGACCTCCCAGACGATGTTGTCGCCGGGTTCGATGCCGTGGAGAACTTTGTCCAGTCCGGGGATGCCGGTGGTGAAGGCGGCGCGGGAGTTCGTCATGGTCTGGATAGTAGCGGCGCGGATTCGGGGATATCAAACCGCGAGTCGTGTGAGGGACGCGCGGAAGTTGCGGACAGAAGTGCGGGATGCGAAAGAAAAGACCGCGCCCGGAGAGGGGCGCGGTCTCGAAGGGTGACGATGGAGCCGCGCTCAGAGCACGCCCTGATCGATCATCGCGTCGGCAACCTTGGTGAAGCCGGCGATGTTGGCGCCGAGCATGTAGTTGCCTGCGGCACCGTACTCCTTGGCGGTGTTGGCGCAGTTGTTGTGGATGTTGATCATGATGTTGTGGAGCCGCTGGTCGACTTCCTCGCGGGTCCAGCTCAGGCGCATGGAGTTCTGCGACATCTCGAGACCGGAGGTGGCGACACCGCCGGCGTTGGCGGCCTTGGCCGGTCCGTAGAGGATCTTGCCGCCGATGTAGGCTTCGATCGCGTCCGGGTTCGAGGGCATGTTCGCGCCTTCGGAGACGAGTTTGCAGCCGTTCTTGATGAGGGTCTTGGCCTCTTCGCCGGTGACCTCGTTCTGCGTGGCGCTCGGGAAGGCGCAGTCGCACTTCACGCCCCACGGACGCTGGCCGTCGAGGTACTGGGCGCCCTTGAACTTGTCGGCGTAGTCCTTGATGCGGCCGCGCTTGACGTTCTTGAGCTCCATGACGAACGCGAGCTTCTCGGCATCGATGCCGGCCGGGTCGAAGATGGTGCCGTTGGAGTCGGAGAGGGTGACGACCTTGGCGCCGAGCTGGTTGAGCTTCTCGACGGTGTACTGGGCGACGTTGCCGGAGCCG
>CAZXHR010000313.1:0-2384 GCA_964640465.1 uncultured Opitutaceae bacterium
TGTGTCCCAAACGGGACTTCGCTTCTGACACCTAAACAAGAAGCAAGGGCGAACCGTCCCCGGTGAGCCGCGGCGTGCGCGATCCGGCTCACGGTTGCGGCTCACCCGGAGGTTTACCCGCCTTCGGCGGCGCCGTAGGCGACCAGGGGTTCGCCCTACCAACGGGCGACGCTGCGCGGTCGGACTGGCAGAGAGCTGCTCTTGCGAGCAGCTCCACACGCGATGATGCGCTGGCCGAACGGCGTCGCCGAAGCTCGGCTCACCGGGGACGGTTCGCCCTACCTGCGGAGGTCACTTGCTCCAGTCGAACATGCGCTGGATCGGGGCGCGGGCGCGCTCGATCGTCCCGGCGGAGAGGTGGATCTGCGGCGAGAGGGTCTTCAACGCGTCGCGGAGCTTCTCGACCGTATTCAGCTTCATGAATTTGCAGTCGTTGCAGGCGCAGGTGTCGGTGGGGCCGGCGATGAAGGTCTTGCCGGGCACCTCGCGCTGGAGGCGGTGGAGCATGCCGGTCTCGGTGACGACGATGATGCGCTCGGCGGGGTTCTCGCGGGCGAACTTCACCATGAGCTCGGTGCTGCACACCTCGTCGGCATAGGCGCGCACGGCCTCGACGCACTCGGGGTGCGCGACGACGGGGGCGTCGGGAAACTGTTTCTTGAGTTTCTCCAGCGCCTCGACGGTGAAGAGCACGTGGGCGTAGCAACAGCCGTCCCAGAGGCGCATCTTGCGGCCGGTCTTCTGCGTGACCCAGGAGCCGAGGTTCTTGTCGGGGACGAAGAGGATTTCGCGGTCGGCGGGGACGCGGCCGACGATCTTCACGGCGTTGCCGCTTGTGCAGATGACGTCGCTGAGCTCCTTCACGGCGGCCGAGCAGTTGATGTAGGCGACGACGTAGAGGCCGGGGTTGGCCTTCTTGTACGCGGCGAGCTGCTCGGCGGGGCAGGAGTCGGAGAGCGAGCAGCCGGCCTCGAGGTCGGGGAGGATGACGGGCTTGGACGGGTTGAGGATCTTGGCCGTCTCGGCCATGAAATGGACGCCGCAGAAGACGATGACGTCGGCCTTCGACTGCGCGGCCTGGTAGGAGAGGCCGAGGGAGTCGCCCACGTAGTCGGCCACGCGCTGGATCTCCTCGACCTGATAGTTATGGGCGAGGATGACGGCGTTGCGCTCGCGCTTGAGGGCGAGGATCTCCTCCTGGATGGCGGAGAGCGGAGGCAGCGGGCCGGTCAGCGGCTTGAGGACGACGGGTTCGTAGTTGAGGGCGGGCATGGGAGGAAATGGGTGGTGGCTGTTATGCTTCTGCCTTTGGAGCTTTCCGAGACAGGAAGACAAGAGCTGCTACTGCGAGCAGAGGCAGGAAGGTGGAGCCATATCCGCAGAGAAGGTAGCTCAGCGGCAGGGATTCCTGCGGTATCCCATCGAACCAGCTATGCGTCCATCGAACTTCCGCGAGAATCCGCAACGAGGCGATCACAGTAGCAACCAAGCATGGGAACCGAAATCCGTGCCAGAGCTTGATCAAGCTCCAGCTAACGAGAATCGAAGCCGCCGCGATGATGGCGAAGCTGGCGATCTGCTCATCCAGATCCCGCACATCAATTATCTCAATGTAGGCAAGTAGCGGCATCGGTTGATGCGCGGGGCTGTGCGTTCTCACACCGCGCGGTGCTTGCACGTGCCCGTTTTCTGGAACGTGGTGCAGCGGGCGTGGACTTGGAGGCGTTGGCTGACGGGCTGGAGACCGAGCTTGTCGCAGACGGAGGTGCCGTACCACTCCATGAACGGCGCGCCGATCTCGAAGATCTTGTCGCAGTCGAGGCAGAGGACCTGCGCGTGCTGGGTGGGGGCGGTGTCGCGGTTGGCGACGTAGAATTTGTTGCCGGTGCCGAGGTCGACCTCGCGCAGCAGGCCGCTCTCGGTGAGGATGGGCAGCGAGCGGTAGACGGTGGCGCGGGAGACGGTGGCGTCGATGGTGCGCGCGGCGGCGAGGAGCTGCTCGGCGGTGAAGTGCTCGGGCTGGGCCGTGGCGGCGTCGAGGATGGCGATGCGCTGGTTGGTCAGGCGCAGTCCCCGGGCGGCGAGGATGGAGCGGAACTTGTCGCGGTTGGCCTGAGGAGCGGTCACGACGGGGACTCTTCGGGTGGCGAGAAAGGCTGTCAAACGCCGGGTTGGTGGCGCGTGTTGCAAGGCCATCGCGGTTCGCCGCGGGCATGGCGCCCCGGTGCAGTGGCGGGCGGACGGAACTTGTCACGTATTACGTGACAAGTTCCGGGAGGGACTGTGCGAAGTGGGCGCATGGGATTGCTGGGCTGGGTGACCGGGCGTGCTGGGTCGGACGAGGGGGGGGGGGGCGGGCTCGTGCGCCGGGAGTTTGTCACGGA
>CAZXHR010000314.1:0-2380 GCA_964640465.1 uncultured Opitutaceae bacterium
GCGGGGGGCGGGCGGGGCGCGGCGGGCGGCCCGCCCGCGCGCGCGCGCGGCTGGCGCCTCGCTCGCCGCGTTCCTCGCCGCGGAGCGGCTGCGGTACGCGGCTGATCACCAGTCCTCGACGAAGGGCGCGGGGGCCGGAGCGGAGGCGCGGGGGTTTGTGGCGATGGTGAAATCCTCGACCTGCAGAGGCTGCGCAGCCGCCTTGCAGCGGTTCTGCGCAGCCTGGGCAGGCGCGGTGGGTGCGGAGGTAATGCGGGCGACGGGACGCTCGACGGGCGCCACCGGGGCGGCAGTGCGGGCAGCGGCACCGGCTTCGACGCGGGCGACATTGCCCTGGCCGTCGTGATCCTGCCGGGTGCGGCGCCCGCCCTGGCCATAGAGACCGATGGAGGCAAAGCCGGCGCGCACCTGGGAATCGCGCTTTTGCTTGGCGGCGACATCGTCGCTGGCGCGGGCGGAGCCGAGCTGGAGCGAATACTGCGGGGCCTCGCTGGCGAGCGGGGCGAGCAT
The DNA here is from genome assembly GCA_964640465.1 of uncultured Opitutaceae bacterium. Classification (GTDB taxonomy): domain Bacteria; phylum Verrucomicrobiota; class Verrucomicrobiia; order Opitutales; family Opitutaceae; genus CAJCBL01. The sequence continues at coordinate 511 of CAZXHR010000314.1, forward strand.
GAGCTTCTGGAAGGGGCGCCAGCCCTGCGTATTCCGCGGGCCACGCTCGGCGTTGAAGATCACGGCGCCCTCGGCGGCGCGCTGCGGATCGAAGGCGACGATCAGGCGGTGTCCCTTCTCGATGAAGGGCATCTGCCGCTCGATCCCCTCGGGGCCAACACCGTCGCCCACATAGCAGAGGCCGGGGCCGCCAATGCGGAAGTGGAACGGGAGCGGGTAGCCTTCGACCGACACCTTCACGTGGCCGGCCTGCGCGTTGCTGGCGCCCACCTCGCGCTTGATCGGGAGGAAGTGCCAGAGCAGCTCGGGCGGGCAGGCAGGGAGCCGGCCACCGGCGCGGGCGGCCATGTCCTTCGCCCAGGCATCGTCGGGAGCGACCTTGCGGCCGAGCTCCTGGAAGAAGACGGGGCGGCCGTTGAGCAGAGTGAAGCACTCCTCGAATACGCTGAGGAGCTTTTCGAAGGGGATGAAACCGCAGGCCTGGGGAGTTTTGCGGCCTTCGTTCACGGCGAGCATGTCGTCGGTGGGCTGCTCATACTCGCCGCGATGCTTGCCGATGCGCACGCCGTGGAGGCCGAGCACCTTGTGGAGCATGCGGAAGCCGCCCTCGATCGTGCCCTTGGCGCGGCTGGTAAACACGTGGGTAACGGGGATCACGGAGGTTATGCCGCCCCACTTCGTCGTGCCGCCCTTGCCATCATCGACCTTGATGCCCTCGACGCACTGGCTCTCCCAGGAGCCGCGCTCGAAGCGGAAGCGGGACACGAGGCCCCACGCATCGGTGAGCTCGCGGACGGCGCGGGCGATATCCTCGCCGCGGTAGCTGTCGCGCTCGCGGGCCACGGCGTAGGCACCGAGCCACTTGCGGGACCGGCGATCGCGGAAGCAGAGCACCTGGCGCCCGACAGAGTAGCTACCGTCGGGGAGCTGGACGTAGTACGGGCAGTCGATGGAGACGTCGTCGGCCTCGACCAGGTCACCAGCGAAGAGCTCGACGCGCTTGCCGGCCTCGTCCTCGTACCACATGCCGCGGCGGGCGGTGTACGTGACGCCGTCGAACGTATCCTCGCCCTTGGCGAGCGCCCACTCCTCCTGCGTCACGCGAAAGAGCTGGTAGAAGCTCGGCGGGTAGTCGCCTTTTTCGCGATACCGGTCGATCAGGTCGCGGGCGGCGGGCGAGCACGGGCCGGCATCGCTGAGGCGCTCCAGGGCGAGCGGAAGGCTCTCGGTCTGGATCTGGAGGCGCTTCACGAAGGCAATGGCGGCGGGGCTGAAGATCTCGGGACTGGCGAGGCGCTTGCGGCCGCAGTTGGCGTGCTTGGTCTTCAGGCCAGCCTCTCCGTCCTTCTTCCAGTCGCGCTCCAGGCGCCAGAGCGTGGCAGCCGGCGAGCCGAGGACCGTGGCGCATTCGGCGAAGCTCTTGCCCTGGGCACGCAGCGGGAGCAGCGCGTCGAGCTGGCGGCGGCGCTCGATCGCGCGGTAGTCGTCGGCCGGCTCGGCCTCGATGGAAATGGAAACTCCAGCCACGCCCCCGCCGCCACCGGAGCCGGTGATATTCGCGGCGTCCGTGGTGATCGGGTTAGCGCCCTCGGCAGAGTGTGGCTGGAGAAAATCGAACATGGCGGATCAGGACTGCGCTGCGCGCTTGAGGGCGGCCTTGAGCGCGGTCTCGGCCTCTTTGAGGAGCTCGACGGGCCACTTCGAGACCTCGCTGCGGAGGTTCTCGACGATGGTCTCGCGCTGGTTGGGCGTGGCGGCCTCCCAGTGGTGGGAGAGTTTCGGCAGCGCCGAGGTGAAGATCCGGTCGTGCTCCTGGCCCTAATCCTCACGATTCGCGGGGTTGGGTGCATTTTTGGTGAAGGCGGCGGGG
>CAZXHR010000315.1:0-2362 GCA_964640465.1 uncultured Opitutaceae bacterium
TGCGAACCGAAGCGGGCAAACGAGATGACGGACGAGATTGTTCTCGCCAAAGCGGATGCAGCAGTGACCTGGTGCAAGCATGCCACGGCTCATGCCAAGGAGAACGGTGGCAAGCCGTGGCGATACTTGCTGATCCCCCATGACCAGATACAAGACCAGATGACCCTTGCCGGGTTGGCGGCTCGATACGAGGTGCATGCCAAGAGCTGAACGGATGGGCCGCCACGAGACATGGGCCATATTGAGTGAGGACCACGGATGCCTACTCAGTACGAGCCGAAAGACCACATTCAGCACCTGGCTGTTGCGCCGCGTGCCGAGGGTATCCTCGACCAGCGCGAGATCACCATCCAGTCTTACCAGACCACCATCCCCTTTGATCACGATGCAATCAATGCGGGACTGGAGCGGGCTTGGCTCACACCCAGTATCCCATTTGGCGTGTTTTCCCGGAGTCCAGTCACAAGCGTGGACCGATGCGCTGTCGTCCTGGGCCTTCAAGACAGCCTCTCGATCAGAGCCTACGACTATGACGCGCGACGCCCTGCCCAACGCATCCTTCATCGGTTTCACCGGTACGCCGGTGGAACTGGACGACAAGAACACCCCGGCGGTCTTCGACGACTACATCGACAAGTACGACATCCTCCGGGCGGTCGAGGATGGCGCGACGGTCCCGATCTATTACGAGTCGCGGCTGGCCAAGCTGGAGTTGAAGGAAGACGAGAAGCCCAAGCTCGACCCGGAATTTGAGGAAATCACCGAGGGTGAGGAGGAGACCGAGAAGCAGAAGCTCAAGACCAAGTGGGCTGCGCTGGAGGCGATGGTCGGCACAGAAAAGCGAATTGGTCTGGTGGCGCAGGACATTGTGGACCACTTCGAGAAACGCCTCGACGCGATGGACGGCAAGGCGATGATCGTCTGCATGTCGCGGCGTATTTGCGTGGCGATGTACGATGCGATCATCAAGTTGCGCCCGCAATGGCACGATGACGACGATGCCAAGGGCCAGATCAAGATCGTCATGAGCGGCTCGGCTTCGGACGAGAAGACCTGGCAGCCACACATCCGCACAAAACTGGCGAGCGAGGCGATTGCCAAGCGGTACAAGGACCCATCCGACGGCCTGAAACTGGTCATTGTCCGCGACATGTGGCTGACGGGATTCGATTGTCCGAGCATGCACACGATGTACCTGGACAAGCCGATGAACGGGCACAACCTGATGCAGGCCATCGCCCGCGTCAACCGGGTGTTCAAGGACAAGCCCGGTGGCCTTGTGGTGGACTACCTTGGGATCGCCGACGCCCTGAAACACGCGCTGCATACCTACACCGCCAGCGGCGGCAAGGGGCAGGCGACCGTCGACCAGGAACAAGCGGCAGCGGTGATGCTGGAGAAATACGAAGTGGTGTGCGACCTGCTGCACGGCTTCGACTACAAGGCGGTCCTTTCGGCTGCCCCAGCCCAACGCATGGCGGGTGTGGCGCAGGCGATGGAGTTCGTGCTGGGGTTGGATGACGGCAAGACGCGCTACGTCCAGGCCGTCGGCGACCTCTCAAAGGCTTTCGCCCTCGCGGTTCCGCACACGCAGGCGATGGCGATCCGCGACGAGATAGGTTTGTTCCAGGAGATTCGGTCGGCACTGGTCAAGGTGACGATGGCCGAGAGTGAAAGGTCGCCAGATGACATGGAGTCCGCGATCCGCCAGCTCGTGTCGCGGGCGGTCTACTCAACGGAGGTGGTCGACATCTTCGCCGCCGCCGGGCTGGAGAAGCCAGACATCTCGATCCTGTCCGATGAGTTCCTGGCGGACGTTCAACAACTACCACAGCGCAACCTCGCCCTCGAGCTGCTGAAGAAGCTGATCAACAACGAGATCAAGACGCGGATGCGGAAGAACGTCGTGCAGGCTCGGTCGTTCGCGGAGATGCTCGAACAGGCGGTACGGAAGTATCAGAACCGCGCCATCGAGGCCGCGCAGGTGATCGAGGAGTTGATCCGCATTGCCAAGGAGATGCGGGAGGCACAGTCGCGCGGTGAGGAGATGGGTCTGACCGACGACGAGGTCGCCTTCTATGACGCGCTGGCCGAGAACGCGAGCGCCAGGCAGGTGATCGGCGACGACAAACTCCGGTTCTTGGCGCAGGAACTTGTACGTCGCGTCAAGCAGAGCGTCACCATCGACTGGCAGGTGCGAGAGAACGCCCGTGCCCAAATCCGCGTGATGGTGAAGCGGATTCTCCGCGAGCACGGCTATCCGCCAGACCTGCAGCAACGCGCAACCGAACTGGTGCTGCAGCAGGCAGAAGTCCTATGCAAGGACTGGAGCGACGAAAGCGAGCGGTAACGATGGGCCACA
>CAZXHR010000316.1:0-2301 GCA_964640465.1 uncultured Opitutaceae bacterium
ACACGCTGGAGGCCTGCTCGAGGGTGAGGCCGAGGCGGCGCATGGCGCAGGGCAGGGCGGCGGAGTCGAGGTCGCCCACGCGGTTGCTCTGCGGGAGGCCGGACTGCGGGCTCAGGCCCATGCTGGTGCCGATGGCGATGCCGTCGCGGATACCGGTGACGGAGCTGGAGCCGCCGAGGTGGCAGGAGATGACGCGGAGCGATGCGCCGCGGACGGGCTGCGGGCCGTCGAGGTAGAGGCGCCGCGCGACGGCGGCGACATCGCCGCGGCCGAGGAGCTCGGCGGAGCGCTCGGCGACGTATTTGTGGCTGGCGCCGTGGAAGCCGTAGCGGCGGATGCCGGCCTTGTACCAGGCCTCGGGCACGGCGTAGCGGCGCGCGTGGTCGGGAACCCACTGGTAGAAGGCTGTTTCGAAGAGGGCGACACGCGGCACGGCGGGGTGGCGTTCGCGGAAAATGCGGAGCCCTTCGGCGTAGGGCGGGTTGTGCGCGGGGGCGAGGTCGGCGGTGGCGCGGAGGGCCTGCTCGACCTTCTCGTCGGCGAGGAGGCAGCCGGAGATGTCGCCGCCGAGGACGGTCTTGAAGCCGATGCCGTCGAGGTCGGCGGCGGAGCGGACGTGGCCGGCCTTGGCGAGCTCGGCCAGGGCCGAGTCGATGGCGGCGCCGTAGTCGGTGACGCGCTCGAAGCCGCCGCGTGCAAGCAGGTCGGCCTTCTCGCCGTCGATGGCGTAGAGGCGGTACTTGAACGAGGTGGAACCGAGATTGGCGACGAGAATGCGCACGGCGGAATTTGCGATTGGCGGAAGGGGCGGAAATCGCCGCTCTCGCGAGCGGCGCCACTTATGGTGGCCGTCGCCGGATAGCGGCGACGGCGCGGAGCGATTCAACCGGCGGCGATCAGGCGGAGGCCCACTTGCCGAGTTGGGCGAGGTCGTCGTGCGGGCGCGGGATGACCTGGACGGCGACGACTTCGCCGACGCGCTTGGCGGCGTCGGCGCCGGCGTCGACGGCGGCCTTCAGGGAGGCGACATCGCCGCGGAAAAAGGCGGCGACGTTGCCGGAGCCGATCGCCTCGTAGCCGGTCATGGTGACGTTGGCGGCCTTGAGGGCGGCGTCGGCGGCCTCGATGAGGGAGCAGAGGCCTTTGGTTTCGATCATGCCGAGAGCTTCTTGAGCCATGGTAAAGGGAAGTTGGAGGTTACGGGGATCAGAGGGCGAACTGCTTGAGCAGTTCGGCGTGCGGGCGGGCGATGACGTGGGCGCAGACGAGCTCGCCGACGCGCTTGGCGGCATCGGCGCCGGCTTCGACGGCGGCTTTGACGCTGCCGACGTCGCCTTTGACGAGGACGGTGACGAGGCCGCCGCCGATTTGGATCTGGCGGGCGAGGGTGACGCCGGCCGCTTTGACCATCGCGTCGCTGGCTTCGACAGCGCCGACGTAGCCCTTGGTTTCAATCATTCCGAGTGAATCGCTCATGGAGGATCGGGGTTATAGGATTGTTGCTATGCGGTTGAGAGTGAGGGAGCGGGACGTGGCTCAGGGGAGCAGCTCGCATTCGACGCCGGGCCCGAGGCCGCAGGCGTTGGCTTCGTCGGTGTCGATGTGGACCTCGAGCTTGAAATCCTTGGACACGCGCGCGAGGACGCGGTCGAAGGTCATGGCGCAGGGGCCGCCGACGCGCAGCTTCATGTAGGCGCCGGGCTTGACGCCGTAGAAGGCGGCGTCGTCGGGGTGGAGGTGGGCGTGCGGTGCGGCGCGGATGACGCCCTGGTCGAGCTCGAGGAAGCCTGCGTGGGCCATGAGCATGCAGCCCGGGGTGCCCTTGATGTCGCCGGAGTTGCGCACAGGGATGTCGAAACCGAGGGAAATGGAGTCGGTGAACGCGAGCTCGACTTGGTTGAGGTCGCGGCAGGGGCCGAGGATGCGCAGGTTGGAGATGACGCGGCTGCGGGGGCCGATGAGGGTGACGCACTCCTCGGCGGCATACTGGCCATCCTGGTACAGCCACTTCTTGGGCGTGAGCTGGTGGCCGGGGCCGAAGAGGGTCTCGACCGCCTTGGGCGTGAGGTGGCAGTGGCGCGCGCTGATGTTGACCAGGAGCGGATGCGGGGCCTTCACCGTGCGCGGCATCGGGCGGTCCAGCTTCTGGTAGAGCAGGCGGCGGACGGCGTGAGCGATCTCCTCGGGATGGGGCAGGACGGCGGGGGAGGGCATCGGTGCGGTGGCGGTTGGGAGGGCGGGTGCGCGGACGATAGACGGGACGGTGGTGGTGATATGGTCGAAAGCGATCCTAATAATTGG
>CAZXHR010000317.1:0-2278 GCA_964640465.1 uncultured Opitutaceae bacterium
CGGCCGCGAGCTCTACCGCTCCCCAAACCTCGGCGCCCAGTCCCTCCCCGCCCCGGCGCAGCTCGCCCCCCGCACCACCACGGAGCTTCCGGAGCTGGGCGAGGTCCGCCTCGCCGGCCGCTCCGGCAAGAACTGGTGGATACAAATCGCCAGCCCCCTCCGCCAGTCCCGCCGCATCCTCGCCGAATACATCCGCATCGGCGCCTCACTCCTGGGCGCCGTCGCCCTCGCTGGAATCGCCGTCGGCTGGGCCTTCGCCCGCCTTACCCTCCGCCCCGTCCGCGCCATCCGCGAGACCGCCCTGCGCATCGGCGGCGACAACCTCGGCGCCCGCATCCCCGTGCCCGCCGGCCGCGACGAGCTCGCCGCCCTCACCGTCCTGCTCAACCAGATGTTCGACCGGCTCGAGTCCGCCTTCGCCCAGGCCCGCCGCTTCACCGCCGACGCCTCCCACGAGCTCAAGACCCCCCTCACCCTCATCCGCCTCAACGCCGAGAACCTCCGCTCCCGCCTCGCCGCCGACCCCGAGGCCAGCGCCCAGCTCGCCGACCTGCTCGACTCCGTCATCCGCCTCCAGCGCATCGTCGAAAGCCTCCTCTTCCTCGCCAAGGCCGAGTCCGGCACCCTCGCCCTCCGCCTCCAGTCCACCACCACCGCCGCCGTGCTCGACGAGCTCGCCGAGGACGCCGCCGCGCTCTGCGAGGATCGCTCCGTCCACCTTTCGGTTACATCCGGCGACCCTGCCCCCGTGCGCTGCGAGACCGTCCTCGTCCGCCAGCTCCTCCTCAACCTCGTCGCCAACGCCGTCCGCTTCTCCCCGCCCGGCGCCACCGTCGCGCTGGAGTCCTCCGTCCGCGACGGCCTCTGGACGCTGGCCGTGACCGACGAAGGTCCCGGCCTCCCACCGGCGCAGCTCGGGCGCATCTTCGAGCGCTTCGTCCGCTACGAGGCGCCCGGCGCCGCACACACCCCCGCCCCCATGGATTCAAACGCCGGACACGGCCTCGGGCTGGCCATCTGCCGCAGCATCGCCGAGCTTCACGGCGGCGCCATCCGCGCCGAGAACCGCACGGACCGCGCCGGCCTGCGCGTCGCCGCCACCTGGCCCGCCGCCGGCCCCCTCGCCTTCTGAGCGAAGGTTCCGTTTCCCCGTAGGGGCGCCTTCTTGCGGCGCCGGATTCAGCCCCCTCCCGAGGCCCGTCATCTCCCGCACACGCGCTTGCCAATCCCCGCCCCGGCGCACGCAATCTCCTCCGCCATGCCCACACTCAACGAACTCTCCGAACGCGAAATCCTCGCCCTCGCCATCACCAGCGAAGAGGAGGACTCCCGCATCTACGACACCTTCGCCGAGCAGTGCCGCGAGAACTTCCCCGCCTCCACCAAGTTCTTCGAGGAGATGGCCACCGAGGAGCGCGCCCACCGCACCAGCCTCTACAACCTCTACCGCCAGCGCTTCGGCGAGAGCCTCCCCGCCATCCGCCGCGACGACGTCCGCGGCTTCCTCCGCCGCAAGCCCGTCTGGCTCTCCAAGCGCCTCCCGCTCGAGCGCATGCGCCAGGAGGTCGCCATCATGGAAATGGAGACGACCCGCTTTTACGAACGCGCCGCCACCCAGTCCACCGACGTCTCCATCCGCGAACTCTTCGTCACCCTCGCCGAGATCGAACGCGGCCACGAGAAACGCGCCGCCGAGATCAAGGAGGCGCAGCTCGGCGCCAAGCAGCAGGACGAGGAGAAGATGGTCCAGCACCGCCTCTTCGTCCTCCAGTACGTGCAGCCCGGCCTCACCGGCCTGATCGACGGCTCCGTATCCACCCTCGCCCCGCTCTTCGCCGCCGCCTTCGCCACCCACAGCAACAAGGACACCTTCCTCGTCGGCCTCGCCGCCTCCCTCGGCGCCGGCATCAGCATGGGCATCTCCGAGGCCATGGCCGACGACGGCCTCATCTCCGGCCGCGGCTCCCCGTGGGGCCGCGGCGTCGTCTGCGGCCTGATGACCACCGCCGGCGGCCTCGGCCACACCATCCCCTACCTCGTCCCCGACGCCTGGGCCAACGCCTTCTGGATCGCCACGATCCTCGCGAGCATCGTCGTCGCCATCGAGCTGGTCGCCATCGCCTGGGTCCGCACCCGCTACATGGAGACGCCGTTCTTCCGCTCCGTCATCCAGGTCATCGTCGGCGGCGCCCTCGTGCTGGCCGCCGGCGCCATCATCGGCGGCGCCTAGCGTTTCCCGCAATTTGCGCAAAGGGCCGGCCGCGTTTTGCGGCCGGCC
>CAZXHR010000318.1:0-2262 GCA_964640465.1 uncultured Opitutaceae bacterium
GTTTCGGGAACGTGTAGTTGAAGAGCTCGTAGGTGCCGCCGTAGAGGTTGTCGGCGGCGACGATCTCGTCGCCGACCTGGGTGATGGCGAGGAGGGCGAAGGAGGTGGCGGCTTGGCCGGAGGCGACGGCGAGCGCGGCGACACCGCCCTCGAGGGCGGCGATGCGCTGCTCGAAGACGTCGGTGGGCGGGTTGTTGAGGCGCGTGTAGATCGGGCCGAATTCCTTGAGGGCGAAACGGTTTGCGGCCTGGTCGGCGTCCTTGAAGACGTAGGAGGCAGTCTGGTACAGCGGGACGGCGCGGGCTCCGGTCGTGGGATCGGGGACTTGGCCGGCGTGGAGGGCGAGGGTGGCGAGATGCTGTTGGGAAGTGCTCATGGCGATGAATGGGTGAGAGGCTGGCGGATGCGGAGTGGTTGAGGAGATGGGCGGGCGGTGCGTTCTGCGGACGAAAGCCTTGGCGGCTTTCGCTACGTGATGTTGTCTGCGCGTGGAGTTGTCGGGAGGGGCTCAGAACTCGTACTTGGTTGTGAGGCCCCAGACGCCGTTGGCCTTGTGGTTGAGGACGGCGCCGAAGTGGCCGTAGCCGGCGGCGACGGTGAGGTGGTTGTTCACGACGTAGGCGGCGTCGATCGTGAACCAGTCGTCCTCGGCCTGGACGAGCGTGCCGACGGGCGTGTAGTCGTTGGGCTTCTGGCGGTACTCGGCGGCGAGGGCGAAGTCGCCGGTGAGGAAGAGCACGGCGTTGGCCTCGAGGACGACGTGGTAGTCGTCGGTGAAGCCGAGCAGGCCGATGTGGGCGGCCTTGGTGGCGCGCAGGCCGGCGTTGATCAGGAGCGGGCGCGGGAGGGACTTGAAGAGCTTCGAGGCGTAGAGGGTGATGTCGGTGCCGTCGTTGCTCTCGATGCCACTGGTGTGGAGGAGGCCGCCGAGGTCGGCGTTGATGCGGTCGATGCCCTGGTTCGACTTGTAGTGAACGCCGGCGGTGATGGCGGGGGTGACGTCGCCCTCCTCAACGAGGAGGAGGCGGGCGTTGAGGTTGTGGAGCTTGACCGAACCGTCGCGTAGCCGGATTCCGGTGGCGGTGTGGATGGCGTCGGGCAGGTCGCCGAGGTCGAAGGTGTCGTAGCCGTAGCCGAGCTCAAGGCGCTTGAAGGGCGACTCGGTGAACGTGAGCGCCTCCAGGTGGCGGCCGTTGCCGATGTTGACGTAGGCGAGGCCTAGCGAGGGGCGGCCGACGGGTTCGCCGGCGCGGGGCGGATTCACGATGTAGGCGGAGTGCGTGGAGAAGATGCCGCCGTTGCCCTCGATCTGGTGGAGCGGGAGCGGCGCTGGCTTGGCCGGCGGGGCGTCGGTGGCGGCCGTATCGGTGCTCTGGGCGAGCAGGGTCGTCGCGCCGATGAGGGCGCTGGCGAGGATGAGGGAGCGGGAGGTTTGGCGGAGAATGGATGAGTGCATGGCTAGGTGTCGGGTCTGCTGTGAGGTGGCGTTGTCGGTGAAAGGTGGTGGCGACGGGCGGTGCGGGCACACGGAGTCCCGGGGGGTGGGAGACCAACCCCTGCGGCGGTGGCGCGCCGTATCGCGGTTAGGAGGCTACGGCCTGTGGTGGTGGATCAGGCGGTGAGCGCCGGGCTCGGGATGAGGTCGGCGACGGAGTCGGCGTCGGTGTTGACGTCGGCGAAGAGCCAGGTGGAGAGGTAGCGCTCGGTGCTGGAGGGGACGATGACGACGATGCGCTTGCCCTTGTTTTCCGGACGCTTGGCGACCTGGAGCGCGGCCCAGATGGCGGCGCCGGAGGAGATGCCGACGGGGATGCCGTCCTGCGTGGTGACCTGCTTGGAGATCGGGCCGGAGTCGGACTCCTTCACGCGGATGATCTCGTCGAGGAGCTTGGTGTTGAGGACGGCGGGGACGAAGCCCGGGCCGATGCCCTGGATCTTGTGCGGGCCGGGGTTGCCGCCGGAGAGGACGGGCGAGGCGTCGGGCTCGACGGCGACGATCTTCACGGCCGGGTTGCGCTCCTTGAGGACTTCGCCGACGCCGGTGATCGTGCCTCCGGTACCGACGGCGGAGACGAAGAAGTCGACCTTGCCGTCGGTGTCGCGCCAGATCTCCTCGGCGGTGGTGCGACGGTGGGCGGCGGGGTTGGAGGGATTGGCGAACTGCTGGAGGATGACGCTGTTGGGAATCTGTTTCTGGAGTTCCTCGGCCTTGGCGATGGCGCCCTTCATGCCCTTGGCGCCCTCGGTGAGGACGAGGCGGGC
>CAZXHR010000319.1:0-2181 GCA_964640465.1 uncultured Opitutaceae bacterium
TACCCGGACCCGGCCGCGATGGTGCCCCAGCTCCACAATTCGAACACGCGCCTCATGCTCTCGGTCTGGTCCAAGGTCGACCCGAAGTCCGAGGTCGGCCGCGCGTTCGTCGAGCACGGGCTTTTCATTCCCGGTACCGACTGGGTCGATTTCTTCAACCCCGCTGCGTCCGCGTTCTACTGGGAGAACTTCCGCACTCGACTCGTTCCGCTCGGCATCGACGCCTGGTGGCTCGACGCCACCGAGCCGGAGAACGACGACCTCGCCAGCCGTCGCACGCACCTCGGGCCAGGCGAGACTGTGCGCAACATTTACCCGCTCTTCGTTAGCCGCACTGCCTACGAAGGACTCCGCCGCGACGCGCCCGATCGCCGCGCCTTCATCCTCACGCGCAGCGCCTTCCCCGGCCAGCAGCGCTATGCCTCCGCCACCTGGTCCGGCGACATCGGCCACAGTTGGGACACGCTGCGCCGCCAGGTCGCCGCCGGCCTCGACTACGTCGTCACCGGTCTGCCGTGGTGGACGACCGACACCGGCGGCTTCTTCCGCCCCGGCGCCGGCCAGTACACGAGCGCCGAGTACCGCGAACGTTTCCTGCGCTGGCTCCAGTTCTCTACCTTCACGCCGCTCATGCGCGTGCACGGCTACCAGACCGACACCGAGCCCTGGCGCTACGGAGAAACCTTCGAGACCGAAACCCGCCGCTGGCTCGAGCTGCGCTACCGGCTGCTGCCCTACACCTACAGCGAGGCTGCGCGGGTGAGCTTCGCCGGCTCCACGCTCATGCGCCCGTTCGTGCTCGATTTCCCGGCCGACCGGCAGGCGCTCGACCAGAATGCGGAGTACATGTTCGGCCACGCGCTTCTCGTCGCCCCGGTCCTTGCGTCCGGCGTCGCTGACTGGCCCGTCTACCTCCCGGAGAATCCAAGCGGCTGGTACGATTTCTGGACCGGCGGCCACGCCGACGGTGGCCGCACGCTCCAGGTTGCCGCACCGCTCGAACGCGTGCCGCTCTTCGTGCGCGCCGGCTCGATCCTCCCGCTCGGCCCGGTCGTGCAACACACCTGCGAGCAGCCCGCCGCGCCCCTCGAGCTCCGCATCTACCCCGGCGCCGACGCGACGTTCACCCTCTACGACGACGACGGCGAAACCTACGCCTACGAACACGGCGAGCGCGCCACCTGCGAACTCACCTGGGACGACGCCACACGCACCCTTTGCTTCGGCGCCCGGCGCGGCTCTTTCCCTGGCATGGCGCCAACCCGCCGCTTCGAAGTCCAGCTCTGCGGCACCGGCCGGCCGACGCCGAGCCGCGCGATCACCTACGACGGCGCCGCCCAAACCGTCTCGCTTCCGTGATTCCGGTCACCTCGCCCCTCTCATCCAACCGACTCTGCCCTGATCCCATGCAACTCACTTCCTTCCTCCTTCTGCTCCCGCTCGCGCTCACCACCCAAGCCCAGGCCGCCGCCGCGCCCCGCAAGCTGCCCAGCCCCGAGGACGGCGGCATGTATGTCGCGCCGCCACCAGCCCATCCCATCTCGCTGCTGCCGGCCCTGCCGGCTCCGACCGACGAGCAGTTCTACGCCGAGCGCAACGTGCCGCACGGCACCGTCGAGGTCGTGAAGTACCGCACCAGCGCCGGCGCGGAGAAGCAGATGCACATCTACCTCCCGCCCGACTACGCGACCGCCACCGATCGGCGTTATCCTGTCCTCTACCTCGTCCACGGCGGCGGCGAGAACGACACCCACTGGACCAAGAGCGGCTTCACCCACCGGATCCTCGACAACCTCATCGCCGCCGGCAAAGCCCGCCCGATGATCGTCGTGATGGCGCACGCGAGCGACCTGTTCACCGGCACCCCGTCCAAGCTCGGCGCAGCCGACGCCTGCTCGCCCGAGTTTCTCCAGGACATCCTGCCCTTCGTCGATTCCCACTACCGCCCCCGCCCGAATCGCGAGAGCCGCGCCGTCGCCGGCCTCTCCATGGGCGGCTTCGTCGTCCTCAACACCGGCCTCACGCACCTCGACACCTTTGGCGAACTCTACGTCTTCAGTTCCGGCTACTGGCCGCGCGAACTCGAGGTCTTCAAGGCCAACATCGAGCCGCTGCTGAGCGATCCGAAGATCAACGAGCGCTTCGTCCAGCCCATCTACTTCGGCGTCGGCGAGACCGACA
>CAZXHR010000320.1:0-2167 GCA_964640465.1 uncultured Opitutaceae bacterium
CCCCGCCCCCCCCCCCCCCGCGCCCCCCCCCCGCCCCGCCCCCCCCCCCCCCGCCCCCCCCCCCCCCCCCCCCGGCCGGCCCGGCGGTGGCGAGCTTGATGCCCTTGGGGAGGATGGGGCCGATGAGCTCGAGCTGCTCCTGGGTGAGGCGGTTGAGCGAGTAGTAGTTGCGGCGGCCGATGGTATCGCGGTTGAGGGAGCTGATCTTCTTAACGAGCATCTGGGCCTGGCGGGCGTGCTCCTTGATCATGCCGAGGCCCTCGACCATGGAGGAATCGGCGGGGAGCTGGGCGTGGTAGAGCTCGCTGAGCGAGTAGATGCCGGAGAGGAGGTTGCCGAAGTCGTGGAGGAGACCGCTGGTGAGGACGGCGAGGGTGGCCTTCCAGCCGTTCTCGTTGAGGCGGAGCTCGGCGACTTTCTCGCGGGTGATGTCGAGCCACATGCCGTCGCACCCGAGGGGAAGGCCGCTGGCGGAACGGGCGGGGTTGCGCACATCCATGATGTGGCGGACCTGGCCCGTCTGGGCGTGCTGGATGCGGTAGGTGAGCGAGAAGGGGCGGCCGGCGGCGTGAGCTGCGGATTCCTTGGCGTAGGCCTCGCGGTCGGATTCGTGGATGATCTCCTCGAAGGCGTGGCCGTCCTTGGCGAGGTGGGCGGGGGAGAGCCCGGTGAGCTCCTCGCAGCGGGGACCGAGGTAGCTGAAGGAGAGATCGCTGCGGCGACTGAAGACAACGCCTGGAAAGTTGAGGAGGTAGCTCTGCATGCGGCTCTCGAGGAGGCAGTGGCGCATGAAGAGCTGGGCGAGGGAGTCGGGGCGGAGCGCGAGGCCGGCGAAGCCTTCCTGACCGAGGGTGGATGCGGGGGCGAGCTCCGGTGTGATGGTGAACACGTAGCCTTCGGGCAGGGCGAGTCGATGCAGACGGTAGCCGAAGCTGGGAAGCTGTTCGTGAGGCGAGGGGAGAAAGCGGCTGTCGGGGCCGTCTCCAGGTTGTGCGGGCAGGAGCGAGCGCCAACGCGGTTGGGCGCTGCTGAGCTGGTCGAAGAGCTTGAGCCCGAGGAGCTGTTCGGGGGAACCCCAGAGGGCCTCGGTGCCGACAATGCGGCAGCGTTGCACCGTGCCGGTGGCATCGGTGACGAATTGCGAGAACTCGCAAGCGGGCCTGTGGGTGACGCCGGGAGCGTCAGGAATAACCGGCGTAGGCGAAGAGCTCATCCGCGCGCTAGATTGCGCGCTTTCCGGGAAAAGGGAAGAGCGCGATTGGGGTTTTCGCGAGCGGTGCTGGAGGGGCCGCCACTCGATGGGAAAAGGCGGTGGCGACGCTGCGGCGGCGCGGGGGTGGGGCGGTGGCGTGCCTAGGTTTGCCGGAACAAGGGCGCGGATACACGTAGCCGTCGCTCCGGCTGGCGGGAGGGCATGGCTTGCGCCTGCGCCCGGAGTGGAGCATCGCGGCTCAGTGGGCGAGTTGGCCGACGGCGGCGAGGATGGCCTCGTGCATGCGGTCGAGGGGGACCATGCGCTCGGCGGCGCCGAGCTCGCAGGCGGCACGGGGCATGCCGTAGACGACGCAGCTTTCCTCGTTCTGGGCGTAGGTGCGCGCGCCGCGTTGGCGGAGCTGGAGCAGGCCTTCGGCGCCGTCCTTGCCCATGCCGGTGAGGAGGACGGCGACGGTGTGCGGGGCAGCGAACTCGACGGCGGACTTGAAGAGGATGTCGACGGCGGGACGTTGGTGCCAGACGGCGGGGCCGCCGGCGACGCGGGCGACGTAGCGCGAACCCTGGCGCTGGACCATGAGGTGGAAGTTGCCCGGGGCGACGAGGGCGAGCCCGGGGCGGAACTCGTCGCCGTCCTTGGCTTCGCGGACTTCCATCTGGCAGAGGGAGTTAAGACGGTCGGCGAAGGCTTTGGAGAAGGTGGCGGGGATGTGCTGGACGATGGCGATGGGCGGGAGGTTGCCGGGGAGGCGCTGGAGGACCTCGCGGATGGCCTCGGTGCCGCCGGTGGAGGCGCCGATGAGGATGAGCTTGCGGGAGCCGGGGGGCGGGCCGCCGACGATCGGGGGGCGGGCCGCCGGCTGAAGCCCGAGGATACGCTGGAATGGCGCGATGCCGGCGGCGGGGCGCGGGACGGCGGGCGGCACCGGTGGCGGCGGGACGGTGGTGGCCGCGA
>CAZXHR010000321.1:0-2099 GCA_964640465.1 uncultured Opitutaceae bacterium
GCTGGACTCCTCGACCGGCGACGAACCCTTGCGCGAGTAGGCGCGCAAGGGAGGAAGGGGTGTATCAGGTGCACGATTGGGCCATGGTCAGAGAGCTGGTCCGCCAGGGCGTTCCCAAGCAGCGCATAGCCGAACGCCTCGGCTGCAGCCGCACGACCGTCTACCGGCTTGCCGGTCTGAGCGAGCCGCCTCGCTACGAGCGCACCGGGGGCGGCTCGCAGCTCGACCCGTTCAAGGAGGAGATCGCCGCCCTGCTGGCCGAGGATGCGACGGCGCCGGCCACGGTGATCCGCGAGCACTTGCAGCAACGCGGCTATGGCGGCGGCATCACCATCCTCAAGGACTACCTTCACGAGCTGCGGCCGCTCTACCGCCACCGCGACTACCAGCGCACGGTCTATGCCCCGGGCGAGATCGTGCAGGCCGACTGGTGGGACAGCGGCCTGGCGGTCCCGGTCGGCAAGGGCGCCAGTCGCAGGGCGTACGGCTTCGTGACCACGCTGCCCTTCTCGGCGGCGCACGCGGTGGTCTTCACCTTCGCCCAGACCACCGCCGACGCCCCTGCCGGCGCTGCTCGGTTGCCTGCAGCGCCTGGGCGGCGTGCCGGCCAAGCTGGTGATCGATCGCGACTCCTCGCTGGTGGTGCAAGGACGCCGCCCGCGGCTGCTCGATGAGCTGGCCGGGCTGCTCGGGGCGCTCTCGATGGGGCACATCATCCTGCCGCGCCGATCGCCCGAGGCCAAGGGCTCCGTGGAGCGCACGCAAGGCTACCTGGAAACCTCCTTCCTGCCCTTGCGCCACCCCGAGGATCTGGCCGACCTGCAGGATCAGCACGACGGCTGGGCGGAGCAGACCGCCTGGCGGCGCTACCACCGCCGCGTCGGCGCTAGGGTCATCGACGCGCTGCGGGTGGAGCGTGCCGAGCTGGGCCCGCTGCCGGATCCGCTGCCCGAGAGCGACCGGCACCTCGAGCTGCGGGCCTCTCGCGACGGCTTCGCCCGCATCGCCGGCGTCGACTACTCGCTGCCGCCCGGCTACGGGCTGCGCCGTCTCTCGGTGCGTCTCTCGCTGGGCGAGCTGGCCATCTTCTGTGAGGGCCGTCAGATCGCCCACCATGCGCGCAGCTACGTGCCGGCCGACGTCGTCCGCGACCCCGAGCACATGCGTGCGCTTGCCGAGGCGCAGCGTGCACGACGGCGTCTTGCCGAGGCGGCTGGGCCACAGCTTCCAGCCATCGACCTCTCACGCTACGACGAGCTGATCGGAGCATCGCTATGAGCACCGAGACAGCCTCGGAGGTCGCCTTCCTGGCGCGGGCCTTGAAGGCGCCGCGCATCCGCGAGCGGGCATCGGCCCTGGCCGAGCGCGCCCGCGAGAGTGAGTGGAGCTACGAGGAGTACCTGGCCGCCGTGCTCGGTGAGGAGGTCAGCGCCAGGGAGAGCCACGGCGGGCAGGCACGCATCAAGGCGGCCCGCTTCCCGGCGGTCAAGACGCTCGACGACTTCGACTTCGCCTTCGCCCGCGGCCTCAAGCGCGAGACCATCCTCCACCTCGCCCAGCTCGACTTCCTCTCCGAGCGCAAGAACGTGATCTTCCTGGGCCCGCCGGGCACCGGCAAGACGCACCTCTCGATCGCTCTGGCTGTGCAGGCGGCACGCCGCGGCCACCGCGTCGCCTTCGCCTCGGCGCAGCAATGGGTAGCGAAGTTGGCGGCGGCCAAGCGGTCCGGACGGCTCGATGACGAACTCGAACGCATCGGCCGCATCCCCTTGATCGTGGTCGACGAGGTCGGCTACATCCCCTTCGACCCCGAGGCGGCGGCGCTGTTCTTCGCCCTGATCGCAAGCCGCTACGAGCGCTCCTCGATCATCGTGAGCTCGAACAAGACCTTCTCCGCCTGGGCGGAGATCTTCGGTGATCCGGTGGCGGTGGCGGCGCTCGTCGACCGTCTCGTTCACCACGCCGAGGTGCTCGTGCTACGCGGTGATTCCTACAGGCTCAAAGGAAAGGGAAAAGAGCTTCTTCAGACAGATGCAGGAGAGTAACGGTGTTCAGGATCGAACCGGCGATGACTGTTCAGTTTTGGACCGGCGTTGACA
>CAZXHR010000322.1:0-2077 GCA_964640465.1 uncultured Opitutaceae bacterium
GGGGCGTTAACTGGGTCGGATGTGGCGCCGCTCGCGAGAGCGGCGAAAGAGCTGCTCTCGCGAGCGGCTCCACGAAAGCAGTGGTCTTCAGCCCTTCAGTTGGCGGAGGATTTCCTCGGTGATCTTGGAGACCATCGCCTCGATGGCGGCATCGGGCTTGGGCTCGGCCGGCGCGGGGGCGGCGGGCGGCTGGCAGACGGCGCCAGGGCGGAAGTCGCCGCTGTCGCACAGCTCGGCTTCCTTGAGGTTGGCGCGCGGGTCGGGCATGCCGAGCTTCTGGCGCAGGGCGATGAGGTCCTTGAGCTTGTCGGGGCCGAAGCGGTGGAGGCCGGAGCCGAGTCCTGCGGCGATGGCGACGGTGCGGCAGTAGGAGTCGATGTTCTCCATCTTCCAATAGGCGTCCTCGACGTCCTTGCCCCAGACGATGACGCCGTGGTTCTGCATGAGGACTGCCTGGTGGTCGACGCCCACGCGGCCGACCTCGTCGGCCATGGCGGGGGTGCCGGGGGTCTCGTAGCGGGCGACGCCGACCTTGCCCAGGAAGATCTCGGCCTCGGGGATGAGGCAGGAGGGGATGGTGGCGTTGGAGATCGCGAAGGCGGTGGCGTGCGGCGGGTGGGCGTGGACGAGCGCCTTGGCCTTGGGCTGGCGCTTCATGATGGCGAAGTGGGTCTTGGCCTCGCTGGTACGCACGCGGGAGCCGGCGAGCTGGTTGCCGTCGAGGTCGACGAGGCAGATGTCCTCGGGCTTCATGAAGCCCTTACAGATGAGGGTGGGGGTGCAGAGGGCGAGGTTATCGCCGACGCGGATGGAGATGTTGCCGCCGTTGCCGTCGGTGTAGTCCTTGAGCCAGAGGCGGCGGCCCATGTCGCAGATGCGGTGCTTGAGCTCCTCGATCGGCGCGGAGTAGAAGAAACGCTGGATTTCGTCGGGCGTCTTCGCGTCGGAGCCGGGTGTCCAGCGGAACTCGTAGTCGGGGATGCTCGGGGCGCCGACCGCGGAGGCGGGGGCGACGGCGACCGGGGCGGTGGGCACGACGGCGGCCGGGGCGACGACGACGGACGCTGCTGCGGTGCGCTTGCGGTCTTCGATCAGATCGCGTGCGGAAGGAGTGAGGACTGCGCCGGCGGGGATCTGCTGACCCGAGCTCAGGAGCGCTTCGACTTCGCGGGCGGGGAGGACTTGAGGCATGAAAGGAGGGAGTTGCGGGGACGTTTCAGTGTTTGATGAAAGGGACGTGGCGGGCTGAACGACTTCGTCGTCCAGCTGCGGGGAGGAGGTTAGCGCGGCGGCTCGTAGTTGATCTGGTTGACGATGCACGCGACGTAGGCGTCGACCGGCGCGGGGCCGTCGAAGGGCTGGGTGGCCTCGGCGCCCTCTGTGAACCCAACGATGTTGCCCTCGCCTGCGCCGAGCTCGTCGTAGACGACCAAGCTGGAGCCCTTGGCCAGCGGTGGCATCTTCGCGCCGGCGAAATTTTCGCGCGTGAACGGCTGCACGATGAGGAGACGGCCGCCGGTGTAGACGGGCTCCTTGATCGTGAGGGTGACGCGGCCGATGACGGTGCCGAGGCGCATGGGAGACGAGGCTAGAGGTGAAAGGCGAGAGGCTGGAGGGCGGAGAGCGCGGAGGACGGATGGACGGACGACAGAAGAGAACGAAGGGCTGAAGAAGATTTGAAAGAGACTGGCGAGAAGGAGGTCGGGCGTTGTAGCGACGTTTGTGAGAACGTCGGAAGCGGAGTCGACGCGCTCACGCGCGTCGCTACGCGGAAAGTTCAGTTGTCGACGATACCGATGATGAGATTGCGGAGCGGAGTCTTCGGGTCGCCGACGAGCTCGCGGGTGGTGGAGCCGTCGGTGGAGAGAATCACCTTCTGGTGCAGCCCGGCGCCGAGCGGATCGACGGCGAGCACGGGCGTGCCCTCCTCGCGGCCTTGCCCGTCGAGCGGCTGGCAGATCACGGTGCGGCGGCCTGCCATCGAGGGATGGCAGGCGGTGGCGACGAAGGTGGCGGCGCGGCGGGCGAGGAGGATGGGGGCGGCGGGGGAAGTAGCGCGTAGCGAGGTGGTCGGGGG
>CAZXHR010000323.1:0-2068 GCA_964640465.1 uncultured Opitutaceae bacterium
TGACCCGGAATTCGCGGACCGGACATACATCGAACCCATTACGCCGGAAGCCATCGACAAAGTCCTGACTCGGGAAAAAGAGCTTGGGTATCCTATCGACTCACTTTTGCCGACCCTTGGGGGACAAACTGGACTCAATTGCGCCGTGGAAGCGTCCGACCTGGGCATTCTGACCCAACACAACGTCAAACTCATCGGCGCCTCCCGGGAAGCCATCCATAAAGCCGAAGACCGGACGGAATTCAAAAATGCAATGATCAAAATCGGTCTGGACGTGCCCCGATCCGGCATCGCCCATACCTGGGAAGAAGCCCAGGACATCATCAAAGACATCAAACTCCCCTGCGCCATCCGCCCGGCATATACGCTTGGCGGCACGGGCGGCGGCTTCGCGGTAACACCTAAGGAATTCGAAACGATCGCCAAACGGGGACTTGAATACTCGCGCGTGCATGAGATTCTCATCGAGGAAAGCTGCCTGGGCTGGAAAGAATACGAACTCGAAGTCATGCGAGATCGGGCGGACAACGTCGTAATCGTCTGCTCCATCGAAAACTTCGATCCGATGGGCGTTCACACCGGCGACTCCATCACCGTCGCCCCCTCGATGACGCTCACCGACAAGGAGTATCAGGCGATGCGCGACGCCTCCTTCGCTGTCATCCGCGAGATCGGCGTCGAGACCGGCGGCTCCAACATCCAGTTCTCCGTCGATCCGAAGACCGGCCGCATGGTCGTCATCGAGATGAACCCGCGCGTCTCCCGCTCCTCCGCGCTCGCCTCGAAGGCCACCGGGTTCCCCATCGCCAAGATCGCCGCCAAGCTCGCCGTCGGCTACTCGCTCGACGAGATCCGCAACGACATCACGAAGGAGACCCCCGCCAGCTTCGAGCCCACCATCGACTACGTCGTCACGAAGATCCCGCGCTTCGCCTTCGAGAAATTCCTCGGCGCCAACACCACCCTCACCTCGGCCATGAAGTCCGTCGGCGAGGCGATGGCCATCGGCCGCACCTTCAAGGAATCCTTCCAGAAGGCCCTCCGTTCCCTCGAGATCGGCGCCCGCGGCTTCGGCGGCGGCGGCAAGTTCGGCGGCTACGACCTCCCCGACGAACAGACCATCATCGCCAAGCTCGGCACCCCCAACGCCGAACGCCCCTTCTACATCCGCTACGCCCTCAAGGCCGGCTTCTCCGTCGAGCGCCTCTTCGACATCACCGCCATCGACCCCTGGTTCCTCACCCAGCTCAAGGAAATCTCCGAGCTCGAGGACCTCCTCAAGACCAAGCTCCTCGCCGACCTCGACGCCGCAACCCTCCGCAAGGCCAAGGCCGCCGGCTTCTCCGACGCCCAGCTCGCCCACCTCTGCGGCGCCCCCGTCAAGACCGTCCGCGAGCACCGCCGCAAGCTCGGCGTCAGCACCACCTACCGCCTCGTCGACACCTGCGCCGCCGAATTCGAGGCCTTCACCCCGTACTACTACTCCTCCTACGGCGACGAGAACGAGGTCATCCGCTCCACCCGCCCGAAGATCATGATCCTCGGCGGCGGCCCCAACCGCATCGGCCAGGGCATCGAGTTCGACTACTGCTGCGTCCACGCCTCCTTCGCCCTGCGCGAGCTCGGCTACGAGACCGTCATGGTCAACTCCAACCCCGAGACCGTCTCGACCGACTACGACACCTCCGACCGCCTCTACTTCGAGCCGCTCACCCTCGAGGACGTCCTCGAGATCTACGAACAGGAGCAGTGCCAGGGCGTCATCGTCCAGTTCGGCGGCCAGACCCCGCTCAACCTCGCCACCGCCCTGAAGGCCAACGGCGTCAACGTCATCGGCACCAGCCCCGAGTCCATCGAGCTCGCCGAGGACCGCAAGCTCTTCGCCGGCATCCTCCACAAGCTCGGCCTCAAGCAGCCCGACAACCGCACCGCCCTCACCGAGGAGGAAGCACTCAAGTACGCCACCGAGCTCGGCTTCCCCGTCCTCCTGCGCCCCTCCTTCGTCCTCGGCGGCCGCGGCATGTTCATCCTCTACAGCCTCGACGAGATGCGCGCGGGCATCCGCCAG
>CAZXHR010000324.1:0-2060 GCA_964640465.1 uncultured Opitutaceae bacterium
GGGCAGGCGCTGCAAGGCCAGCACCCCACCGAAAGCGGCGTATACGCCCAGCGCCAGGAACGACTCACGCGTGAACAGCGCCACCGCGAGCGCTAGAGTGACCACGATCTTCGCCCGCGGGTCCAGCCGGTGGAGCAGTGATGCCCCCGGGTAGTACTGCGCCACGGTGGGACGACCGCTCATGCCGCACCGTCCGGGCCGGGGGTCGGGGCCGCAAGCTCGACCCCGCCGCGTCGCCACGCGCCACTGCGAGCCAGGGCCGCGGCAGCCTCGGCGGCTGTCCGAGGGGCGTCCTGCGGCGGCAGACCCAGCCGCTGCCAGATGTCGACGAGCGTCGGCAGCGACAGGCCGGCCGCCGCCAGCGCCTCCCTGCCGGCGGCGTCGAACGACCAGGGGCCATCGGCCAGGAGACGGCCGTCGCGCAGGAGCAGGCGTGTATCGCAGAGCGCCCACGCCTGGTCCACGTCGTGGGTCGTGACGACGAGCGTGACGCCGTCCGCCCTGAGGGCCTGCAGCACGCCGCCGAGCTCTCGTCGCCCCTTGGGATCGAGGCTCACGAACGGCTCGTCGAGAAGGAGCACGCCGGGGCGCATGGCCAGCACGCCAGCCAGCGCCACCCGGCGCTGCTCGCCCCCCGAGAGCGAATAGGGATGGCGGTCGCCGAAACGCTCCAGCGGAAGACCGACGGCCCTGAGCGACTCGGAGACGGCAGCTTCCACATCTGCCTCCGGCCAACCCATCTGCCGCGGGCCAAAGGCCACGTCGTCGTGGATGGTCGAGGCGAAGAGCTGCACTTCGGGACGCTGGAACACCACTCCCACACGACGCTGGCGGCCGGCGTATTCGGGAGATCCGGGGGCGACTCCGTCGATGACTATGGCCCCGCGATCCGGGTTGAGCAGGCCGCGAAGGAGAGAGAGCAGAGTCGACTTGCCCGCTCCCGACGGACCCAGAAGAGCCGTCGACGAGCCCGCTGGCAGTTCGAACGTCACGTCCGCGACGGCCGGGACTTGCGAGGCTCCATCGCTGTAGCCGAACGACACACCGTCGCAACGCAGGGAGAGGCCTCTTGGTGTCGCATCGCGGGCTCGCCGTGCCGCCTGCGCCGGCGGCTGCACGGGGACGCTCTCGGCCTCCTCCGACGTCGGCCCGCTCGTCTCCGTCGCGACCGGCTCTTCTCGGCACTCGCCGGCCGACCCGGCCTTCAAGGCCGCCGTCAGGTCTTCCGCAACGAACGGCAGCCCCGGCAGCGACACCCCATGCGAACGCAGCTCGAGCGCCACCTCCGCGGCGGTCGGCACTCCCAGGGAGAGCCGACGCACGAGTGCCTCGTCCGCGAGCAGCTCGGAGGGCGTGCCGTCGAACACCACGCGACCGTCTTCAAGGGCCACGGCCCTGTCGGCGGCCGGGACCTCGTCCATCTCCTGCGTCACCGCGATCAGCGTGAGGCCCTGGCCGCGGAGCAGGCGCATGGCATCCAGCACCTCCCGGCGCCCGCGCGCATCGAGCATCGCCGTAGGCTCATCCAGGACGATGAGATGACGGGGAACGGCCAGGACGCCGGCCAACGCGGTGCGCTGCTTCTGGCCGCCGGAAAGGAGATGCGGCTCCCGCTCGCGGAGGCCGTCCAGGGCGAAGGCGGCCAGCATCTCATCCACGCGGCCGGCGATCTCCGCCGCCGGGAGCCCGAGGTTCTCAAGGCCGAAAGCCACGTCCTCCTCGACAGTGCTCCCCACGACCTGGCTTTCAGGATCCTGGAAGAGGATGCCGACATGCCGGCGCGCCAGCCGCCGCTCTTCGGCCGTCGTCAGCTCGCGGCCGCAAACGACGACGCGCTCCGCCTCGCCCGGGTTCTCGAGGGCGGCGATGATCCTGGCCAGCGTCGACTTGCCGGACCCGTTGGGGCCCACAACGACCACATGTTCGCCCTCGGCAACGGTGAGATCGACACCGTTCAGCGCCTGCTGACCGCTGCCGTAGGAGTAGTGCAGCCCCCCGATGTCTACCAGCGCCGGCATCCGCACCCCGTAGCGTGTTCGTCCGCAGTCACGAATCGGGGG
>CAZXHR010000325.1:0-2037 GCA_964640465.1 uncultured Opitutaceae bacterium
CTGTGTCCCAAACGGGACTTCGCTTCTGACACCTAAACAAGAAGCAAGGGCGAACTCCTTGGCGGTGTTCGCTACGGCTACATGGCCCGTTCCAGCACGCTCACGAAGAAGCCGTCGGTGTCGTGGACGTGGGGGAGGATGGCGGTGCCGCATTCGCCGGTGGTGTAGCCGAAGGAGTCGGCGGGCGGGACGACTCGGAAACCCGGATGCGCGGTGAGGAAGGCGGCGACGGTGCCGTCGTTCTCGGTGCGGGCGAGCGAGCAGGTGGCGTAGACGAGCGTGCCGCCGGGGCGGACGTGCGCGGCGTTGGCAGAAAGGATGGCGAGCTGGCGTTCGTGGTGGCGGCGCAGGTCGGGGGCGGTGGTCTGCCAGAGCAGGTGGGGCGAGCGTCTCCAGGTGCCGGAGCCGCTGCAGGGGGCGTCGACGAGGACGCCGTCGTAGAGACGGTCTGCGGAGGGCGTGGTGGAGATGGTTGCGATGTTGTGGAGACCGGCGCGGGTGGCGCGGGTGCGGAGCTCGGCTAGTGCGGCGGGGCGGATGTCGGTGGCGTCGACGTGGCCGGTGGGGCCGAGGAGACGGGCGAGCTGGAGTGTTTTGCCTCCGGCGCCGGCGCAGGCGTCGAGCCAGCGGGTGCCGAGCCGTGGTGCGGCGAGGGCGAGGATGAGTTGGGAGCCGAGATCCTGGATCTCAAAGGCGCCGGATTTGTGGAGCGGGCTGCGGGAGAGGTCGACCTCGGCGAGGATGGCGCGGGCGTCGGGCAGGAGCGGGTGAGGGCGGAAGGGGATCCCTTCGGCGCGCAGCCAAGTGTCGACGGCAGTTGGCTCGGAGGTTTGGAGACGGAGCCAGAGGATGGCGCGGGTGAGGAGAATGTCGCGGTTGGAGTCGGTGAGGGCGGGTGCTTCGCTGGCGAGCCAGTCGGGGAAGAGTTGATCGACGGTGATGGTGCGGCCGAGGCGGGCGGCGAGGATGGCGGCCTGTTCGCCGGGCGTGGCGGGCAGCGGCGACCAGTCGGCGAGGAGCGGGGCGCGGAGGGGAGAGAGGGCGGGTTCGTCGCCGGCGAGCCAGAGGGCAAGGACGGGACGGAGCTCGGCCGGGGCGGCCTCGATCCAGGGGAGGTGTCGGACGGCGGTGTAGGCGAGGGCGCGGTAGATGCGGCGGTCGCGGGAACCGAAGCGTTTGTCGTGGCCGAGGCGTTTCTGGAACAGCGAGGGGAAAGCGGGCTCGCGGCGGGCGAGGTGGATGATCTCGGGGAGGAGTTCGCCGAAGATGGCGCGCTGGCGGTGGGGGCGGCCTGGGGCGGGAGCGGGAGATGGTGGGTCGGGCGACGGCATCGGTTTCGGAGGTTGAAACCACTAATCCACACTAATGGACACTAATGGAGGAGAGGGAGCGGGGACGGGGGATGAGAGGGCAGAAGACGGAAGCGGAGATGGAAAACCGCTAATGCACGCTGATGGACGCTAATGGCGGAGGCTGGGCGTTGCGGACCGGGGAAGAAAACGAAGGCGCCATCCCTGTGCACTTCGCCGCGAAGTGCACGTGACGGCGCCCTCCAGAGAAACGTGTCGGCGGGTGAATCCGGCCGGTTGCCGAGTGGCGGGGCCTAGAACTTCGCGACCTCGAGCTGGATGCGGAATTGGAAGCCGGATTCGCGGCGCTGGCCCTGCAGGAAGGCGATCTGGTATTCGAGGGACCAGAGGTTGCGGAAGTTTTGGCGGAGGCCGTAGACCTGCTCGTAGAACTGCGACTCGATGGCATCGTAGCGCCAGGCGCCGGTGAGGGTGAAGCGCTCGTTGATCCGGTAGGAGGTGTCGAGGGTATACTCCTCAAGCTGGTCGCGGAGGAACTGGGTGCCGAAGCGGGCGGTCCAGAATTGGGAGTCGGTCAAGGTGACGCCGGAGTTGAACTCATCGAGGCGGAAGTTGTGGGGATCGAGGCGCTGGAAGGCGTCGAAGCGGATCCACTTCGCGGGCATGAGGGCGATGTCGGCGTGGAGATCGGAGGTGCGTTGGCCGGCCGCGGTAGAGCGGCTGCAGA
>CAZXHR010000326.1:0-1975 GCA_964640465.1 uncultured Opitutaceae bacterium
TCGACCCGCAGACCCATACCGCGCGCGGCATCGCCTTCGAGACCGTGCTCGACGGGCTGGAGCGCGCGTGTGGCGAGGCGCAGGTGCGCTGGGGCATAAGCTCGCGGCTGATCCTGTGCTTCCTGCGCCATCTCAGCGAGGAGGACGGCTTTGCCACGCTGCAGCAGGCGCTGCCGCCGGCGAGCCGTCGCTAGTGCCGAGCTCGCAGCGCTCGACTGAGTGCAGCATCGCCTGCGCCTGCTGTGCCATTTCCTGGGCGATGGCGTGGACCTCTTGGATTTGGGCAGCGAGTTCTTCGGCGGAAGCGGCGACTTCCTCGGCGGAAGCGCTGGCTTCTTCGGCGACGGCGGCGACGGAGCCGAGGGACTCGCTGACCTCGGCGGAGGAGGCGGCCATCTGCTCGGTGGCGGCGGAGGACTCTTCGACGACGGCGGAGACGCGTTCGACCTCGGTCATCATGCGTGAGCTAGCGGTGGAGAGTTCGGCGGCGAGGGAAGTGATGCCAGCGATTTCGTTGACGATGGTGTCGACGGAGGCTTGGAGGCGTTCGATGACGGCGCCGGTCTTCTGGGCGAGTTCAGCGCCGTTGGCGACTTCCTGAGCGCCCTGGGCCATGGCGTTGACGGCGCCGGAGCTACCGTCCTGGACGGCGGCGATGAGGTCAGCGATTTCCTTGGTAGCGCGAGCGGAGCGTTCGGCGAGTTTGCGGACCTCGTCGGCGACGACGGCGAAGCCGCGGCCCTGTTCGCCGGCGCGAGCGGCTTCAATCTGAGCGTTGAGGGCGAGGAGGTTAGTTTGGGAGGCGATGTCCTCGATGGTGCCGACGATCTGGCCGATCTCGGCGGAGCGCTTGCCCATTTCCTCGACCTGGTTAGCGGCCTGTTGGACGGTACGGCGGATAGCGTCCATACCGGTGAGGGTGGCCTGCATGGCCTGGAGGCCCTCGTGGGCGACGGTACGGCCGGAGTCGGCCTCGGTGGAGGCGACGGCGGCGCGGCGTTCGATGTCGCGTGCGGCGTCGGCGACGCTAGCGGCGGCGGAGGACATGATGGAGACGGCGCCAGCGGACTCTTGGGAGCCCTTAGCGATGCCGTCGATAGCCTGGTTGAGTTCCTCGGTGCCGCGAGAGGCCTGATTGATAGACTGAGCGGTCTGGGCGGAGCCCTTGGCGACTTCCTCGATGGTCATGGCGACCTGGGAGGTAGCCTGGCCGGCGGCGTCGGCGGACTGAGCGAGGGTGTTGGAGGATTCGGTGACGGCGTCGGTGCCGGCGCGGACGGTGGCAATGGCGTTGCGGAGGTTGATGATCATGGTGTGGAGGGCGTTGCCGAGGACGTCGCGCTCACTGCGTGGCTGGACGTCGGTGGTGAGGTCGTAGGCGGCGACCCTGTCGGCGGCTTGGGCCATGTCGGCTGAGGCGGCGGTCATGGTGGCGAAGGCGCGGCCGAGGAGGCCGATCTCATCGCCACGTTTCTGGAGGGTGGCCATCTTGACCTTGTTTTCGCCCTCGCCGAGGCCGCCCTCGGCCAAGTCGGCGGCGACCTGAGTCATGACGCCTATAGGGCTGGCGATGCTACCGGCGACGAAGATAGAGACGACGGCGGAGACGACGGCGACGAGGACCATGAGGATGACGGTGGTGCGTGTGAAGGTGTTGACGCCTGCCAAAGCCTCGCCACGAGGCTGTGTGGCGGCAATAGACCAGCCGTTGATACCCACGGGGGCATAGGCAAGGACTTTGTCCACTCCCTCGTACGTGTACGTGGCTACGCCTGCCTCGCCCTTGGTCATGGCGACTGCCGCATCCGCCAGCTGCCGGTTGCTGTTCTCGGTCGCGTTCTCGACCAGTAGCTTCTCGGGGACGGGGTGGGCGATCAGAACACCGGTGGAGTCGAGCATGAAGAGGTATCCGGACCCCAGATCGACTCCGCTGAGCTGCTCCTCGTAGAGCTGATTCAGCGAGATGGTGCCGAAG
>CAZXHR010000327.1:0-1956 GCA_964640465.1 uncultured Opitutaceae bacterium
TCCCGTCT
Organism: uncultured Opitutaceae bacterium; assembly: GCA_964640465.1. Lineage (GTDB taxonomy): Bacteria > Verrucomicrobiota > Verrucomicrobiia > Opitutales > Opitutaceae > CAJCBL01. The sequence continues at coordinate 9 of CAZXHR010000327.1, forward strand.
GGTCCCACCACAAGACTTTCAGCAGATGGCCGCCGCGGTTGCGGAACACAAACAGGCTGCCGGAGAGCGGATCGTGGCCCAAAAACGAACGCACCACCTCGGCGAGACTGTCGAACGACTTCCGCTTATGCGGAGCTCCGCATAACCGCAATTATGCGGTGACGGTATTTATGCCGAGTCGTGTCGTTTTCGCCACGGTCCAGGCATGCGTCGGGAGTCCCGGGAACGATTGGATGATGGCTATGGACTCCGCATAAATGTATGGTTCTTCATAGCGCCGCCATGCCGGTGGCGAAAGGAGGTAACCATGCAGAATGTTGAATTGAAGGCGGTTCTGAGGGGTGTCAGACCGGGCGGCTGCGTTCAGCCGTATCTTATCGGCTTTGCCGCTGAATTGATCGCGGCTGGCTACAGTGTGCTTTCGGCCCGCGACTTCATGCGGTCGGCCTCGCATTTGGGCCGATGGATGGATTCCCGTAACATCGGGATTGGCGGACTCAATCAGGTGATCATCGCCAAATTCACTCGCCACAAGTGCCAATGTCCCGGCGTATGGCGCCACGGGCAATGTCCATCTGGACGTACGGTGGCGAGGGTGCGGCAATTCGCTGAACATCTCATTCGTCTAGGGGTCGTTCTCCCCTCGGCGTCACCTTCGCCGAGATCGTCGCCATTCCCATTAATCGGATTTCGCAACTGGATGACCTACCAGCGTGGCATCAAGGCCAAGACGATCGATCGCTATGAGCGGCTCGTCGAGAGAATGCTTCCAGTGCTTGGCGACGACCCGGCGAAGTACAACGCATCTCTGGTGCGTAAAGCGCTTCTTCGCACCGTCAAGGAACTGAGTTGTGGTTACGCCAAGACCTATGTCATCGCGCTGCGTGCGTTCTTGCGTTTTCTCACGGTGCAAGGCCGGTGTCGAGCTCACCTCGATCGCGCGGTGCCCATCATACCCGGCTGGAAGCTGTCGGCGCTGCCGCGGTACCTTGAAACGAACGAGGTCGAGCGTCTGGTCGCCTCTTGTGATCTGAGCAAGCCTTGCGGAGTTAGGGATCGTGCAGTTCTCCTCCTTCTGGCCCGGCTTGGTCTTCGTGCCGGTGACATCACGGCAATGCGGCTCGATGATCTCGATTGGCGAGCCGGCATGGTGCGTGTTCTCGGCAAAGGACGCAAGGAGGTTCGCCTGCCGTTGCCCCAAGATGCGGGGGATGCCCTGATCGAGTACCTGACGAAGGTACGTCCCAGCGTCAAGACCGATCGAGTCTTTCTCTGTGTCAATGCGCCCATTCGCCCTTTTGCGGGCTCGGCCTCGGTCTCGGATATCGTGCGGTTTGCACTTCAGCGTGCAGGCATTCGGAACCCTCCTTCACGAGGTGCCCATCTGCTCCGCCACTCTGCTGCGACAGCAATGTTACGTTCTGGGGCCAGCCTGGATCTGGTTGCCGCCGTGCTTCGGCATAAATCACCCGATATGACGGCCCATTATGCCAAAGTCCATATCGATCTGTTACGGCAGATTGCACAGCCTTGGCCGGAGGAATCGTCATGTTGAACGAAGATGTCACCCGTTACGTCGAATTGCATCGGGCCATGGGTTTCAAGTTCAGGCTGCAAGCCTACTTGCTGCGTCACTTCGTCAGGTTCGCCGAATCTCGTGGAGATCGCCTCGTGCGAAACGAGACCGTGCTGGAGTGGGCAACGCAGGCACCTTCGGTGGCTCAGCGGCAGGGCAGACTGCTCGTCGTTCGCCGCTTTGCCAGGGCCATGCAGGCCGAGGAGGAACGCCATGAAGTTCCTCCCGCAGACGCATTTGGCAGACCGACGAGGATCCACCGGATGCCGCACATCTACACCCCAGAGGAGATCCGGCGGTTGCTCCACGCCGCGGGGCAACTCACGCCCAAGGGCTCCCTCCGTCCCACAACCTACGTCGCCCTGTTCTCGC
>CAZXHR010000328.1:0-1953 GCA_964640465.1 uncultured Opitutaceae bacterium
CCCCTGGGCCCAACCCCGCCGGGTCGTCCTAAAGGAGCGACCTACGCCGCGCCACTCCCGCCCTCCCGCCAGCGCCGCCCGATCTCCGTTCGTAGCGAAGGCCGCCAAGGCCTTCGAACCGTAGCGCGAGCATCCAGTCGCCGCGCCGCCTTTCGCTTCCCCGCACAGCAACGGCCCTCGTAGCATCGACGCAGCAATCACCTTCGCCGTCGTCTGCCCCAGCCCCCCGCACAGGCAGCACCGATCCGCCACGCCGGTCGCGCCGGTTCTCGGCTTCCGACTCGGACCGACCGACAGCCCTTCGCCGCGTTCCTCCCGCCCAACGGCGACCATCTGGGGCAAAATACCACCCTGGACCGGGTATGCTTCCAGTGCGCTGGGAGCGGCGCACCGCGTTCGTCCTCCACGGTTCCAGTGCGGTGAGTCCGTTGACCTAGGCCATCCAGCCCTACCGCGATTCAAGTCCGTCCCGCTCCGCCCGATTCGGTGATCTCCTCACATGCGTGCCCTAAGTCTCGAACGCAGGATACTGCTTCTGGTCCTGTTGCCCCTGCTGGGCGGCCTCGTGCCGGCCCTGTTGATCGTCCTCCGTGCTCATTCCGAGGTGACAGAGCTCCGCCAGCTCGGCCTCCTCTCCGAGATGGTCTGGAAGCTCGGCGCCCTCGAGTCGCGCCTCGCCCAGGAATACTCCAACTGGTACATGTTCATGCCCAACCGGGACCTCGCCCCGGCCGCTGTCCAGGAGGCACGCCAGAAGCAGGAGCAGTGGCGCAGCGACACCGATGCCGCCATCGCCGCGTACCGGACCGAACGCGCTCGCATCGACGCCCGCCAGCTCTCCCCGCTTCTCCAAGCCGCGCTCAACCGCATCGAGCAACGCATCGCCGGCCTGCCCGCCCTCCGGCAAACCGTGTTCACCCAGACTCCCGGCGCCAAAGCCGACCCCATCATCGACGGCTATCGCGACTTCCAGCGCGACGTCAGCGCCGTCCTCCCGCTGCTGGTCGACGCCTCCACCAACGACATTGTCGTACGCAAACTTGCCGTACTCCCCAAGCTCATGCTCGCCCGCAAGGCGCTCGTCGATTCCGGCGGCATGGTCTTCTACTACCACCAACAGCGCGCCGCCCAGCCGCCCCGCCAGCTCTCCCCCCGTGAGGCGCTCTTCATGCTCAACACCGTCGATCTCGCCGAGACGCACTGGCAGGACATCGTCGCCTTCAGCCAGGGAGCCCTCCGCGACCACCTCGTCGCCCTCCACGACTCCGCCGCATACCGACGCGCCATCGAACTCATCCGAGGCCACGCCCAGGCCGCGCTCGACAACACCGCGCCTCCCCTCGCCTCCGATCAGGACTGGCAACCCCACTGGACCCTCATCGACGTCCAACTCGGCCAGGAGATCGACGCCGTGCGCGACAACTTCAAAACCACCTGCGCCACCCTCACCTCCAGCGCCCAAAGCCGACGCCTCTGGGCGGGCGTCGCCGTGGTGCTCGCCGTGATCCTCGTCCTCGTTTGCACCCGTCAGCTCGGCCGCAGCATCGCCGACCCGGTCATGCGCACCACCGACGAGCTCTACACGGAGGCGCAAAAATCCGCCGAAGAGGCCGCCACCCTCCGGCTCGCCGCCGCCGCCGTCGCCGATGGCTCCTCCACCCAAGCCTCCTCGATCGAGGAAACCAGCTCCACGTTGGAGGAGGTTTCCAGCATGACACGCACCAACGCCGAGCACGCCTCCCGCGCCAAAAATTCCGCCGCCTCCGCGCGTACCGCCGCCGAGAAAGGTGCCGAGCAGATGCGCCGTCTCGACGAGGCCATGGCCGCTCTCAGCGATTCCAGCCGCGACGTCACCCGCATCATCAAGACCATCGACGAGATCGCCTTCCAGACCAACCTCCTCGCCCTCAACGCCGCCGTCGAGGCCGCCCGCGCCGGAGAGGCCGGCGCCGG
>CAZXHR010000329.1:0-1952 GCA_964640465.1 uncultured Opitutaceae bacterium
CGGCCTCGCGGTCGCCGTGGGCGGCCTGGTTGAGGTTCATGAAGTCCATGTCGATGGTTTCCCAGGGCAGGTCGCGGTTGAACTGCGTGTGGAGGTGGACGAAGGGCTTCTGGAGGGAGGTGAGGCCGCGGATCCACATCTTGGATGGCGAGAAGGTGTGCATCCAGAGGACGAGGCCGGCGCAGTTGACGTCGTTGTTGGCCTCGCGGCAGAGGGCGGCGATCTCGTCGGGGGTGGTGACGAGGGCCTTGAAGACGGTCTTGAGCGGGAGCTTCTTGGAGGCGGCGAGGGCCTCGGCGACCTGGGTGGCGTTGGCGGCGACCTGCTTGAGCGGGCCGGGGCCGTAGAGATGCTGCGAACCGCAGACGAACCAGATTTCGGGAGTGGCGAGGAGTTTCATGAGAAGAGGAAAGTAGTGAGTAGCGGGTAGCGAGTAGTGAGTAGACGGAAGGAAGGAGCGAGGAGGCAGAGGGCTGGAGCGAGTAGCGAGGAGGAGGAAAGGAGCGAGTAGCGTGTAGTGAGTAGCGAGAGGGCGAGAGGCGGGCGGAGGTTTGGATGCTCGCTACCCGCTACTCACTCCTGGCTACTTCCGTTTCAGTTCTGGGCCTCCTTGATCGCGAGGAGCTGCTTCATGACGGGGCCGAGGTCGGCGGATTTGTTGAGGCCGCCGAAGGAGTCGTGGAGCTGGCGGTAGAGGGCGTAGAGCTCGTTGTAGACCTTCTGGTTCTTCGCGATCGGGCGGTACTGCTTCTTCTCGAGGCGCGTCATCTTCTTCTGCGCGGTCGGGAAGTCCTTGTGCGCGCCGGCGAGCACGGCGGCCGAGACGGCGGAACCGAGCGCGCAGGCTTGCGAGGAACCGGCGACGAGCATCGTGCAGCCGGTGACGTCGGCGTAGATCTGCATGAGCATCGGGTCCTTGCGGGCGATGCCGCCGGCGCAGACGATGCGGTCGAGCGGCACGCCGTATTCGCGGATGCGCTCGATGATGGCGCGAGCGCCGAAGGCAGTGCCCTCGATAAGCGCGCGGTAGATCTCGGCGGCGGAGGTGTGGAGCGTCTGGCCGAGGAGCAGGCCGGAGAGGCGCTGGTCGACGAGGATGGTGCGGTTGCCGTTGTTCCAGTCGAGGGCGAGGAGGCCGGACTGGCCGGGCTTCTGGCCGGCGACGGCGGCGCCGAACTGGCGGTGCGTGGCGGCGTCGCCCTTGCAGACGACCTCGACCCACCACTTGAAGATGTCGCCCACGGCGGACTGGCCGGCCTCGATGCCGTAGAACTCGGGGAGGATCGCACCCTTGACGATGCCGCAGATGCCGGGGATGTCGGGCACGGTCTTCGCAGCGGAAACGACACCGCAGTCGCAGGTCGAGGTGCCGATGACCTTCACGAGGGTGCCCTCGGTGACGCCGCAGCCGATGGCGCCGTAATGGACGTCGAACTCGCCGATCGCGATCGGGATGCCGGCGGGCAGGCCGAGCTTCTTGGCCCACGCGGGGCAGAGCTGGCCAGCGGCGGTGCGGGCGTCGTGCGCCTCGGTGTAGAGACGGTCGCGGAGCGCGGCGAGGTCGGGGTGGAGGAGGGTGAGGAATTCCTTGTCCGGCAGGCCGCCCCATTCGGCGCAGTACATGGCCTTGTGGCCGGCGGCGCAGACGCCGCGTTTGACCTGGAGGGGATCGGTCACGCCGGCGAGCACGGCGGGCACCCAGTCGCAGAGTTCGACCCACGAATACGCGGCGGCGAAGACTTTGGGCGCGGTGGCGCGGCAGTGCCAGAGCTTCGACCACCACCACTCGGAGGAGTAGGTGTTGCCGCACTTGGCGATGAACTGCGGGCGGTGCGCGGCGGCGAGCTCGGTGATCTTGGCGGCTTCGCGCCAGCTGGTGTGGTCTTTCCAGAGCCAGCACTGGGCGGCGAGGTTCTTGGCCCACTTCTTATTCAGAGCGAGCGGGACGTTGT
>CAZXHR010000330.1:0-1912 GCA_964640465.1 uncultured Opitutaceae bacterium
ACGGGAACGGCGACGCCCCCATGGCCGCCGTGCCCGTGCGCCGCGTGAACATCCCCGAGATCTACGAGGCCAACGAGATCACCAAGCTCCTCAAGTCCCTCGCCACCGACGGTCTCGACATCCCCCGGTTCACCCCCACCGACGAGCCGCGCTATCTCCTCATCGAGAACGCCGGCCTCAAGTCCGAGACCAAGACGCCCCTCGCCGCCCCGCTCGACATCGTCGCCCAGGCCCGCCTCATCGGCCGCCGCGGCCTCACCATCCAGCGCTACAAGGGTCTCGGCGAAATGAACCCCGAGCAGCTCTACGAGACCACGATGGACCCGGAAAAGCGCCGCCTCCTCCGCGTCAATATCGACGACGCCGCCAAGGCCGACGAACTCTTCACCCTCCTCATGGGCGACGAGGTCCCGCCCCGCCGCCAGTTCATCGAGGACAACGCCCTCAACGTCCAGTTCCTGGATGTGTGACGCCTCCGGCTAACGCAGAACGATGAATACAGAACGATGAAGCGATGGCCGCCGCCATCCTCTGAGTTCTGCCTTCTGCACTCTCCATTCCTCCTTCCTTCCCTCCCGTGTATACCGCCAACGAAAAGGTCGCCCCGGCCAATATCACCGAGATCATGCAGACCGCGTACATCGACTACTCGATGTCGGTCATCATCTCGCGCGCCCTCCCCGACGCCCGCGACGGCCTCAAACCCGTCCAGCGCCGCATCCTCTACGCGATGTTCCGCGAGGGCCTCCTGCACAACCGTCCCTACGACAAGTGCGCCGGCGTCGTCGGCGAGGTCCTCAAGAACTACCACCCCCACGGCGACTCCTCCGTCTACGACGCCCTCGTACGCCTCGGCCAGGACTGGGTCCAGCGCTACACCCTCATCGACCCCCAGGGTAACTTCGGCTCCGTCGAAGGCGATCCGCCGGCCGCCTACCGCTATACCGAGTGCCGCCTCAACGAGATCGCCGAGGACCTCCTCAAGGACATCGACGAAGAGACCGTCGACTTCGCGCCCAACTACAAGGAGTCCACCACGGAGCCCACGGTCCTCCCCTGCGCGCTGCCCAATCTGCTGATGAACGGCGCGACCGGCATCGCCGTCGGCACGGCCACCAACATCCCCCCGCACAACCCCGACGAGATCATCGACCCCGCCTGCGCCCTCATCGACCGCCCTCACATCGCCGTCGAGGAGCTCATCGACCACATCCACGGCCCCGACTTCCCCACCGGCGGCCTCATCGTCGGCCGCGAGGGAATCCGTAACTACATGACGACCGGCCGCGGCATGGTCCGTGTCCGCGGCCGCGCCCACACCGAGGAGCTCAAGAACGGCAAGGAGCAGATCGTCGTCACCGAGATCCCGTACAACGTCAACCGCGAGAACCTCGTCAAACACATCGCCGAGCTCGTCGGCGACAAGAAGCTCCCCGAGGTTTCCGACCTCCGCAACGAGTCCGATGCCGACACCCGCATCGTCATCGAGCTCAAGCGCGGCGAAGAGGCCCAGGTTGTCATCAACAAGCTCTTCCAGCTCACCCAGCTCGAGACCACCTTCGGCGTCATCCTGCTCGCCATCGACAACCGCCGGCCCAAGCAGATGAACATCAAGGAACTCCTTGAGTGCTACATCGCCCACCGCCGCGATGTCATCATCCGCCGCACCGAGTACCGACTCCGCAAGGCCAAGGAGCGCGCCGAGATCCTCGAAGGCTACAAGATCGCCCTCGATAACCTCGACGACTTCGTCCGCATCATCCGCGCTTCCGCCAGCAGAGAGGAAGCCAAGTTGCGCTTGATGGAGAAGTACCCGCTCTCCGACCGCCAGACCACCGCCATCCTCGAACTCCGTCTCTACCAGCTCACCGGACTCGAGCGCGACAAGATCGAGGCCGAGTACATGGAGCTC
>CAZXHR010000331.1:0-1893 GCA_964640465.1 uncultured Opitutaceae bacterium
CACCGCCTCTCTCCGCCATCCAGAGCCAAGCTCAATCCTTCGTGAGGATCGGGGTCAAGCACGGAGCACACAATGCGACCTTGCGTCACGTCCCCGGGCTTGCGGTGGTTCTGGGTGCGACGGCTCTCTTGGGGCTCGTCGCTCCACTGATGGGCGGCTCCTATTTTTGTGCCTCAGCGATAGCAGGGCTGGTAGCCGTCCTATCGTGGCGCTTCAGGGCCATGCGGCTGGTTTTCACGGAAAGCACCCTGATTCACCAAGGATGGCTCCGCCGCCACGAGATCCAGCTCGGCGCAATTGAGCGGATATCTCGTCCGTGCTGCAAAGGTTGGCCTTACGACCGTCTCTACGGGCCGGCGGTCTTCGAGATCGCTGCGCCCACCACCCGCGTGCGGATCAATCTCCTGTGGTTCGGTCACGATGGTGCACAAGAATTCCGTGACCGACTGCTCTCACCTGCGAAACGGCAAGATCGCTGATCCATCACAAGCGTCCTCTCGACCAATTGATCCTCCATGCGCGTCCTCGTCGCCTTCGATAAGTTCAAAGACTCGCTCGCCGCGCCCGAGGCCTGCCGCATCGCCGCCGAAACGCTCCGCGCCGCTCACCCCGACTGGGAGATCGACACCGCCCCACTCGCCGACGGCGGCGATGGTTTCGCCTCGATCCTCACGACCGCCGCGGGCGGCGAACTCGTGTCGGTGCCCGTCGTCAGCCCGCTCGGCGAACCGCGCACCGCCGCCTACGGAGTCGTCTCCTTCGGCCACATCCCCACCGCCGCCCGCGAACGTCTCGCACTCCCCCGGCTCCGCGAAGCCGATACCGTTGCCATCGTCGAGATGGCCGCCGCCAGCGGTCTCGCGCTCGTCCCGCCCGCCGACCGCAACCCCTGGCGCACCTCCAGCTACGGCACCGGCCAGCTCCTCGCCGCCGCCGCCAAGCGCGGCGCCCGCGCACTCCTCCTCGGCGTCGGCGGCAGCGCCACGCACGACCTCGGGCTCGGCGCCCTTGGCGCGCTCGGGCTGCGCTTCCTCGACGCACGCGACGCACCGCTCTTTCCGCCGACGACCGCCGCTTGGGAGCACATCGCCCGCCTCGCCGGCCACGTGCCCGCCGCCTTCCCGCCGCTGCGCCTCGCCTGCGATGTCGCCAATCCCCTCCTCGGCCCCTCCGGCGCCGCCGCCACCTATGCGCCGCAGAAAGGCCTCCAGCCCGCCGACCTCCCCGCGCTCGAGTCCGCCACCGCGCGCATGGCCGCGCTGCTCTCGGCCCACTGCGGCCAACCGCCGTCGCTCGCCACCGCACCCGGCGCCGGCGCGGCGGGCGGCATCGCCTTCGGTCTGATGACCGCCGCGCGTGCCCAGCTCGTACCGGGCTGGGCGCTCGTCCACGACTGGCTCGATCTCGACCGCCGTATCGCCGCCGCGGATCTCATCGTCACCGGCGAAGGCCGCTTCGATGCCACCTCCCTCTCCGGCAAGGGCCCCGGTGCCCTCGCGCTCGCCGCCTCCGCCGCCGGCAAGCGCGTCCTCATCCTCGCCGGCTCCCTCGGGCCACTCCCCACCGCCGCGCTCCCACCCCGCACCTCCGCCCTCGCCATCTCGCCCTCCGATCTTCCGCTCGCCGCAGCCCTCGCCCGCGCCCCCGAGCTCCTCGCCGCAGCCCTGCTGGCCGCCCTGTAGCCACTCGGTGGCCCGTCCGCCACCGGCTCCCGCGCATGAACCTTTGTCACGCAATACGTGGCAAACTCCGCGGTCGCGGCACACCGCGGCGTCGCACACCGGCAGCCGTGCCGGCGTCATTCCACCACCCGATCCGACCGCCCACCCCGCGGCGCTACCCTAATCCTCACGATTCGCGGGGTTGGGTGCATTTTTGGTGAAGGCGGCGGGG
>CAZXHR010000332.1:0-1891 GCA_964640465.1 uncultured Opitutaceae bacterium
CGCCACCGATCGAATTTATCCTCGATCGCGGAAACCGCGCCCTCCGGCTCGTCCCCGGCAGCCTCGTCGCCGACCTCGGCGCCGGCGAAGGCCTTCTCTCCCAGCTCCTCGCCCGCCGCGCAACCCAGGTCTGGTGCATCGACAATTCGCCCCGCATGGTCGAGGTCGGCACCGAACTCGCCAAGAAGAACGGCCTCGAAAACCTCCGCTACGTCCTCGGCGACATCGAAACCGTTCCGCTCGGCGAAGCCAGCGTCGCACTCGGGAGCCTCAGCCAGGCTCTCCACCACGCCGCCCACCCCCAGCGCGCCATCGACGAGGCCTTCCGCATCCTCAAGCCCGGCGGCCAGCTCATCGTCCTCGACCTCAAGGCCCACGACTTCGAGAAGGCCCGCGATCTCTACGCCGACAACTGGCTCGGCTTCAAGGAAAGCGCCCTCCACGGCTTCCTGAAGAAGTCCGGTTTCACGCAGGTCGAGGTCTCCACCGTCGCCCGCGAACCCGAGTTGCCCCACTTCGAGACGCTTCTCGCCGCCGGCTTCAAGCCCGCCAAGTAACGGCCGCGTCCCGCGCCGGCGGGCGCGCCACGGCTCCGCATCGCAATTACGGTCCGCACGGCCGGCCGAGATTCGCTGCCGCGCGGCAGCCGGCGCCCCGTCGGGGAGCGTCTATCGCTCCGGCTCCGTCCGAGGTCGCGCGTGGGCACCGCCCCCACGCCGTCCGCCCCTCTTCATTCCGCGTTCCTCGTTCTGCATTCCGCAATCGCGGGTTCCCCGTTTGACCGCGCTCCACCGCGCCAGCTTGCTCGCCAGATGCCGTGGGATGTCCAACTCCGCCAAGGGCTCCATCTGCCCCAGATCGACTGGTGGCTCGATGCCCCCCGCCCCGTTGCGCGCTCCTTCGTCTCCCACGCGCACTTCGACCACATGGCGCGCCACCGTCTCACGCTCTGCACCGAGAGCACCGCGCGCCTCATGTACGCCCGCCAGCCCGCGCGCCGCGAGGCGCGCGCCCTGCCCTCCGACCGCCCGCACGAGCTCGCGCCCGGCTGCCGCGTCACGCTCCTGCCCGCCGGCCACATCCTCGGCTCCGCCCAGTTCCTCGCCGAGTCCGAGCACGGCCGCCTCCTCTACTCCGGCGACTTCAAGCTCCGCCCCGGCCGCGCCGCCGAAGCCTGCGCCACCCCGCACGCCGATGTCCTGATCATGGAGACGACCTTCGGTCTCCCGAAGTACAAGCTCCCGCCGCCCGAGGAGGTGATCGACGGCATCGTCCGTTTCTGCCGCGAAACCCTAGCCGCCCGCGCCATCCCCGTCCTCTTCGGCTACAGCCTCGGCAAGGCCCAGGAGCTCCTCGCCAGCCTCGCCGGTGCCGAGCTGCCGATCATGCTCCACCCCGAGATCCTCCGCCTCACCCAGGTGTGCGAGAAACTCGGGCTCACGTTTCCCGCCTACCGCGAGTTCGACGCCCTCGCCGCGCCCGGCCACGTCGTCATCGTCCCGCCGCAATCCTCGAAGGCCTGGCTCGCCCGCCTCGCCCCGCGCCGCACCGCCATGGCCACCGGCTGGGCGCTCGACTCCTCCACCAAGTACCAGATGGGTGTCGACGCCGCATTCCCACTCTCCGACCACGCCGATTTCCCCGAGCTACTCGAGTTCGTCGACCGCGTCCAGCCGCGCCGCGTGCTCACCGTCCACGGCTTCGCCGCCGAGTTCGCCCAGACGCTCCGCGCCCGCGGCGTCGACGCTTGGGCGCTCGGCAAGGAGAACCAGCTCGAGTTCGGCCTCGGCACCTGACCGCCTCCGCCGAGCCCTTTCGACTCCCGCCACGTGCCGACCACATCACTGGCGCCACCCCGCAGTTGTCACGTAATACGCTACATTCCCACCCG
>CAZXHR010000333.1:0-1866 GCA_964640465.1 uncultured Opitutaceae bacterium
GCGCTGCCGAGCTCGTTCATCTTCTTCTGCAAGAGCGCGATGAGGCGCGCCGCCTGCACGTCCGTGAGGTCACTCCAGTTCTCGACGCCCGGCACGGCGTCGGCCCCGAGCCATGCGAATGCCTTCGTCTTGTCCTCGGGGCTCTTCTTGAGCGTCGCCCAGTAGAGTTCGATCTTGGCCACCTGTTCGGCGCTCGCTGGACCGGACGGGACCGGGGGCGGCGGCGGTGCAGGCTGGGCCACCTTGCAGTTCGCGGGAAATACCGACGCAAGGCCCGCGAAGCTCATGGGGATCGTCTCGGGGAGGTTGTGGCGGTTCTTCGCGTCGTAGGCCGCGCTGTGGGTCGTGTGCAGCTGGCGCTCGCGGCCACCGACGGCGCGGCGCTTGCCGTCCGTCTCGGTCACCTTCGTGTAGTAGTTCGCGAAGAGCTGGATGTCGCACCACTCCTTGAGCTGCGCCGCGCAACCCTTGGAGAGCTTGAGTTCGAAGCGGTCGTAGGCACCGGCGGCGTCCGGCTGCTCGAACTTGCGGATCGTGGCGTGCGCGAGGAAGAGGATGTGCATCCCGCGTTCGCGCAGGGGTTCGAGCGAGGCGAGGAAGCGGCCCCACTCCTCGCCGAGGTAGGTCCAGCCTTTGCCGTAGCCGAAGTCTTCGAGGCTGTCCTTCTCGGTCTTGTGGCAGATATGCTCGGAGAGGAGCTTTTCGGCCCAGTCCGCCGTGTCGACGACGAGCGTCCGGAACGGGTGCTCGCTTGTCGACAGCCTGTCGACGGCGCCCGTGATGTCCCGCCACTCACGCGGCTGGGGGAAGCGGTCGACATCGAGCTGCGCCGTGCCGCCTTCTGCGTCGATGAACACCGGCGCGGGGAACTGGCTCGCGAGGGTCGATTTGCCGACGCCCTCCGGCCCGTAGATCACGCCGCGCTGCGGTCTTGCGATACGGCCCCGCAAGATGGGCAATGCATTGTCAGTCATGGATTTTCTCCTTGGGTTCGCGCCCGGGTTCCTCCCGGGGCTGAAAAGCGGTGAGGTAGCGGGTGATGGCGCCGATGGCCTCTTCGAGGCCGTAGGCGGTGTAGACGGCGTAGCCCTGCCGACTGAGGGCGCTCAGCCACTCGCGTTGGGCGGGGGACGTGCGGCCCTCCGGCGTCTTCATCTCGACGAAGAGGCCGTGATGCGGGGCCACCGCGTGGGGCAGGAAGATGTCCGGCACGCCGGACTTCACGCCTTCGGCCTTGAGGAGCGCGCCCGTGATGGCGTCGCGGGCCCCGCCGTTCGGAATCGCAAACATGAGCCGCAGCTCGGGATGAGTGGCCGAGGCGATGGCGGCCCACTTGAAGAGGGCCACCTGGATGCGGTGCTCGGTCGTCTTCACGCGGCACCTCCTTCCGCGCTTTCGTAGCGCATGACCTCGGCCATCGTGATGACGTAGGGCCGGAAGCCCCGGATCGGCCTTAGCTGCCGACGGCGGATGAGGATGCGGACCGTTTCCTCTCCCACGTTCCAGCGTTCGGCCAACTCGCGCACGGTCAGCGTCGCCTTGTAGGCGGTGCTCCTGCGGCGCAGTTCGGCGCGCAGCTCCTCAAGGGAGGACTGGATCAGGTCGACTTTCTCTTCGAGTGTCATCGGGTGCGTTGCTCACCCGCCTTGTCGACATGTCGACGTGTCGACGCCCCAAGCCCCCGCCGCGCCCCGTCAGGGCACAAAAAAACCGCCCCGGAAAGGGCGGTTTGATAAGGAGATAAAGCCTTTCTTCAGATTTCTTCCTCTTTGGGTGCGATCACCCGGAAAACGGTGCGCCAGCCTCCGTCCGTTGTCGACAGGATCGGCTCGCCGGGGAGCTGGAAGAACGCCTTGAGCTTCTTCA
>CAZXHR010000334.1:0-1850 GCA_964640465.1 uncultured Opitutaceae bacterium
CTCCCTACCTTAAAACCGTTACGCCCTCCGTGCCGTCGTTCGCAATCACACCCGATGGCGCCTCAGCCCCGCTTGAGCTGGCGCCAGCCGATGTCGCGGCGGTAGTTCCTGGACTTCCAGTCCACCGTGTCGACCACGCGGTAGGCGAGGTCCGCGGCCTGTTGCAGGGTGTCTCCGAGGGCGGTGACGCCGAGGACGCGGCCGCCGTTACTGACGATGGTCCCGTCGGGCAGACGTTTGGTGCCTGCGTGGACGATGTAGCTGCCTTTGGGGGTCGTGGAGGGGAGCCGGATGGGCTCGCCCTTGGGATAGGCGCCCGGGTAGCCCTTGGCGGCGAGGACGACGACGAGGGCGAACTGCGGCTTGATACGCACGGCCGCGGGGTCGAGCGTGCCGCGCGCGCAGTCGAGCATGAGCTGCAGCGGGTCAGTCTCCAAGAGGGGCAGGAGGACCTGGGTTTCGGGGTCGCCGAAGCGTACGTTGAACTCCAGGACCTTGGGCTCGCCGCGCACGACCATGATGCCGATGAAGAGCGTGCCGCGGAAGTCGAAGCCTTCCTTGGTGAAGCCTGCGAGCGTGGGCTCGATGACCTCGCGGCGGATGCGGTCCTCGATGGCGGGGGTGATGACGGCCGCCGGGGCGTAGGCACCCATGCCGCCGGTGTTCGGGCCGCTGTCGCCCTCGCCGATGCGTTTGTGGTCCTGCGCGGCGGGCAGCAGCACGTAGCGGTCGCCGCAGACCATGAGGGTGACGCTGGCCTCCTCGCCGTCGAGGTATTCCTCGATGACGACCTGGCTGCCGCTCTCGCCGAACAACGAGCCGTCGTGCATGCCGCGCACCGCCTCGGCGGCTTCCTCGCGGGTCCGGGCGATGATCACGCCCTTGCCGGCGGCCAGTCCGCTGGCCTTGACGACGATGGGCAGCGGGTGCCCCGCGATGTAGGCGAGGGCCTCGGCGGTCTCGTCCTTTTCGAATGTGCGGGAGGCGGCGGTCGGGATGCCGTAGCGGTTGAAGAAGTCCTTGGAATAGGCCTTGGAGGCCTCCAGTCGTGCGCCGTCGCTGTTGGGCCCGTATACGAGGATGCCGGCCGCGCGGAGTGCGTCGGCCATGCCGATCGCCAGCGGCACCTCGGGGCCGATGATCGCGAGTTCGACCCCTTCGCTCCGGGCGAGCGCAACGGCACCCTGCACATCCTCCACATCGAGCGGGCGGCACTCGGCCTCGACGGCCATGCCCCCGTTGCCCGGCGCGCAGATGACACGGCGCGCGAGCGGGCTCTTCTGGCAGGCCTTCAACAGGGCGTGCTCGCGCCCACCGGAACCGATGATCAGGACAGTCATGCGGATATGAAGAGCGGACAGCCGCGGCGGTGGCAAGAACGGCTTCAGCCTTCATCGTCGCGAGGGGGCGGAACGCGGCGGCGTCCGTGTTCCGGCACGCCGCCGCGCAGGCTTTCAACCCAGGCTGCCCAGTACTGTCGGAGATGCAGAAAGGGCGCGGGCCGCCCATCATGGGTGGCGCTTCGGTTGTGGTTTTACCGCCGGCGGCGGGGGTGGTCAAACAGCGGCGCCCCGTCGCCGGGTGTTTTACATGTCTGTAATCCTACGGAGGAGCTGCGGCGCGGATCCTGTATAAAACGCGTAAAGGGAAGCCGCCAGGCGGCGGATTTCACAGTGCCTTTACAGGCCGGAGCTTCCTCGTGGGCGGGCCAAGCTCAGTTGCTTGGCTCGCTCTTGAGGCGCTTGATTTCGTCGCGCAGTTCGGCGGCGCGCTCGTAGTCTTCCTCCTTGATCGCTGCGTCGAGCTTGGCCTCGAGCTGGTCGAGCGGGGAGCCCGCCGGCTGTTGGCTG
>CAZXHR010000335.1:0-1819 GCA_964640465.1 uncultured Opitutaceae bacterium
CGGTATTCCTTGAGCGTCCAGTAGGGAGGAGACGTGACTACGAGATGAATGCTGCCGGGTTCGAGCATGTTGAGGCGGCGCGCATCGTGGAGATAAAGACGGTGCGTGGTGGGAAAGGTCCGAACGGCTGCGGCAATGTCGGCCAGCAGTTCGGGATTCCGAGCGATACGCGGAATTGCATTGTCGAGGGAGCGGGCCGAGGCCAACAAACGGCGTAGCCGAGGGGGTAAGGCATCTTTTGTCGGAAGGGAACCTAGCATCGTAGTCATAGGCCCTACGCCGCGTGGCAGCGTTTGATGATGTAGCCGCCGGACTTCTCGTCTTTCTCCAGTTCCAGAATCCCGGCCGCCTCGGCCTCCTCGAGCATCTGGCTGAACGAGCGGAAGCCGTAGTACGACTCGTTGAAGCCGGGCTTGCGGCGTTTCAGGGTCTGTTTGATCATCGAGCCCCAAATCTTCTCCCCTTCGCCGCGCTCTTCGAGGAGGGCGTCGTAGGTCTCGACGATGAGGTTCCACCCTTCCTGTTTCTTGTCGCCGGGGGAGGGGGCGGACGAGGCGGCCGCGCCGGACGGTTTGTCTTCCGAAGGTTTGGCCTCGGCGGGTTTCGCGTCGGCGGCCGCCGGGGCGGCAGACGACTTGGCGTCGGCGGCGGCCGGCGTTTTCGTGTCGTTGGTCTTGGCGCGGGCGCGGCGGCGCGGCTGCTTCGGACGGACGAGGTCGTCGTAGTAGATGAACTCGTCGCAGTTGGCGATCAGGAGGTCGGACGTGGATTCCTTGACGCCGACGCCGATGACGGTGCGGTTGTTCTCGCGCAGTTTGCTGACGAGGGGCGAGAAGTCGGAGTCGCCGCTGATGATAACGAACGTGTCGACGTGGCCCTTGGTGTAGCAGAGGTCGAGGGCGTCGACGACCATGCGGATGTCGGCCGAGTTTTTGCCCGACTGGCGGACGTGCGGAATCTCGATCAGCTCGAACGACGCCTCGTGCATCGCCGGACGCAGCGTCTTGTAGCGCGACCAGTCGCAGTAGGCCTTCTTGACGACGATGTTGCCCTTCAGGAGCAGACGCTCGAGGACTTTGCTGATGTCGAACTGGTCGTAGTGGGCGTCGCGGACGCCGAGGGCGACGTTCTCGAAGTCGCAGAAGAGGGCCATGTTCTTCGTTTCGGCCGCATGGGTCACGGGTCAGGAACCTCCAGAGAAAGGGCACTTGGAACGGCTGCGGGCCCTCCGAAGCGGGGGCCACGCTCTCAGGATACGGTCCGGCGGGCGGGAGTCAAGGGACAAGCCAGGGCCGGAGGGCGGAGGCGACGTGGGGTGTGCGGAAGGCGGGGGAGAGCGGAGCACGCGAGCGGGAAAAGCGGTACCTTGGCGGCCGGGGCGGCGTTATATCTAGAGGACGGTCTCGAGGAAGGAGAAGCGGATGCGGCAGCCCAGGGCGACGAGGGTGGGAAGCCGGTGGACGGTGGCGGCGGTGGGGGTGGCGGTGAGCGTGGGCGCGGCGCTGGCGGCCGAGCGGTCGTCCGTCGAGGTCCGCCGGGGAGAGCCGCACGAGGTGCGGTTCAAAAAGACGGTGATCGACACGGCGTTTCGGTCCGAGGGCGTGGCCGTCGGCGACGTGAACCGCGACGGCCGGCCGGACGTGATCGTGGGGGACCTCTGGTACGAGGCGCCCGACTGGAAGATGTACGAGATTCGGAACGTCGGCGCGTACCACTCGGCCGACGGTTACAGCACGTGTTTCGCGAACTTCGCGGCCGATGTGAACGGCGACGGCTGGGTGGGCTCGATCGTCATCGGGTTCCCGGGCGGGGCGTGTCG
>CAZXHR010000336.1:0-1783 GCA_964640465.1 uncultured Opitutaceae bacterium
CGGTTGTGCCATGATCTGCTGGAACCGTGTCACGGAGTTTTGTTAGAGCTCCTTATTCACCGCCGGAGAAAAGACCGGCAAGATAACGCAAACTCTTTCCATCGAGACCGATGCCGGCGAGATGGTCCTGAAGGTGCCCACATACGCGGTTGTGGGTGGAACATGATAAGGAGGGATTGCCATGCACTCGGCCTCCGACAATCCGCTTTCCGAGACAAATCCGCCGTTGAACGAGGGCAATGAAGCGGACGAGAAATCTTGTTGCTGTTGTGTGGTTGGGAGCAAGCAGGCGGAGATTGTGCAAACGCCGCCGAGCACGGACGAGCCGTGGGTGGTGGGAACGCTCGATTCGCCGGCAGGTGCGGTCCCGCAGGCAGACACGCAACTTCGCTTGGCCGATCATCTTGGCACATGGCGGGTCCGCTGGGGCATCGGCCGGATGCGGTATCGGATTGATCCAGGGCTGTATGCCGTGGGCCAACCGACTCCCGAATCGCCAGTGCTCGTTTCCGCCAATTACAAGATGAGCTTTGATCGTCTGCGATCCCAGTTGGCCGGGATTGACGCATGGATACTCGTGCTCGACACCCGTGGCGTCAACGTTTGGTGCGCCGCAGGCAAAGGGACGTTTGGCACCGATGAGATCGTGGGACGAGTCAAGGCAAACCGCTTAGACGAGATCGTTTCGCATCGAACACTCGTGGTTCCACAGCTTGGCGCGCCGGGTGTCGCCGCCCATCAGGTGAAGAATCGCTGTGGATTCCGTGTCGTTTACGGCCCCGTGAGGGCCTCGGACCTGCCGGCGTTTCTCCGAGACGGCATGAAGGCCTCGCCGGAAATGCGGGAAGTTACGTTCCCGCTGCTCGACCGGCTGGCGTTGGTGCCCGTCGAGTTGGTCCGCTGGGCATGGTATGCCGCTCTGATCGTGATTACCATGCTGTTGCTTGCGGGCCTCGGACCGGGTGGCTACTCGTGGCAGCGAGTCGCCGGCGCGGGCCTGTTCTCGGCGGGTCTGTTCGTGGCGACCTTCGTGGCGAGCAACATTCTCGGCCCGGCGCTGCTCCCATGGCTGCCCGGCCGAGCGCTCTCAGTGAAAGGCGCGTGCCTGGGCGTCGTGTTTATCGCCGGAATGCTGGGGCTTGGGCGATTGAGTCCCGGCGCGCTGGAGAATTGGCTCACGATGCTTGGCTGGGCGCTGCTCATTTTGGCAGTGGCCAGTTTCATCACCATGAGCTTCGTCGGCTCGACCACCTACACGTCGCTTTCGGGCGTTCGCCGCGAAATGCGGATCGCCGTGCCCTTGCAGTCGGTCGCGGCCGTGGCGGGCATCGCCTTCTGGATCGCGGGACGATTCATGTAAGTGCGCGATCGCGCTGACTAGACATTGGAATACGAAATGAGATGATCATGCCGAAGCTCGAATACCTACGAAACGTCGCCTCGCTCCAGTTGAACTCCCAGCGGTGCATCGGTTGTGGGATGTGCGTCGTCGTATGCCCTCACGCGGTTTTCGAGATGAACGCCAAGAAGGCCCGGATCGCCAACCTCGACGGCTGCATGGAATGCGGTGCGTGCGCGAAGAACTGCCCGACCACAGCCATCACGGTTCACGCAGGCATCGGCTGCGTGAAAGCCATCATCAAGGCGGCAGTTCGCGGCACGGAGCCGACCTGCACGTGCGCGGGCAGTCCTTCGAGCAACGGGTGACAGTCTTCCTTCGTCAGCCGCCTACTTCTACTGTATTGGGTTATCGGCGTTGATGGAACCTTCGTGGTGGCAGGCG
>CAZXHR010000337.1:0-1754 GCA_964640465.1 uncultured Opitutaceae bacterium
AGAAGAAGCACTACGTCTTCAAGAAGTCCACCGGCAAGATCTACACCGGCGACGAGATGGTGGCCTTCTACAAGGAGCTCACCGCCAAGTACCCGATCGTCTCCATCGAGGACGGTTGCGCCGAAGGTGACTGGACCACCTGGAAAAAGCTCACCGACGCCATCGGCGACAAGGTGCAGCTCGTCGGCGACGATCTCATCGTCACCAACACCGAGTTACTCTCGAAGGGCATCGCCACCGGCACCGCCAACTCGATCCTCGTCAAGGTCAACCAGATCGGATCCCTCACCGAGACCCTCGACGCCGTCGAGATGGCCCAGGACGCCAACTACACCGCCGTCATCTCCCACCGCTCGGGCGAGACCGAGGACGCCACCATCGCCGACATCGCCGTGGCGACCAACGCCGGCCAGATCAAGACCGGCTCTCTCTGCCGCACCGACCGCGTCGCGAAGTACAACCAGCTCCTCCGCATCGAGGAAGAGCTCGGTTCCGCCGCGATCTACGGCGGCAAGTTCAACAAGCTCTGAGCAACTCTTCTGTAGCGAAACCCGCCAAGGGTTTCGTTCCGATTCTCAAGGCCGGGCTCCTCGCGAGCCCGGCCTTTTCTTTTCCCGTGTTGGGCACGCCGAACTCCAGCTCGGCACGTCAACCGCGCAGCACATAGCCGCCGCCTCGTAGGGACCGCGTCTTGCTCGGCCCTCACCGCGCACGAGACTGCATCGCTTCGCTCTAGCCCTTGCCGCCGACGCTCGTGTCTGCCGCGCCCTTCGGAGTCAGCCACCGCAGCCAGTTCGCACCGCTGAACAACGGCAGCAAGCAGAGCAGCCCCACGAACGTCACCCCCAGCACCGCATAGCCCGTCGCATCGTGGAACGTCCCGCTGATCGAGCGGCTCCCGTGCGAGTACGCCCACGACGTCAGGAAAAGGCTGCGCAAGAGATTGGTGAACACCGCCAACACCAGCGCCGCGCCGATCAGCGCGGCCTTCTTCCACCAGCGGTCGAGGAACACCGCAGCCAGGAACGACCCGGTGAACAGGCACGCCGTGAGCGACCGGATTCCCGAGCAGGCGTCCTCGACGCCCACCCGGTCGTCACCCGGCAGCACCAGCGTGCTGCCCTCTTGGATCAGCGGGAAACCGAGCAGGTTGAAGACAAACGAGACCACCGCCACGACTTTGCGCAGCAGAAACAGGCTCAGTTGGTTCTCCACCGCCGAAACCAGCGGAGCGGAGAGCATCCAGATCAGTGCCGGGAAAACGAACAGCGACACGACACGCAGCCGCGCATCTACGCCGAGCGCCCGTAAGCCCGTGGGCGCCGGTCCATCACACACGCAACCCTGTGGCGCCGCGAAATAGAGCATCCCCAGCATCAGTCCCGCGAATCCGATCGCCAGGGCCAACGATCCCGGCTGCGTCACGCCGGAACCGGCGTGGTAGAGCGCACCGAGCAGGAAGCACACCGCCCCCACCGCCATCGCAGCACCGAAGCCGAGCGCGATCAGTCGCCGCAGCCCGACCGGCAACGGACTCGCCCCGCCGCTGCGCAGCGCCGCCGTGATCTTCGGCCAACGGTCCATCACCACAAACCCCACGAAGAATGGCACCAGCCAGCCGAACATGTATTCCGGTTTAAGCTGCCACCAGTACATCTGGTCCAGCACCAGCACCACCGCGAACACCGCCGCCACCACCAACGCCGCCAGAAACTCGCCGGGGACTTCTTCGCGGATGCGTCGCAGGAAAGGGG
>CAZXHR010000338.1:0-1739 GCA_964640465.1 uncultured Opitutaceae bacterium
TTGGGCGCAACCGACCACGAGCAGTGCGGCGCAGGCCGCCAGCGCGACCCCCGCCACAGGCAGCGTGAGATGTCGTTTCACCATCGGCCGATCCTCCAGGGTGGCGGCGTGCCGAAGCCCGGCACCGTTCGGCCCTCCCGCTCAGGGAACGTTCGGAGGAGGCGAAAGCCCAATACCGCCACACGACGCGGGACGCCGGGGCACGGCGACGTGGTCTCGTCGAGCCGGCGCTCCGGGGGCTCTCGTGCAGCAGCCCCGCGGCGCTGGCGGTGAGCCCCCAGACTCTACCATCGCCCCAGGAGTCGTGCCGCCCGCAGGACGGCCTCAGCAGGCTGAACGTTCGGCCGGATCGCAGCGAACCGGGCGCCCGGGCGGAGGGAAGTGCCGCCCGTGCGTGTCCCTCGATGGTCGGTCCGCGATGGTCACTGACCGCCGCCGGTGGGCGGGGCGCCGCCGCCTTGCGGCATGCTGCCGCCGCCGGGCGGGTAGCCGCCGCCCGGCAGGAAGCTGCCGCGCCCCGGGAAGGCGCCCGTCCCGGCAGTCTCACCGGATCCTTCGGTGATCACCGAAGTGACCACCTTCTCACCCTCCACCAGGCCGCTGGTGATCTCGGTGTACGACGAGGTGCTCAACCCGGTGGTGACCGTACGGAACACGAGCCGGCCGTTCTGGAGGAGACGCACGGCCGCCGAGCTGCCGCTGCCGACGCCCGCGGTCGTCGGCACGACCAAGACGTCGGTCTTGCGCGCCAAGACGATCTTCAGCGTGCCGGTCATGCCCTGACGGGCGAACGCCGGCAGCTTCCGCAGCTTCAGCGTTACGGCGTAGCCGGAGGACGAGCCGCCCGAGCCGCTCGAGGACGGCTGCTTGGCGACCGTGGCGACGGTGCCCGTGAAGGTCGCCCCGTCGTACCCGTCTATGGCCAGCTGGGCCTTCTGGCCCACCTCGAGGGAATCGATCTCATCCTGGCCGACCAGCACCTGGGCCAGGAGCGGACGCTTGAAGATCACGGTGGCCAGCGCCGTGGTCCGCTTGACGCTGCTGCCGATCGACACGCTCCAGGCATCCAGCGTGCTGCCCTTGGGGACCCAGACGAAGCGAGCGATGTCGAGAGTGCCGCTGGCGGTCATGCCCTTCGCATCCTGCCAGTCTTCGAGCGCCGATTCGGTGCTCGCGTCGAAGTCGCCGTCGATGGCGCCGCTGTAGTAGCCGGCCTTCTTGAGGGCCGCCTGCAGCGTCTTGACGTTCCCCACCTGCGTGCCGGAGTCGAGATCGGTCGAGAGGTCCTTGTACAGCGGCGAGGGGCTCACGAATGCATACAGGGTCTTGCCGGACACCCTGAGCAGAGGCTGTAGGGTCTTCGGTGTGCCTCCGGCCTTGAAGAGGATCCTGGTGACGACGCCGGTGGTACCGGAGCTGGTGCTGCCGGATGACGAGCCGCCGGAGGCGGTGCTGCTCGCGGCCGAGCCGCCGGAGGCCGAGCCTCCGGAGGCCGCACCGCTCTCCCCCGCCTTCCCGGACGCTGCGGACGTCGGCTTTGCGGTGGGCCTCTGCGTCGGCTTCGCCGTCGCTGTGGGGCCGACCGTGGCGGTCGGGCTCGCGGTTGGGGACGCGGTGGCGGTGGGATTGGCCGTGGCCGTTGGGCTCGCTTCGGCCGTTGGGCTCGCCGTGGCCGTTGGGCTCGCCGTGGCCGTTGGGCTCGCTTCGGCCGTTGGGCTCGCTTCGGCCGTTGGGCTCGC
>CAZXHR010000339.1:0-1724 GCA_964640465.1 uncultured Opitutaceae bacterium
CGGCTGGTTGTAGGCGACGTTCTGCCAAGCGACGGCGAGACGGTACTGCGGGTCGTGCATGAGGGTGACGAGCCGGTGCTTCGTCGGGATGGTTGTGGTGTAGATGCGGAGCTCCTTGTTGTCGCGGGTGCGCCAGACGACCTCCTCGCGCCAGTCGCCGAAGAGGTCGGCGCTGAGGGCGGGGGTGGCCTTGGTGCCGTTGTTGGAAGTGCAGGCGTGGGCGACGAGGAGCGGGTCGAGCGTGCCGGTCTGCCAGTTCCATTTCTCGATGGCATTCTGGTCGAGCAGTTCGCGCAACAGGTCGCCGTCCCACCAGATGGCGAAGTTGCAGGAATGCGGCTTGGCGCCGCCGATCCTGACGCCCTTGCAGGAGTAGAGCCCGTCGCTGGGGGCGGACCAGCACTCGTCGCCGGGGAAGCGCGGATCTATGTTGGCGGCCAGGCCACGGCCGGCGTCCTTCTGGGAGGGCAGGCCCCAGAGCAGTTGGCCGGTGCGGGCATCGCGGAAGTCGGCAGCCGAGCAGTCGGAGGGTTCCTCGTGCACCTGGAAGACCTCCAGCCCCGGCCGCTCCGGATCGAGATCGCCGACGTGGAGGGCGTCGCCGTGGTTGCGGCCGGTAGAGTAGAGGCCTTTGCCGTCGTGGGAGATCACACACGCGCCGTAGACGATCTCGTCGCAGCCATCGCCATCGACATCGGCGACGCTGAGCTGGTGGTTGCCCTGACCGCGGTACTTTTCGTTGCCGGGGGTGCCGTCGTTGCTGTCGAAGACCCAGCGGCGGGTGAGCTTGCCGTCGCGCCAGTCCCAGGCGGCGAGGACGGCGCGGGTGTAGTAGCCGCGGCACATGACGAGGCTGGGGTGGACGCCGTCGAGGTAGGCGACGCAGGCGAGGTAGCGTTCGGAGCGGTTGCCGTAGCTGTCGCCCCAAACGGCCTTCATCTGTTCGGGTGTGGGGTCCTGGGTGTCGGGGTGGCGGCCGGGGACGTAGTCGGTTGTGGCGAGTGCGGCGCCGGTGCGGCCGTCGAAGATGGTGAGGTACTCGGGACCGCGGAGGATGGTGCCTTCGGTGCGGGCAACCAATCCTTGTACGGTTTTCTGGGCGCCGGCGGGGTCGGAGGTGGGGACGGCGTTGGAACCGAGGGAACGCCAGTCGGCGGCGGGATCGCCGATGGGTTTGCCGGTGCCGTCGAGGGTGCCGTCGGCGGTCTTGCAGGCGACTTCGGCGCGGCCGTCGGAGTCGAGGTCGTAGACCATGAACTGGGTGTAGTGGGCGCCTTCGCGGATGTTTTTGCCGAGGTGGATGGTCCAGAGACGGCGGCCGTCGAGCTTGTAGGCTTGGAGGAGCGTGTCGCCGGTGATGCCGGAGCGGGAGTTGTCCTGGGGGCGCTGCTCCTGCTTGAGGACGAGCTCGTATTCGCCGTCGCCGTCGAGGTCGCCAGCGGAGGCGTCGCCGGGGGTGTAGCCCGGCGGAGTGTCGAGTGGTATGGAGAGATAGGGCTGTGGGGCCGCGTTGGCGGGGAAGGTGAACGGCGCGCTCGGGTCGAGCTCGCGGCCGTCGACGACGGGGCGGACGAAGTAGGCGGTCTCGCGTTCGAGGCGGGCAGTGGTGTCGAGGAACCAGGTGACGGTGGCGAGGGGCTCGGCGTTGAGCTTCACGGTGCCGGCGACGGGGTCGGGACGGGAGCCGAAGGGGCCGGCCTCGGTGGGAGCTGCAGGGTTGGCGG
>CAZXHR010000340.1:0-1697 GCA_964640465.1 uncultured Opitutaceae bacterium
CAGCTCGTCCGCACGGTCGCCGACGACTGGCGAACGCCACGGCAACAGCGGCGTGGCCGGCTCGCGGTTCTCGGGGTCGGCGGGCTTGGCCGGGGAGCGGGACGGGGCCAGGCTCGGGGCGAGGACGCGGCCAGCGGAGCGATGGCGCATGGAAAATGCGCCGGCCGGGGGGGCGGGCGGCGCGGGGAAGGAACTCAGAGATCGGTGATCGGGCGGTGCTTCGGGACGAGGGTCTTCATGATCGTCCAGCCGATGAGGTAGGCGACGGCGCAGATGGAGAAGATGATGAAGTAACCGGCCTCGCGGCCGTGGAAGCCCATGAACGACATCTGGGTCTCGCCGGCGAAGTCGAAGAGTTTGCCGGCGCCCTTGTTGATGAGGAAGGAGCCGACGCCGCCGGCCATGCCGCCGATGCCGGTGATGGTGGCGATGGCCTTCTTCGGAAACATGTCGCCGATGGTGGAGAAGAGGTTGGCGGACCAGGCCTGATGGGCTGCGCCAGCGATGCCGATGATGATGACCGGCAGCCAGAAGGTGTATTTGCCGAGCGGTTGCGCTAGGAGGGCGAGCAGCGGGAAAAAGGCGAAGATGAGCATGGCCTTCATGCGGCCGGCGTAGGGCTCCATGCCCTTTTTGCCGACGAAGAAGGATGGGAGCCAACCGCCGACGATGGAGAGCATCGTGATGGCGTAGAGGACGAAGATGCCGAGCTTGCCGGCGGAGTCGGAGGACTTGATGCCGTAGACGGAGCTGAGGTAGGCGGGGGTCCAGAAGAGGTAGAACCACCAGACGCCGTCGGTCATGAACTTGCCGGCGGCGAAGGCCCAGGTCTGCTTGTACTTCAGGCAGGCCAGGAAGGACATCTTGGTGGCGTGCGAGGTGTTGCCCGAGGCGGCCTGCACGGCGGCGTCGGCGGCGTGGTCCTGCTGGATGTACTCGAGTTCGGCGGCGTTGACGTGGGGATTCTTGTCCGGCTTGCGGTACATGAATTGCCAGAAGCCCATCCAGAGGAAGCCGAGGGCGCCGATGATGATGAATGCCGCCTCCCAGCCCCAGGCCTTGGCGATGGGCGGGATGACGACCGGAGCGGCGAGTGCACCGACGGTGGCGCCGGCGTTGAAGATGCTTGTCGAGTAGGCGCGGTCCTTCTTCGGGAAATACTCGGCGGTGGCCTTGATGGCGGCGGGGAAGTTGCCGGCCTCGCCGAGGGCGAGGACGAAGCGGGCGAAGATGAAGAGCGAGACGCTGACGGTGGCGATGCGCGCGACGACATCGACGGCGGTGATCGCTCCGATGAGGTGGCGGGCTTCTTCGAAGCCGACCAGCCAGTGGCTGGTGAGGATGCCGGAGGTGGCGATGCCGCAGAAGGCGTGGAGGCAGGCGCCGACGGACCAGACGCCGATGGCCCACAGGAATCCCTTCTTGGTGTCCATCCAATCGACGAAACGGCCGGCGCAGAGCATGCTGATCGCGTAGAAGATCGAGAACAGGCCGGTGATGGTGCCGTAGTCGTTGTCGGTCCAGTGGAATTCCGGCGCGATGAAGTCCTTCCACGTGAGCGAGAGCACCTGGCGGTCGAGGTAGTTGATGGTGGTGGCGAAGAACAGCAGGGAGCAGATCCACCAGCGGTAGTTCGTGGGTTTGGAGCAGCAGGAATTCATGGTACGGCTGGCGCCGGGAGGGTTGGCGGTTTCAGG
>CAZXHR010000341.1:0-1686 GCA_964640465.1 uncultured Opitutaceae bacterium
ACGAGGTGGTCCGCGAGGAGCTGGAGAGCTTCCTGGCCGAGGCGCGCGAGGACGGCAAGGGGCTGCCCAGGTACGTCGAGAAGGAGTTCCGCGAGTTCCTCAAGTGCGGCCAGCTCGAGCGCGGCTTCGCACGCTGCGCCTGCGAGGAATGCGGCGACGAGATCCACGTGGCCTTCTCCTGCAAGGGAAAGGGCTTCTGCCCCTCGTGCCTCGGCCGGCGCATGAGCGACGTCGCCGCCCATCTGGTGGATCGGGTGCTGCCCAGGGTCCCCTACCGCCAGTGGGTGATGGCCTACCCGCGGCGGTTGCGCCTGGCGTTCGCCCGCGACGCCGTCGCCGCCCGCGAGTCGGCTACCCTCGTCGCCCGGGAGATCGCCCGCTGGCAGCGCAAGCACGCCCGCCGCGACGGGCTCGCCAAGCCGCTCTCCGCCTCCGTCTGCGTGACCCAGAGATTCGGCTCGAAGGTCGACCTCAGCGTCCACCACCACTTCCTCGTGCCCGACGGAGTGTTCCGCCAGGACGCCGAGGACGGCGCGGTGGGGTTCCGCGAGCTGCCCCGGCCCACGCGCGAGGAGCTGCAGGCGATGGTCGAGCGCATCGCCCACAAGACCCTCGCCCTCGCCCGCCGCCGCGGCCTGCTCGACGACGAGCCCGACGACGCCCTCTCGCGCGTCCAGGCCGACTCGCTGCAGACCGGCCTGCCCATCGCCGCCCCGCCCACGCCGCACAAGCTCTCTGGCTTCGTCGAGGGCTTCTCGCTCGAGGCCGGCACTCACGTCGCCGCCGGCAACCGCCAGGCCCTCGAGCACCTCCTGCGCTACATGCTCCGGCCGCCCGTGCCCCAGCACCGGCTCCGCCGCCTCGCCGACGGTCGGCTCGAGCTCACCCTCAAGCGCCCCATGCACGACGGCACCCGGGCCATCGCGCTCACCCCGGCTCAGCTCCTGCGCCGCCTCGCCTCCATCGTCCCGCCTCCCAAGGTGCACTCCACCCGCTACTTCGGCGCCCGAGCCTGTCCTGAGCCTGTCGAAGGGCTCCCGCGGCCAAGGTCCGCGCTCGGCTCGTCAACCCGGCCCGTGGCGCCGGGCGCGGCAAGGGCTGCCTGCCCGAGCCGCCGCCGGTGCCGCCGGTCCTCGACGACGGCGGCGCCGAGGACGCCCGCATCGCCTGGGAGCTGGGGCGCGCGCTTCAGCCCGACGCCTGCCTCGACGGCCCGGCCGATCCGGGGCGGCCGAGGTTCTTCGCCTGGCCTCAGTTGCTCGCCCGCACCTTCGCCGTCGACGTCCTGCGCTGCGACCGCTGCGGCGGACGTCGCAAGCTCTCCGCCTTCATCGTCTCCTCCAAGGAGGCCTGCGACCTCCTCGACCGGCTCGGCATCCGCGAGCGCGCCCCGCCCCCTGAGCCGCCCCGGCGCCGCTACCGCCAGGTGCAGTGGCTCGACCCGCCGCCTCCTGACGATCCGGGCGTCGACCCGCCCTCACCCGACTGACCCTTCCGCCCTCGCGCACGCGCCCGCCGCCCGCCGCCCTCCGTGCGACTCGAGGTCGGGCGGAGGTGTACCCTTGCACGCGGTTCCGGCCTCGGCCACCCCGGACTCCGAGGCCACCCACCCGGCGATGGGCGCCCGGGGGTCACGCCCGATACTCCGGCCATCCTCGGGAAAGGCGGCTTGTTTGTCCTTGGCGC
>CAZXHR010000342.1:0-1669 GCA_964640465.1 uncultured Opitutaceae bacterium
CCGCCAAGCCGCCCACCGCGCGCTTCGACGGTCCCGCACTCCTGCGCTTCCTTGAGACCAACCGGCTGATCTCAACGGCCGTGCTCGCGGCAACCGTGCTCGCCATCGCGGCCGTCAGCTACGTCGGCGTCTCGCCCGTCGCGTTGCCCTTGCAGGAGAACCAGCTGGCCAGCGTGCGCATCGTCGCCGCCGAGACGTTCAGCTACACCAGCGCCCTGCACACCCGTCTGGCGCGCGAGCAGGCCGGCCAGCGCATCCCGCCGGTCTTCCGCATCGAGATGGCGCCGTACGATCAGTTCGCCGCACACCTGCGCGAATTCGCCGCCGAACTCGACCGTTTCGAACAGCGCTACCTTTCCGGCAGCCAGTCCGCCCGCGCCGAGGCGCTGCGCGAGCACAGCGCCGAACTCGATGCCCTCGTCGAGGCCTTCAACCTCCGCGGCCCCTATCACGTTTCCACCGACGACATCGCCGCCATCCTCCGCCTCGGCCACACCCGCGCCGCCCACTTTCAGAACGGACTCTCGACCCTCCAGGATCTCTACCGCGAGGGCATCTACGACAGCGACCAGGACCTCGTCGCCGCCCCCAACGGCGCGATGACCGCCTACCAGCTCCGCGAATCCGACGGCACCATCGCGCAGACCCGCGTCCAATCGCGCGAGGAGGCGCTCACCTTCCTGCGCATCAACCTCACCGCCGAGGGCGCCGGCCGCGAAACCCTCGGTCGCGAGAGCGCCAACGCCCTTTTCCGCCTCTTCCGCAACGGACTCACCGCCAACCTCGTCTTCGACTCCGAGGCCACCTCCCAGCAACGCGCCCGCGCAGCCGCCGCCCAGAAGCCCGTCGTCATCACCGTACAGAAAGGCCAGGTCCTCGCCGAACCGGGCACGCGCATCGGCGCCGAGCAGTTCGAGATGCTCTCGGCCCACCGCCAATTCCTCCTCGACCAGGGCAGCGTCCAAGTCTCCGGATACCTCCAACTCTTTGGCCGGATGCTCCTCGTGCTCGCGATGGTCCTCGCCGCGGTCCTCTACATCCGCCTCGAGGACCGCGCCTCGCTCACCAGCAACAGCCGCCTCGGCCTCCTCGCCTTGGTTGTCGTCCTCAACCTCTGCCTCGTCCGCCTCGTCTTCGAGCTGGGCGGACTCGGCCTCTTCGTCCGCCACCCCTCGCTGGCGGCGATCCTCCCCTACGTCGCCCCCACCGCGCTCGCGCCCCTCATCGTCACCGTGCTCCTCGGCACCGGCCCGGCGATCATGATGGCGCTGGTCGTCTCCCTCTTCACCGGCGTCATCTACGGCAACCGGCTCGACGTCCTCGTCGTCACGTTTTTCGCCTCGATGGTCGGCATCTTCGCCTGCCGCCGCGCCCGCCAGCGCGGCCGTGTCATCCGAGCCGGCTACCTCTCCGGGCTCTCCGTCGCCGTATTCGCCCTGCTCCTCGGCGCAGCCGAGAACATCGGCACCGACAACCGCGAGGCCATTCTCATCGTCCTGCGCCAGATGGGCGTCGGCCTCGGCGTCGGTCTGGTCACCGGCATGGCCGTCACCGGCCTGATCCCGGTCCTCGAAACCCTCTTCCGCCGCACCACCGACATCACCCTCCTCGAGCTCACCGACTACAACCATCCGCTGCTCAGCCGCCTCCAGATCGACGCCCCCGGCAC
>CAZXHR010000343.1:0-1608 GCA_964640465.1 uncultured Opitutaceae bacterium
CCAGGACGTCGCGCAGCAACTCCATCTTCGCGGTGTCGATCTGAATCTGCTCGCCCTCGTCGGTGCGGATGAAGCCGCCTGTCAGTTGCGCGAATCGCAGTAGCCGAACCAGCGCGTTTGCCGCGGTGACGGCGCCGGAGCCGACGTCAGCGATCAAATCCTTCTTCAACTCGAGGTAAATCCGGCGCGCCTCCGCGCCGAGTTCGCAGGGGTAGGCAACCTCCAGTTCCTCCGGCAAATCCAAGACGTCCTTGCCGCAAGCGAATGTGACGGCGTAGAACTTTCGATTCAGCTCATCGAGATTCCGGTAGCCGACGACCTGGTGATTCTGGTATCCCCCCATGACGGCGTAGTGCTGCCGGAACTTATGGAAGCTCCAGCCGAAGATGGAGGGGTCGATGAAGCGGAAGTAGGCGTAGACATCGAGCGGGGAGTGCGGCATCGGCGTGCCCGAGAGACCCAGCCGGAACCGTGCCGCCTGGCCGAGCCGCGCGAGAAACCGGCTGGCCTTGCCGCCGGGCGCCTTGCAGCGGTGGATTTCATCGGCGACAACCAGATCCCACTTCTGCTTGAGCGCCCACTCCGCGAACGGCGAGCGCCAGGCGCTGTCGTAGTTGATCACAACCACTGCTGGCACGCCGCGAGCTCTGGCCAGGGCAATCTGCCGCTCGGCCTCGGCCCGCTTGGCGCGCACGCTGGCAAAGGAGTCATCGAGCGGCACAACCAGAAACGAAAGTGTCGAGTGCATCTCGAACTGTGGCCGCCATATCGGCGCCACCCGCAGCGGGCAGAGGATGAGGATGAATTGAAACCCCTCCTCGACGCAGATGTACACGGTCATCGCCGATTTGCCCGTGCCCATGACGGCGGCGATCATGGCGCCTCGCCTGCCGCGTCGATACAGATCACGGACAAAAGCAACGGCTTCGCGCTGGTGCCGCCACGGCGTGGTGTGGTGCAGGACTGGCATCGTTGTTGTCATGGGGCCTTTCACGCCGCCTGATCTTCGGGGGCGAGCAGTGTGATCGCCTCGGCCGTTGTGATGCCCGGATGCTTCGAGAAGATCGGTTCGAGCCAGGCGTAGAACCACTCGGCCACCTTGAGCCGCGCGGTATCCGCTTCGATCTGTTCGCGCAGAAGGGCAATGTAGCGGCGGTGGTGCTCCTCGGTCGCCCGTGCCGTGGCTACGTAGCGGATGGCCCCCTTGTCATCGCGGAAGGTGAGCGCTGACTCCGGCTCCAGGCCTCCGAAGCGCATGTCCAGCCGCAGTTGCAGCGCGCGCCCTTTCCGAGTCGCCAACGTCTTCTTCATGCGGTCGGAAACAATGGAGCGCACCTGCGCCACGGCCAGTTCGCGCCCATACTCGTTCACCAGATCGCCGTAACGTTCGAGCACCTCGGCGCTGACCTCGTCCGCTGTGGGCTCGCGGGTCTCCAGGTGCGCGAGGATCACCTCGTCAATCCGGCGCGACAGTTCGGAATCATGAAATCTGGGTGTTTTCACGAATTGCCTCCTCAAAGCGATGGAGCCAGCCGAGGGCGGCCGGCGATTTCGCCCGGATGCCCGGGCAGTGCCAGTACTCGAGCCGCGAAGCGAGTTCAACAGGAT
>CAZXHR010000344.1:0-1589 GCA_964640465.1 uncultured Opitutaceae bacterium
TGCTGGAGCCGGCGAGGGAGGTTGCGGTGCCGCGGGTTGGGCGGGCGCGGGCTGCGCAGCTTGAGGCGCCGGGGGCGGGGGAACGGATTGAGCGGGTTTGGCCGGTGGCGCAGGCGGCGGTGGCGGCTTGGGCGCGCTGGCGGGAGGCGGCGGGGGCGGCGGAGCCGAGGGGCGCGGAGCGGCGGCGCGTTTGTCCGTGGAATCGGGAGACTTGGAGGAGCCGCTAGGCGGAGGGGAAGAATGCTTTCGTTTGCTCATACCGTCGGGTGAAAACGCAAGTGTGGCCGAGAAGTAGCCACGGTGTGGCCCCAATGCTAACAAAATGCCCTGCGGCGGAAAGGCCGCAGGGCATTCGTAGAGTTTTTTACCGTTTCAGGCGGTCGAGCTGTCGCGGAATACCGAGGATGGCGCGGAACAGGTCGAGCTGGAGGTAGAGGAACAGGAATGCGATGTAGTAGATGACCGGGAGCAAGCAGGCCACGATCAGGAGGGCAGCGCCGCCCGCGCTGGCGAAGGCGCCGGCGCCGGGGACCTGCTGCAACGAGGACGCGATCATGTCGCTGGCGCTGGTGTTGAAGAACGAGAGGCAGATCGCGAGTGTGCCGCCCAAGGCAAGCAGACCGAAGAGCAGCGGCTGCGCGACAAGCGCGACCTTGCCGAAGTAGGAGACGATGCCGATGGCCTCTTCGCCGGCGTTGGATTCCTGGATCTCGACGTTGCACAGCTTGGGGTTGAGGACGAGACCGGCGCCGAAGAGCAGGGCGATCGCAGCGATCACGGCCGGGATGAGCGGGGTGACGCTCACGGTCGCAATGCTTCCGAAGACGCCACCGACCACCGATACGAAGGCGAAGACGAGCAGGATCAGGGCGAAGCAGTCGAGGAACGTGGAGGAGCCGATGCGGCTCGGGTTGCTCTTCACCAGGGTGTCGTTGGCGGCGAAGAAGCGGAAGGCGACATATTGCAGCACGGCGACGGCACCGGCGATGGCGATGCCGCTGCCGAGCGAAGTCATGATGCCACCGAAGGTTCCGATGCGGATGCCGGCGATGATGGCCTGGACCAGGCCGATGGCGGCTCCCGCGAGGACGAGGATGTAGCCGCAGCGGCCGAAGAATGTGAGGATGCCGCGCAGCAGCTTCTCGGTGAGGATCGAGCGCATGCCGTTGAGGAGGATGTCGATCAGGCGGGCGAGCAACGTGCTCACCTGCTCAATGATGCCGACCTTCGGTCCGGAGGGCGCGGCGGGCTGGGGAGCCGGCGCGGGCGCCGGTGTGGGAGCGGGCTGCGGCGTCGGCTGCGGGGCCGGTGCAGCCGCGGGCGCGTGAGCGGGTGCGGCCGGTTGCGGCGCAGGTGCGGTGGCGTGGGCGGGAGCGGCGTGCGGTGCGGCTGCCGTCGGCTGTGCGGGGGCAGGGGCCGGAGCGTGGGCGGGCGCCGGAGCTGGGACAGGGGCCGGTTGGGGCGCGGGCTGGGGCGCCGGCGTATTTTGAGCTGTCTGCGACGAATCTGTCGCTGGCGCGGGCGGTGGCCAAGGCGGTGGCTGAAGTGGTGCGGGGGCGGACGCTGGACGTGGGCGCGGGGCGGCAGGC
>CAZXHR010000345.1:0-1574 GCA_964640465.1 uncultured Opitutaceae bacterium
CCCCGCCCGCCTCGTGATGAGCTCTGCCGCGTGCGACTCCTCTCGCACGTGTACCGCGGCGCTGCGAGCCCCCGCTGCGCCGCGCGCCGCCGCTCCCCGACCAAGCGCAGACCCGTCGCCGCTGCTCCGTGAGGAGTTGTCGGACACCCCCTCGCCAGTCGCCGCCCCTCCGCCGCATTTGGCTCCACTTTCACCCGAATCGAGGGTTTTTTCTCTATTGGCTTTGACTTCGACCCGATGATCAGACATATTACTAGAGAAGATTTTCTCGATACATTTGTCTCGATAAAATCTTCTTGATACGAGCCGAGAGGATAAGTCGATGTCAGCACGCGAAATACGACCGGTCTCCGAAGCCACACTCCGCAGGCTCCCGGCGTACTTCCACTTCCTCCGCGCCCTCCGCGAACGCGGTCGTGAGGTCGTCTCCTGCAGCCACATCGGCGCCGCCCTCAGCCTCGATCCCACCCAGGTCCGCAAGGACCTCGAGGCCACCGGCGTCGTCGGCCGCCCCAAAGTCGGCTACCAGGTCGTCCCGCTCATCGACGCGATCACGACCTTCCTCGGCTGGAATAACAGCAAAGATGCGCTCCTCGTCGGCGTCGGCAACATGGGTTCCGCCCTCCTCGGCTACGAGCCTATGGGCCAGTGCGGCGTCAACATTCTCGCCGGCTTCGACACCGATCCGGCCAAGGTCGGCACCACCGTCCACGGCAAACAGATATTCGCACTCGACAAGTTCACCGACCTCGCGTGGCGCATGAACGTCCACCTCGGCATCATCACCGTGCCCGCCCCGGCCGCCCAAGGCGTCGCCCAGATGATGGTGGACAGCGGCATTCGCGCCATCTGGAACTTCGCGCCGACCGCGCTGCAGGTTCCCGAAAACGTCGTCGTTCAAAACGAAGATTTTTACCCCGGACTGGCCGTCCTTTCGAGTCGGATGGTCGGCCTATCCCAGCACGCCGGTCAGCTCGCGACACGGCTGGCGGGAAACCTGCGAGCGGAGTAGTTACCGCGGGGGCGGATGGAGTATCCCATGACGTCGAGTCTGTCCAACCCGGCCATCAGTGCGCGCCGGTTTGAACGCGTCTGCGAGATTCTGGATCGCCACGGGCACAATCCCGCCCGGCTGATCCCCGTTTTGCAGGCGGTCCAGGACGAGTATCGCTACTTGCCCGAAGAGGTCCTGACGTTCGTCGCCACCGCCCTTGACGTGCCCCCCGCGCACGTCTACGGCGTCGCGAGCTTCTACGCCCACTTCGCCCTTGAGCCCAAAGGCAAGTACGTCATCCGCCTTTGCGACGGCACCGCCTGCCACGTCAAGAACTCCATCCCCATCCTCGAAGCGCTCTACCAGCGCCTCGGCCTTGGCGAGCAGCGCAAGACTACTCCCGACATGCTCTTCACCGTCGAAACCGTCTCGTGCCTCGGCGCCTGCGGCCTCGCCCCGGTGATGGTCATCAATGAACAGGTCTACGGGCAGGTCACCCCCGCCAAGGCGGTCGCCCTCGTGGACGAAATCGTCGCCCAGGAGGTGCCGGCATGACCGCAGTCGCCCCCCTCGATCTCCA
>CAZXHR010000346.1:0-1558 GCA_964640465.1 uncultured Opitutaceae bacterium
CGATTCCATACTTCTTTACGCTTTCAACAGGCCGATGTTCGTGGTGGACGCCTATTGAAAGCTCGGCTCCGTTGTCGGAGGCTAGAGCAGGTATGGCTGCGGCGATTTTTTGGGACGGCTCGGGAGTAGCCTCGGTGGGCTTAGCTTTGCGCGGCATAGACTAGTGGGTGGCGGAGAGCTGCGGCGGATGCTGCAACTGGCGGTTCAAATCAGCCTTTTTCTTCAGTAGAAAGATAGAGTCACGCTCACTGTTCGGTCGATTGGAGGCTATTTCAAGTCCGATTTGGTCGAGCAGGCGGCGGACGAAGCGATGGTGGAGCTGGCGCAGGCCTTCGTTGGCGATCTTGATCGGGTCTTCCTCGCGGGGGGGGACGAAGAGCAGTTTTGTGAGGAGCTGCTGCTCCTCGTCGTCCTGGGCCAGTGTCATGACTTCGCTTTTACCGGGCCAGTCGCGGTCGTTGAAGGCGGCGAGGGCGCGGTTGAGCAGGCGGCCGGCGACGGAGGTGTCGTCGGTCCAGTCGTATTGGACGAGCGCGGCGAGGGGCGGGCCGAGTTCCTCGTGGTGCAGGCAGAGCAGGAGAAGGTGTTCCTCGGGGCCGGTCGGGCTGTAGGTCTCGGTGACTCCGGAGTCGGGCGTGGCGGGCCGGTCCTGATCGGCGGCGATGGGGCCACCGCGATGCCCGTGGCGGAATGCCTCGAAGTCGGCCAGCACGCCGCGGCCCAGTCCCAGTTCGCGCTGGATCTGTGCGAGGTAGGTTTCGAGGGCGGTCTCGGAGGAACTCTGGGCGATGATTTCGAAGAGCTGTTTCACCGCCTCCTGACGGTCGAGGGCAGAGGCGTTGGAGGGGTCGGGGAGAACGGCGCGACAAGCGAAAGTGATGCCGTCGAGTGCGTGACCGCGGAGCTCCTCGTAGGCGGCCATCCCGTGGTCGCGCAAGAGTTCGTCGGGGTCCTTGCCGACGGTGAGCTGGATGAACTTCACCTCGATGCCAGTCTTGAGCGCGAGCGGCAGCATGCGGAAGGCGGCCTTGCGGCCGGCGGAGTCGCCGTCGAGGAAGCACTCCAAGCGGGGGTTTAGCCGGTGGAGGAGGTGTAGTTGACGCTCGGTGATGGCGGTACCCTGCGGGGCGACGACCGTTTTCAGGCCGGAGTGCCAGCAGCGCATGGCGTCGAGCTGGCCCTCGACCATGACGAACGGCGCCTGGCCGCAGTGGGTGCGGGCGCGGTCGAGGTTGAAGAGCAGTTCGCCCTTGGTGAAGATCGGCGTCTCGGGAGAGTTGACGTATTTCGCCTCGCGCGCCGGGTCGTCGGCGGGGGTGATGTCGGTCTGGCGGGCGGTGAAGGCGACAACGCGGCCCTGGATGTCGCGGATGGGGATCATCAGGCGGCCGCGGAAGCGGTGTTTGAGCCCGCCGATGGAGAACGGCACGCCCTCGCGCACGAAGAACAGCCCGCACTGGCGGAACGCCTCCTCGCTGTATCTGAACTTCGCCAACAAGGCGGCGAGCCCGCCGCCGGCCTCGTCGGCGGCGCCGATCTTGAACTCGTCGGCCAGTTC